>NZ_WNJZ01000016.1 GCF_024433635.1 Ruminococcus sp. zg-924 | reverse complement strand
ATGGTGTTCTCGCATATCCATTATAACACCTATTTTGAATTCTGCACTATATACTTTGTTTTTTCTTCCTGTTTTACCCATAAAAATATGCACCTCCAAAAGTGTCTAACTTTTGGGGTGCATATCAACTCGGCTTGACCCTGACGAGGTAATTTTGTACCGGTGATTGTCATCAGAGTGCTTCCGTTGACAACATAAAGGCTATAAAATACATAGGCGTGAACTGTAACAACTACTGTGCAAAGGCGAACACCATTCTCTGAAATTGATTTCTCGGCATAAATTTCTTCCTTTCATTTTGGCACAAAAAAACACAAGTAGTTATGCAGATAAAGCTGAAATATGGAATAATACATAGCAACCGTAATCAGATTTATGTGCATGGCACCACTTGTGTCGTTTATGTGTCATTATTAAATTTTTCTGTTAGATTATGGCACAAAAATTTTTAATTTTCAAGTAATTTTGCGCCTGCCGGCAAACGGTGTTGCCAAGTTACTTTTTCTCTTTGTCTTTGTAAAGCTTTGAAACCTTTTTGCTCTGCTTTTTCATCTGTGCTACAACCGATTTCGGAGAAAGAATTTTTACATCATCGCCGAGTGCGAATATCCAGCCAAGAAACTGAGGGCTTACGTTAACGCCCACTGTAAGCTGAAAGCTGTTTTCATCGCATTTAGAAATAATAATATCTTTGCCGAAGCGGTCAACAACAACGCCTATCATATTATTAGAAAACTGCATTGTCACCTTTTCCTCTTTGCCGCCGAACATAGAAAAGGTTTTCTTCTGGTAATCACTTAGATTGAAGCTGTTAAAATGCTCCTGTCCATCTCTCTTTTCGGGTGACAGCTCAATCGACATCATCTTGTCAACACGGTAGTGCTTAATCATTTTGCTAAGACTGTCATAGCCGATGAGATAATAATTTTCATCGTCCCAGGTAAGCTCCCAAGGGCTGATTATATAGTTGCTGCCGTTTCTTTTGAGCTGCTTTTTTAGTTTTTCGCCGCCGGTAAAGGATACCTTCCACTCAAAGTATTTAAAGCATATCTTGCAGCCGTTTGAAATAGCAGTGTGAATTTTATCTACGTTATAGTAGATGCTCTCGTTCATAGTTTTAACACGGTTTTTAATGCATATCTGCCTTTGCAGCTGCTCTGCCTGCTTTTTGCTGGCAAGCTGCTCAACCTTTTTTATAAGTTGCTCTGATTTACGCTCGGTTATAAACTTTGACGATTGAACGGCATCAACAAGAAGCTTAAGCTCAGCAAGCTGAAAGTCACGCTTGCCGATAAAATACTCGTAGCTTTTACCCTTGCGTGCCACAACATCAATGCCGAAAACACGCAGAGCCTCTAAATCATCATAAATGCTTTTTCGTTCTGCCTTTATACCGTTCATAGCAAGAGCCGCCAAAATATCGCTCATTGTCATAGCGTTTTCTTCGTCTGTGTTTTCAAGCAGAATTTTGGCAAGGTACAGGCATTTAAGCTTTTGGTTTGCTCCTTTTGCCATTTATATCACTCCTGTTAATCTTCCATTTCCTCAAGCTCTTTAATAAGCATACCGAAGGTGTCGTCCCAGCCGTCAATTGCGTTTACGCCGCCACCGTTTACACTTCTGAGCTTTGAATCGTTCATATCCTGACCGTAGGCAAAAAGCTCGCCCAGATAAATTTCGTACCCATTGCTTAAGCAGACGTCGCAAAAGCTATTCATCGGGTCGTCTGTCCGTCCTGCGGATACAAGCTTATTTCTAAGACTTTTGTCCTGCTTTGCGTCTGTCATCAATCTTTCAAGCTCGTCTTGTATGCTCATACGATCACTCCCTTTATATTGTTAATTATATTAAAGCATTTGTTTTGTCGCTTGTCAACGGAATAAAATCCTATAATTGTATTAAAATGTAAAGATTTTGCTTTTGTGCAAAAAAATAGTTACTTTTTTGTAATCTTGTGGTATAATAAAGAATAATTGGGTTTTTATTGGCTTTTGACTGTGGTTGTGTATCAAAAGCTGTTGGAGGTTGATTATGGACGAAAACCGTAAGAATGGCAACGATATAATAATCGGACGAAACTGCGTCAGCGAGGCACTAAGAAGCGGCAGACCGATTGACAAAATATTTGTGGCAAAGGGCGCTTCGGGTTCGCTTTCTCCGATAATAGCAAAGGCGAAAAAAGGCGGTGCCGTTATTAAAGAGGTTGACGCAAAAAAGCTTGATTTTCTGAGCGGCGGACAGACGCATCAGGGCGTTGTTGCTTTTGCATCGGCAAAGGAGTATTCAAGCGTTGAGGATATTCTTGATATAGCCAAAGAAAAGGGCGAACCGCCGTTTATTATAATTCTTGATGAAATAGAGGATCCACACAACCTCGGTGCAATAATACGAACTGCCGAATGTACCGGAGTCCACGGCGTTATAATACCAAAGCGCCGCAGCGCAGGACTGAGCTTTACAGCAGATAAGGCATCGGCAGGGGCGCTTGAATATGTTCCCGTTGCAAGGGTTACAAATATAGCGCAAACCATAGATATGCTCAAGGAAAACGGCGTTTGGATTTACGGCGCAGATATGGACGGTCAATGCTACTGCAAGGCTGACCTTAAGGGAGCAGCGGCTCTTGTTATAGGCAACGAGGGTAAGGGTATTGGCAGGCTTGTAAGGGAAAAATGCGATTGTATTATTTCACTGCCGATGAAAGGCAGGATTAATTCGCTGAACGCATCTGTTGCGGCAGGTGTTTTAATGTATGAGTTTGCACGTCAAAGACAAGACTATTAATGCAGAAAGGGATGATAAAATGAGTCGGAAAAACGATAAGCGAAATAATAAATTCGGCAAGGGCGGGCCGGACGATTTTCGAGAGGACTTTTATCAGCCGTCGCAGCACAGCGAGGAAGAGGAAACAATAGATATTTCAAGCTTTGGGCGTGAATATCAGGCACAGCAATCTGAGGCGCAAAGCGAAGAGGCAAAGAAAATTGCCGAGCTTATGGCGAGCATTGATGCGGAAAAAGACTCAGACAACAGCGTGAATAGCAAGAAGAAAAAGAAAGATAAAAAGAGTAAGCACAGCTTTGGTCTTTTCATAGGGGAAAAAGAAAGAGAAAATGACGCTGTTAAGGACGAGCCTTCACCCGTTGAAGAAGATGACGAAAATATTACCGAAGCTGAATATGAAGCTGACCATACATATAATAATGAACAGCCGCAGGAAGTATTTGAAGAAGAATATTTTGACGAGCAGGATGATATAGATTCCGAGCCTATACTGCCGGAGGAGCTTGACGATGATTTTGCGCTAAGCGGCGGTAGCGAAGATAATACGTTTGACGAGTATGAGTATGACGATAGCAAGTATGATGACGAATTTGATGATGATATCACCATACAGGGCACAGAGGAATCTCAGGAGGAAACAGTAGACAGCTCAGAATATGACGAGGTTGAAGCCGAGGAAGAGTCCGAAGCTGAAAAAGAAGCTAATGTTGATGAAGCAGAGAATGAGCCGCAGGAGGAATATTACAACAGCGAGTATGAACAAAAGAAACCGGGTTTTATTGGCAGGCTAAAGGCTTTCTGGACAGGCTCAGAGGATTTTGAAGAAAAGTTTGATCCGGACTTCGATCCGTCTGTGTTTGACGAGGACGAGCAGGAGCAAGTCGCCGAGGAAGAACAAACTGATGCGGAAAACGACGAAGAGCCTTATAATGATGCTGATGTGAATATTGAGGAAAAAGATGATACAGAAGAAATAGAGGATGGTACACAGTCTGACGAAGAAGCTGACTATACGGCAGTCGAGGATAACAGCGATAAAAGCGAAAAATCACCGTCATTGATTGAAAAGATTAAGGCGTTTTGGAACGGTGAGGATATAAAGAATAAGAGCATTGATGAAGAAGAGGTAACCGAAGAGGAAATCGAAGCCGAGGTTGAAGCGGAAAAGTCAGAGTGGATAAAGTCAAGCGTAAAGTATGACGATTTGTCCGACTATGCCCCAAAGCAGCGTGATAAAGCACAGGCGCAGGAAGGCTCCGAGGTGTTTGATTATGACACCGATTACAAGATTGAAGGAAAGGGCGGAATTTTCTCAGAAATTTCCGGCAGAATACATTCGTTTTTAAGACCGTCGCTCGGTTCTGAGGAGTTTATGCAAGACGAGGAGCTTGACGAGGAAGAAAATACAGATGTAATAGACAGCGAAGAACCCGACGTTGAAGCTGACGAGGACGAGCAAGCCGAGACAGTAAAGAAAGCTTCTCCGATAGAGCAAATCAAAAAGATTTGGAATGAGGACGGCAGCTACGCAGACGAGCAGGACGAACAGTCTGATGAGGACGAGGAAGACACAATTGACGCAGATTATGCCGACGAGGAGGAAAAGCCTGTTGTGTCAAGACCTGTGTTAAAGGTGATTGACCCGTCGAAGCCGCAGGAAGAGCCGGAAGAGGAAGAAGCTGAGGTTGACAATGAAGAAACCCAGACAGAAGCAGACACAGAAACCAAGCCTGAGCAAAGCCTTGATGAGAATATTGTCACCGAGGGTCCGGATACGCCGGTTGATGTTGTAATATCGGCAAAGCACAGTAAAAAGAGCCTGCTCGGAAAATTCAAGAGCTTTTGGAATGGCGAAAGCATCAAAGGCAAGAAGGGTAAGCATAGCGATAAGGATAAAAAGGCTGAGGATACGGAAGAAATAAAACCCGAAAGCAAAGAGGCACAAGAAGAATTTGTTGATATATCTGCCGCTGAGCCGATAATTGAAAATAAGCCTGCTAAGACAGAGCCTGTTGTCAATGACAGCATAGCTGAGCCGGTTGCCGAACAAACAACAGCACAGGAGGCGGCGGAAGAGCTTAAGGCTGAGCCTGCAACCTTTGAAGAGGTTGCGCAGGAGGTTAAGATAGACAGCGTTGATGGCAGACAGGTTGTAAACGGTAAGGTTGTTCCAAAATACATACACGAGGATTTAGTTGAAAAAATCAGCCTTACAAATGAAAACATTCCGCTTGTTGTTCGCCGTGAGTATGAGGAATATATAAGACAAGCGAAATACAGACCCAATATGTACAGCGAAGGACCTGAGCTTAATTCGGAGGTTTCAAGGGCTGTCAAAGAGGAAATGAACAACCCCGAAAAATCGGCTGAAAGGCTCAGGCGCAAAAAGGAAAGTGCTCAGGAGCAAAATAATATTGACGCTCAGCGGGAAATACCGCAGGATAAGCAGGAGAGAAGGTCAATTAAGGACGTGCTCTTCGGCAATGTTGAGAACAGCGCTGATTTCTCGGAGTTCCGTGCTCAGACAAACCTGAATCCACAGAATGATCAGGTAATAGAGGACTACGATAAGCCGTCTGATGCAAGGGCGATAAGAGCCGAGATAAATTATGATAACCGCAAGGTTTCGTTCCGCTGTATTACGCTTACAATTTTGTTCTTAATAACATTAGCTTTCTATGTTATTCAACGATATTTTCCGACAGCGCTCACTCAAAATATGCCGAATGCGGATATTATGACCTGCCTTATAAGCCTTATCCTGCTTATAATCGGAGCGGTACTCTGCCACAGCACTGTTATCGGCGGACTTAAGCCGCTGATTGCGTTCAAGGGCAATTCCGATACGGCAGTTGCGGTTGCGGTTGTAGGCTGTCTTGTGCAGGGCATTGTGTCATTCTTTGAGCCGCAGGCGTTTTTCAGCGGCGGAATGCATCTGTATGCAATTCTTGCAATAGTCGCTCTGCTGTTTAATAATCTTGGTAAGCTTTGTATTGTACGCAGAATAAAGGATAACTTCAAGTTTGCTTCTTCGCCGAACAGAAAGTATGCCGCAAGGATTTATGATAACGAGGAAGTATCGCAGCAGATGATAGACGGTACAAACGCTGAAAAGCCTGTTGTTGCTTTGCAGAGTAGAACAAAATTCTTAAAGGGTTTCCTCAGATTCTCATATATGCCCGACCCAAGCGAGCGTGCGGCTTCGTTTATGGCGCCGATTACAACCGTTATAGCAGTGCTTGCCGCTATAATATGCGGTATATCAACAGGAACAGCTTCCGGCGCTGTTTCAGCTTTTGCCGCTGTTTCTTGCATGGGAATTCCAATGTGCTGCCTGCTCGCCGTTAATATTCCAATGAGAAAGCTGTGCGGCGAATCGCTCAAAAACAGGGCGATGATTATAGGCTATCCTGCTGTAAAAACCTTTTCGGAAACGAGTGCGGTTATGGTTGACAGCCGTGAGCTTTACCCAAGGGGCAAGGTTCAGCTTTTGAGCGTTAAAACTTTTAACACATACAATATCGACAAGGCTCTTTTGAATGCCGCAGCGGTTATGAAGGTTGCCAATACACCGATGACCTATATGTTTGAGGACGTTATAAGCGAAAAGGGAGAACAGCTGCCTGAGGTTGAAAGCGTAAAATATGAGGACGGCAAGGGACTTGTAAGCTGGGTTGGCGGCGAAAGACTGCTGCTGGGTAACCGTGACCTTATGAAGAAGTATTCAATCAACCTGCCGAGCCTTGACTTTGAGGAAAGTTCAATTGAAAGCCGAAGTAACTGCATAACCTATCTTGCAAATGCAGGACAGCTTGTTGCCATGCTTGTTACCGAATATCACGCCGACCAAAGGCTTGCCTCTGAGCTTTCTCGCCTTGAGAAAAACGGCGTTACAATTCTTATCAGAACGGCTGACCCGAATGTTTCTCAGCTTAAGGTTGCAAAGGACTTTGGCGTATTTATAAGAAATGTGAAAATACTGCCGACAACGCTCGGAAATATCTGCAAAGATGAAATGTCAAGACGAGATGAAAGCTCAAGAGCGTTTATCTCTACAGAGGGCAAGCTACATTCGCTTGCAAGAGCAATAAGCGGCTGTATAAAAATTAAGGATAATATCTCAATAGCAATTGTAATTCAGGTTTTAGCTGTTGCATTAGGCGTGCTGATTGCTGTTGCTGTTTCGGTGTTCTCAGGACTTAACGGACTAAACGGAATTGATTTGCTGCTTTACGTTTTGTTCTGGGCGGCAGCGTCAATTATTGCACCGCTGATTCAAAAAGCATAGATTTGAAAGGATGATTATGATGAAGATTGCACCGTCAATTTTATCGTGCGATTTTTCGGTGATGGGCGAGGAAACAAAAAGAATGGAAAATGCCGGTGCGGACTATATTCACCTTGACGTTATGGATGGGCATTTTGTGCCGAACATAACCTTTGGTGCACCTGTTATTAAGGCGATAAGACCATATTCGACGCTTCCGTTTGACGTGCATCTTATGATAGACCACCCGTATGATTATATTGATGATTTTGCCGATGCAGGCGCTGATATAATCACGTTCCACGTTGAGAGCAAGTCTGATATTGCAAAAACAATAGCGAAGATTAAAGAAAAGGGCATAAAGCCCGGACTTGTTATCAAGCCGAACACTGCGGCAAGTGAAGTTTTTCCGTATTTAAAGGATATATTTATGGTGCTTGTTATGACGGTTGAACCGGGCTTTGGAGGACAGTCGTTTATGGAGGATATGCTTCCGAAGCTTCAAAAGATAAAGGCGGAAGCTCAACGGCAGGGCGCAGACATACTCCTTGAGCTTGACGGCGGAATAAACGATAAAACCATAGCTAAGGCTGCAGCGGCAGGCGGCGATGTTTGTGTTTCGGGCACAGGAGTGTTTAAAGCTCCCGATGCAAAGAAGGCTATTGAAACACTGAAAGCCTTGTGTGAATAAACGAAAGGCCCGATGCAGCAGTTGCGTCGGGCTTTGGTATTGATATAGTTTAAGAATTGACAGCGAAAACTTCGCCGATTTTCATAACGGGAAAGCCTGCGGCAAGCCTTGCGCCGTGCTCGCGTGTGAGCGATATTTTTATCTCGTTTTCGCAGACATCACTGCTGTATTCTGACATAAGACCAAGAGCACGAGAGGAAAGCTTTAAGGCTTTGGCAATTATAAGATTATATTCTCCGTTATTGCGGTAAGCCTCTCCACGCAGAAGTCGGAAGCCGTTTTTATACAGCTGAGCCATACAGTCGGTGAAATCATCGGCGCAGGCAAAGGAAAGCATTATTTCCCCAACGCCTCTTTTTAATTTATACCGCTTGGCGGCTACTCCGTGCTTCGGCAGAACCGTTATCAGCAATATACATCCGTCGAAGCGCTCAATAGCTTCAACAAGCAGCGCCTTGTTTTGCAGAGGAATTGTAATTCGCTCACGGGCGATTGCGACAAGTCTTTTCAAAACTCTTTGAAAAATCTCGTTTTCAAGGTATATGCTGTTGTAATCAAGTGCAAAGACACCCATATCCTTTTTTGAAAGCACTATTACAAGGCGTGTAGCGCTTAGCTGATCAATTGTCATACGGTGCCTCCTAAAATCCGATAGCGGGTAATACTGTTCTTGTTATTATAATATTGTCAAATACGAAAATGTGCAAGAAAATATTTTTGGAAGTCAAAAATAACCTATTTTAAAATTTTGGAGCTGATATAATGAAGATTATTGATTTTCACACTCATACCTTTCCGGCAAAATTAGCACATGGTGCGATATCTTCACTTGAAAAATCAAGCGGTACAAGGGCGAGCCTTGACGGCACAAACGAGAGCCTTTTAAGCTCAATGAGAAAGTACGGCATAGCGAAAAGCGTGTTGATGCCAATAGCCGTAAAGCCCGGAAACAGTCACACCATAAATACCTGTGCTATTGAAAACAATAAAATCGCAGGATTTGTTTCCTTTGGTTCGGTTCATCCTTATGAAGAAGGCTATATTGAAGAGCTTGAGAGAATTAAAAAGGCGGGGCTAAAGGGTGTTAAGCTTCACCCGGACTTTCAGGGAGTTTTCATTGATGACCCCAAAATGGTTGCTGTAATGCGTGCGGCCGCCGATTTGGGGTTGCTTATAACAATCCATAGCGGCATGGACGTATCTTTTCCAAAACTGCACCGCAGTACACCAAAGCGGCTTGCTTCGGTTCTGCCTGAGCTTAAGGGTGCAAGGATAATTTGTGCACATTCGGGCGGCTACCGCTACAATGATGATGTGCTTGAATACCTTACAGAACATCCTGAAATATATATCGACACCAGCTACTCAATAGGTCAGCCGGGTATGGATACTCACAAGCTTATAGAAATATATAAAAGCTTTGACCCTGCTCATATTCTGTTCGGTACAGATTCGCCTTGGGAGGATCAGCAGGAGTCGGTAAACAAAGTTATGTCATTGCCGATTGAAGAGGACTTAAAGGAAAAAATTATGTATAAAAACGCTGAAACTCTTTTAAAATAAGTATGTATATGGTACAATATTAATATCTATCTTAAGCAGAGTTTTAAAGGAGGAGTTAATATGCCTCAGTGGCTTAAAAACGCAGTGTTTTATGAAATATATCCGCAGTCATTCTATGATTCAAACGGAGATGGAATAGGCGATATTCAGGGCATTATTCAAAAGCTTGACTATGTTAAGGCGCTTGGATGCAACGCAATATGGCTTAACCCTGTTTATGATTCGCCGTTTATGGACGCAGGCTATGATGTACGCAATTACAAAAAGGTTGCGCCGAGATATGGCACGAATGATGATTTAATTGAACTGTTCAGTGTCGCTCATTCAAAGGGCATAAAAATCCTGCTCGACCTTGTTCCGGGTCATACGTCTGACACCTGTCAGTGGTTTATTGACAGCAAGAAGCATAAGAAAAACGAGTATTCAAACCGCTATATATGGACAGACAGCGTGTGGGAAGCTCCGCCGAAGTACAGGCTTATGTGCGGTATCAGCGAGCGTGATGGCAACTACCTTGTTAATTATTTCAGCTCTCAGCCGGCTCTCAACTACGGCTTTGCAAATGTTACTCATCCTGCATGGCAGCTGCCGACAGACCATCCGGACTGCCAAAAGACGGTTGAGGCTATAAAGGACATTATGCGCTTCTGGCTTGATAAGGGCTGCGACGGCTTTCGTGTTGATATGGCGGACAGCCTTGTTAAAAATGATGATGACAAACGCCCAACAGCAAAAATTTGGCGTGGTATAAGAGAAATGCTTGACAAAGACTACCCCGAGGCGGCTTTGGTGTCGGAGTGGTGTAACCCTGAAAGAGCAATCAATGACGGCGGCTTCCACTGTGACTTTTATCTCGACCACAGAGGAAATGGCTACTCGACAATGTTCCGCTATACAAACTATGAAACAGGCAAGGATGAAAGCTACTACTGCAAGGACGGCAACGGTGATATAACCGTGTTCACCGAGGAATATACAAGGTCGCTTGAAAAGACCAAGGGCAACGGATATATCAGCTTTATTACGGGCAACCACGATGTTCCGAGGATGACAAAAACTCTTGATAACCGTGCTATTCGTCTGGCTTACGCTACTATTTTGACAATGCCGGGAGTTCCGTTTGTTTATTACGGCGACGAAATCGGTATGAGATATATTGAAAACCTGCCGAGCAAGGAGGGCGGATTCAGCCGAACAGGCTCAAGAACGCCGATGCAGTGGAACAGCGGCAAAAACCTTGGCTTCTCAACAGCCGACAGCGATAAGCTTTATTTACCTGTTGACAGCAGCGAGGACGCTCCGACGGTTGAAAATCAGACAGGCAAGGAAGGCTCAATATTTGAAACGGTTAAGGCTGTTATCAAGCTCAGACGTGAAAACGAGGATTTGGGTAATGACGGCGGATTTGAGGTTGTTTATGCCGAGAAGGGCGAGTATCCGTTTATCTACAAGAGAGGTTCTTTTGTTATTGCCGTAAACCCGAAGGGCGAGCAGACCGAAGCTGTGTTTGAGTTCAGCGGTGAAAAGGCTTTTGAAATAGGCGATACCGAGATTAAAGACGGCAAGATAACGCTTGGCGCACAGTCAATGGTGATTTTGAAGGTTTGAGTTCAATTAAAACCTTGTATAAAAAAGAATAAAAAAAGAAAAAGCGACTTGTCAAAGCGAGTCGCTTTTTCTGCGAAAGAACAGTATAACGGTGCATAAGTATAGGTAAGAAACGTGAAAAGGTGCGTGTGTTTTCACATTATTCCTATGAAATGCCGCCCTTTTCGCCATAGCATACGAGATGAACGTCATTAATATAGTCAATCAATCGCCACTCTTCCTCTTTTTGCGAGGCTGGTGTAAACTGTTCAAAAACGACACCATTTGAAAAGATAATGACCAGGTCGTTAACAGTAGAAATATGATAATCGGCAACAGTGGCTCCCTGCATTTTGAGGGCAAGTGCTTTTGCCTGCACATCAAAAACACTACTCATTTCATCAGATCTACCGATCAAATCATACTGCCAATCATCGGGAACATTTTCACTGTAGGGCTCACAAATATCTCTGGATGCCAAAAGAATATTCTTATCTTCTCTAAAGCGCCATTGGGTTTGAAAATGAAGCGAGAACTCTGCAACATCATACTGTTTCCCGCGTGTATCTGTGAAAGTGAAGTTCTCTCCCAAGAATAAACAAAGCATATCACATGCACGACTAATACAATTAAATTTCTTCCCAAGCAATCTTGACAACACGGTGAGCACCTCCTTCTTCATTAGTATAACATTATTCAAAAAAGACACCTTTTGTCTGTTAGACAAAAGGTGTTTCTTTTCTGGTGCCGGTGACCGGACTTGAACCGGTACGGATTATTCGTCCGAGGGATTTTAAGTCCCTTGTGTCTGCCTATTCCACCACACCGGCAGATATTACAGACGATATTGTAACACAATTAACACGAAAAATCAAGATTTAGAATTAAAATATATATTTTCTTTTTTTAAAGTCATAAAATCACGTCTTCTTTTTATTGATTATTCTTCCGCTTTGTGGTAACATATAAAAATAGGTAATTTATACACATTGAAACGAAATTTTATTATAAAATTTTTGCACAAAACAACATACATTGAAAGGACTGTATAAAATGGAATATGTTTTTTCTGACAGAGTAAGCAGCCTGAAGCCGTCTGCTATAAGAGAAATCTTTAAATATGCCGCTGACCCCGAGGTTATCTCGCTTTCTGCCGGCAACCCGTCACCGGAGGCTTTTCCGTGCAAGGAGATTGCCGAGATTTCGGCTGACATACTCGGAAAAAACCCGATAGCCTCGCTTCAGTACAGCGTTACAGAGGGGTATACACCGCTGAGGGCAAGGCTAAAAACTTATATGAAAAGCAAGTACAACATAGGTACTGATGATGATTCTATACTTATCACATCGGGTGCCCAGCAGATTATGGACCTTGCGTCAAAGTCGTTGATTAATGAACACGATGTTGTTATCTGCGAAGCACCGAGTTTTATCGGCTCGTTAAACACTTTTCGTTCTTACAACTGCCGCTTAAGAGGAGTTCCCGTTGAGAGCGACGGTATGAACATAGAGCAGCTTGAGCAGGCACTTAAGGAAGAAAAAAATGTAAAATTAATCTACACTATCCCGAATTTCCAGAACCCGTCGGGCGTTACAATGAGCCTTGAAAAAAGGAAGGCTGTATATGAGCTTGCAAAAAAGTACAATGTGCTGATAATTGAGGATAATCCGTACGGCGATTTGCGTTATGTTGGCGAGGATATTCCTGCTATAAAAACCTTTGACACCGAGGGCATAGTTATCTATGCAGGCTCGTTCTCAAAGACAATAGCTCCGGGTTTGCGTGTTGCGTTTGCAGTTGCGCCCACTCCGATTTTTCAGAAGATGGTTGTATGCAAGCAGGGGCAGGATGTTCACACAAATATCTGGTCGCAGATTATTGTTGACGAGTTTATGGACAGATATGATTACGAGGCGCACCTTGAAAAGCTTCGTAGAATTTACAGCAAAAAGGCAAGCTATACGACTTATCTTCTTGACCAATATCTTCCGCAGCAGGTTACCTATAATAAAATTGAAGGCGGCTTGTTCACAGTATGTACACTTCCCGATGGAATTGATATGCAGGCTTTCTGCAAGGAGCTTATCAACCGCAAGGTCTGCGTTGTGCCGGGAAATGCGTTCTTAACCGATGAATCACAGCCGTGCAGCAATTTCAGAATTAACTTTACAACCCCAACAGACAAACAGCTCTGCAAGGGTATTAAAATAATGGGAGAGCTTGCAAAGGAGCTTATTAAATAAGCTGATTGCAGGCTTAGGAGGTATTATTTATGGAACAGCAAACAGCGCAGGAGAGAAAAAAGGTTATTTTCAGCGCAATTCAGCCAAGCGGCACTATAACGCTCGGTAACTATCTGGGTGCGCTAAAAAACTGGGTTAATCTTCAGGATGAGTTCAACTGCATTTTTGCTCTTGCAGATTTGCACACAATAACAGTAAGACAAGAGCCGGCAAAATTCCGTGCAAATATTTACGAGGCTTACGCACTTTTGCTTGCCTGTGGAATAGACGTTGAAAAAAGTCCTTTCTTTATTCAGAGCCATGTTCCAACCCATGCACAGCTCGGCTGGATTCTCGACTGCTACACTCAGTTCGGTGAGCTTTCAAGAATGACGCAGTTTAAGGATAAAAGCGCGAAGCACGCAGATAATGTTAACGCCGGGTTGTTTACATATCCAAGTCTTATGGCGGCTGATATTCTGCTTTATCAGGCTGATTTGGTTCCGGTTGGGGCGGACCAGAAGCAGCATCTTGAGCTTACAAGAAATATTGCAGAGCGCTTTAACGGAATTTATGGCAATGTGTTCAAGGTGCCGGACGGATATATTCCAAAAATCGGCGCAAGGGTGATGTCCTTGCAGGATCCGACAAGGAAAATGAGCAAGTCGGACGAGAACGCTAACGGCTGTGTTGCTGTGCTTGACAAGCCGGAGGTTATTATGAAGAAGTTCAAGCGTGCTATAACAGACAGCGAGGCTAAGGTGCGCTATGCCGATGGTAAGGACGGAATAAATAATCTTATGGGAATTTACTCTGCCGTTACAGGCAAGTCAATGGATGAGATTGAGCATGAGTTTGACGGCAAGGGCTACGGCGATTTCAAAATTGCTGTCGGCGAAGCTGTTGTTGAGCATTTACGCCCAATACAGGAGAGGTTCAATCTATATATCAACGACAAGGCTTACCTCAAGGAATGTTTTGAAAAGAGCGCAGAGTTTGCCTTAAGGCTTTCACAGAGAACACTTAACAAGGCAATGAAGAAGATAGGCTTTGTAGGAAGAGATTAATTTACGTCAGGCAGGGGCAGCCGATGATGCTCCTGTCTGTTTTTTTGAGGAGAGGTGAGTAATATGGCGTTGCTTTCGCTTCAGAATGTCGGTATGGAATTTTCTGAGCGCACACTTTTCAGCGGAATTTCACTTGAGGTTGGTGAGCGTGACAAGATAGGCTTTATTGGCGCAAACGGAATTGGCAAAACCACGCTTTTTAAAATAATATGCGGCGAGCTTGAGCCGACAAGCGGAGGTGTGGCTGTGTCTAAAGCTGCTAAAGTAGGGTATATGGAGCAGCATGCCTGCAAGCATCCTGAGAACACAGTGTATAACGAGCTTTTGTCGGTCTTTCAGCCGATTATGGATATTGAAGAGGAGCTTGACGCTTTGCACCGCCGGATTGAAATTGGCAGCGGAAATTTGCAGGAGCTTACCGAGCGTCAGATGAACCTGCGTGAGCAGCTTGAACGTGACGGAGGTCTGACTTATAAAAGCAGAACAGCAGCAACGCTTAATGGCCTTGGTTTCGGCAATGAATACTTTGATATGCCGATTAAAAAGCTCAGCGGCGGTCAGCTTTCTAAGCTCAGCCTTGCAAAGCTTTTGCTCAGCGGCGCAAAGCTTTTGCTGCTGGACGAGCCGACAAACCACCTTGACATAGCCTCCTGCCGTTGGCTGGAGGGATTTATACGTGACTTTGGCGGTGCTGTTATTGTAATATCACATGACAGATATTTTCTTGACAGCGTAACAAACCGTACAATTGAGCTTGAGCACGGAAAAATAAAATCATACAAAGGCTCGTACAGCGAGTTTATGAAAAAAAAGGAGGCAGCGCAGGAGGCAATACGCAACAAGTACGCTGCCGATATGAAGGAAATCAAGAGAATTGAGGGAATAGTTGAGCAGCAGAAGCGTTGGGGCAGAGAGCGAAACTTTATAACCGCCGCAAGTAAGCAGAAGCAGGCGGACAGGATAAAGGAGCAGCTCGAAATTCCGGAAAGCGAGCTTGAAACTATTCACTTTCGTTTTACTCCAAAGGAGGAATCGGGCAACGATGTTTTAAAATGTGAGGGGCTTTCAAAATCCTTTGGAGAAAAACAGATTTTCGAGAATGTAAATCTTCATATTCGCAAGGGCGAGAGGATTTTCCTGCTCGGCGCAAACGGATGCGGCAAAACAACTCTTTTTAAAACTCTATTAGGGCAGTATCCTGCAAGCTCAGGCTTTGCAACCTTTGGAGCAAATGTACGTGTCGGTTACTTCGACCAGATACAAGAGAACCTGCACTTTGAAAACACTGCTCTTGACGAGGTTTGGAACGATTATCCGCATATGACGCAAACCCAGGTGAGAACGGCTCTCGGTTCGTTCCTGTTCAAGGGTGACGATGTGTTCAAGGAAATAAAGAATTTAAGCGGCGGCGAAAGGGCGAGAATTGCGCTGTTAAAGCTTATGCTTGACGGCGGAAACTTTCTTCTTCTTGACGAGCCGACAAACCACCTTGACACAGCCTCACGTGAGGCGCTTGAAAAAACCTTGCTTGATTACAGCGGAACAATGTTGATAATCAGCCATGACCGATATTTTATCAACCGACTTGCAACCAGGATAATAACCCTGCAGAAAAACGGCACAAAGGAATATATCGGCAATTATGACGATTACCTTGAAAAGAGCGACGAGGAGTCGGGCGTGGTATCGTCAAAATCAAAAAAAGAGCCGACGGCTGCGGCGATGGATTACAAGGCGAAGAAAGAATATGCGTCAAACAAACGCAAGCTTCAAACGGCGGTCAAGCGCTGTGAGGAGGAAATTGCAAGGCTTGAACAGGACAGCGAGAGTGTTCAGGCTAAGCTGTCTGACCCCGAATGTGCGTCTGACTTTGAGCTTTTAACTGAGCTTACGGGAAAGCTTGAGGAGCTGAATACCAGGTCAATAGAAATGATGGAGGAGTGGGAACAGCTCAATACACGGCTTGAAACTGAGTTTGCAGACTAAACTGTACCCTTAAAAAATTAGTAAACTGTGCATTTTAAAGCATACAGAATTTTGCTATTATTACCGTAGTTTACAAAAAGGGGTATATAGAAATGAACAAAACAAACAGTGCTCTCAAGAAAATGGCTATTACCGCTATGTTTGCAGCAATGACCACCGTGCTTACATACTTTGTCAAGATTCCTATGCCGGGCGGCGGCTACATTCACCTTGGCGACAGTGTGATTTATCTTATGGCGTGCTTTCTGCCAACACCTTATGCGATGATTGGCGCAGGAATCGGCGGAAGCCTTGCCGATTTGTTCGGCGGCTATTTTGAGTACGTTATTCCGACCTTTATTATTAAGATGCTTATTGCTATTCCGTTTACCTGCAAGAGCGATAAAATGCTCACCGTTCGCAATGCGCTTATGATTGTTCCGTCAGGCTTAATCACAGTTGCACTCTACTATCTTACAAAGGTTGTATTGCTTGCCGTTGATAAGGCTACGGCATCGGTTGGGTTTGTCGGCTCATTCTTTGACGGCTCAACTTGGGTTGCAGCTCTCAGCAATATTCCGGAAAACACAATTCAGGCTGCCGGCAGTGCGGTAGCATTTATTATCTTTGCGCTTGCCTTTGACAGCGCAAAACTCAAGAAAAGGGTTCTCAGAGTAGGATAAATTTATTACTTTATGCAAATTTGATATTTTTTTCACCGCTGAGGTTTTTTGCCTTGGCGGTATTTTTTTGTAATTGACTATTGACAAGCTGTACATAACTGTATATACTGTATATACACAGTGAAATGGTAATTAAGCTTATATAATCAATTTAATCGGTGATTGGGCGAAGCCTGCCGTAACTTGTCCTGCGGGCAAAATTTCACTGCGGTGTCGCAAAGTGACGGCATTGCACAGCAAGGGGGTGCTTTATTGAATATCTTTATCAGGAATACAAGCGGCGAACCGATATACGAGCAAATTTACAATCAGATTAAGGCGGCGATTGTATCCGGAGAGCTTAAAACTGACGAGGCTATTCCCTCTATACGAAGTCTTGCCAAGGATTTGCGCATAAGCGTTATCACAACGAAACGTGCATACGAGGAGCTTGAGCGTGACGGCTTTATTTACACCGTACCCGGAAGGGGATGTTTTGTTGCAAAGCAGAATATCGCAATGCGGCGTGAGGAGAGCCTGCAAAAAATTGAGGAGCATTTAAAAATTGCATATGAATTGGCGAAGGGGTGTAATGTAAGCAAGGGTGAACTTGTCAAAATGTTTGAACTAATGGGAGAGGAATGGTGTTAATTATGAATAATGCGATTGAGATTATCAATTTGTCAAAGCAATATGAGGGTTTTACCCTCAGCAACATTAGTCTTGACTTGCCCAAAGGCTGTGTTATGGGTCTTATCGGTGAGAACGGTGCAGGAAAAAGCACAATAATAAAGCTTATTTTCAATTCTATAAAACGCAGCGGAGGAAGTATTGAGGTGCTTGGCTGTGATAATATGGATAAGGACTTTGAGAAAATCAAGGAGGATATCGGCGTTGTGCTGGATGAGCCTTGCTTTCCTGAGTGTGTAAAGCTTAAGGACATCAATGCAATGATGAAGAACATCTACAAAAATTGGAGCAGTGAGCAATTTTGGAGCTACTGCGACAGATTCGCACTTCCCGGTAACAAACGCTTTAAGAGCTTTTCAAAAGGTATGAAGATGAAAGCCTCAATAGCCGTTGCAATGTCGCACGGAGCAAGGCTTTTGGTGCTTGACGAGGCAACGTCGGGGCTTGACCCGATTATACGTGATGAAATCCTCGACATTTTCAATGAATTCACGAGAGATGAGGAACATTCAATTTTGGTTTCATCACACATCATAAGCGACCTTGAAAAAATCTGTGACTATATAGCCTTTATCCACAAGGGCAGACTAAAATTCTGTGAGGAAAAGGATGTACTGCTTGAAAAATATCTGCTGATTCACTGCAGTGAAGAGGATTTTAAAAAGTTTACAAGAAGCCGGATTATTGGATATAAGAGAGGTAAATACGAGATTGAGGCGCTTGTCACAAACGGCACTGTGCCGGCAGGAGTTGTCAGCGAGCGACCGGGTATTGAGGAAATAATGCTGTTTATGACAAAGGAGAGTGTATGAGATGAAGGGGATTTTTCTTAAAAATTGGGTGGTGCTTTTGAGCGGGCTCAGGTTTAATCTTGTTGTTTTTACCGCTGGCGGACTATTGATTGCCGTTGCCGGACAGGCTGATTTATACGGTGTGTTGATATGCCCGGTGTTTCTTTGCTCAATGGTTATTGGTATGCTTGAGTATAACGAGAGAAGCAAGTGGGAGCTTTACAGTGACACCCTCCCGGTAGGACGCAAAGGAACAGTACAGGGACTGTATCTTTTTTCGTTGTCATATTTTGCTGCATTCTGTGTGCTTGCGGTTTTGCTGTGCGCCCCGCTCAGAATATTTATGCCGGAGCTGGTCAATACTGCCAGATTTGTATTTCTGCTGATTATTACGCTTTCTGCTCCGATGCTGATATTTTCGCTGACTCTGCCGGTTTTCTTTAAATTCGGCTACAAGGTATTCAGAGTTGTTCAGATTGTTATAATCTTTGTATTGGCTGGAGTAGGCGGAGGTTTCATTGGCGTATTTATGTCTGAACAGGATGAGTATACTGTTGCAACTGATGTTCTGTCACGGCTGATAAATATTGATTTTTATGCAGATTTGCCATGGCTTATTGCAGTTGTGGTTGGAGTTATTGCGGTTTACTTTGTTTCGATGCTGTTGTCATCAAAACTTTATAAAACAGTTGAGTTGTAATTTGGGAGGTAAATATGGACAATAAAAAAATTAATAAAGAAGTACGAAAAATATCAAGCTTCAGTTCTTTGCCGCTGTTGTGCTTCGTTTTAGCTTATATTCTGATGACGCTGGGGTTTAATGCACTTATGGTGTATCTGAATAATAACAGTGTTTCTGTAGATACAGGACTTATGACTCTTATAGCGTATATTATTTTGTATTTGCTGGTTATCCCGACGTCAATGCTTCTGTTTTATAGGACGCGCGGCAGAAAAACAGGACAAACCTTAAAGTCGTGCTTCACAAAACCGAAGAAATCAGCCGGCTGGATAGCAAAATGGCTGTTAATTGCCATTGGCGTTATTTATCTGTCGGGCTTTTTGTCAAATTTACTTTTTACAATTATCGAAGGCTTGACGGGTGTTTCGTTAACAGCAAAAGAGATTGCTTTTGATAATTCGATTTTTGGGGTTATAAACACTTTGGTTGCGCTGCCTATTTTCGCACCAATATTAGAAGAGCTGCTGTTCAGAGGAACTCTTTTCCGCAATACCCAGCCGCTTGGTGAGTGGTTTGCTGTGATTATCACAAGCCTTATGTTTGGGCTTTGGCATATGAATTATACTCAGCTTTTGTTTGCGTCGGTTATGGGTGTTTTCTCCTGCCTTTTACTTATAAAGACAAGGTCAATTATTCCGTCTATGCTCTTGCATTTTATCATTAACTCAATTGGCGCTGTTCAGTCATTGTGTATGATGAATCTTGACGTTAATATGGTGAGCAGCGGTGATATCAATTACATAATAAGCCATATTACCCCGATAATGATAATCGGATTAATAGGATTTATGATAATAGGACTTATTATTGCAGGGCTTGTACTGCTTGTTATTGAGCTTATAAGGCACAGAGGCAGAGCAAACCTTGCAAAGTGCGAGTATCAGATAAAGCCGCTTAAAAAGCTTTCCGTTTATTTTTCAGCGCCGATTACAATTATAGTGTTTGCAATTTTGATATCAGTTACGGTTTTAAATGCGCTGAATATTTTACATCTGTAAGAAAAATATATAATGATTTAGGGGCAGTTTACAATGGCTGCCCCTATAACTATAATATTAAGTATACAAGAGCCATTACAAGGCTTGTGTCGCTGTGTTCACCGAGCAGTAAAAGTATAATGATAAGCACAAGACTCTGGTCTTTGTCGGCTAAAAGCTGCTGAAGACTCAGCGGAAAGGCTGTGGAGTGTTGTTTGACGGTGCTTTGTGTGGCTTTGTTTCCTTGACTTTCTTTATCATCCCTTGCCTGTTCGCTGTTTTCGTTTTGAGGTTTGCTGTCGCCGTTTGAATGTGCGGCTCGGCTGTGCATCTCCTGCATTCTTCTTACTGCATCACGCTGCATTGGGTCATTTATTCCTTGCGCCATATTCTCACCTCGCTGAACCAAGCTTTTGTATCATAGGCAGAAACCGTAGTATATGCAGCATCCTTGCCGCCTCGTCAAGCTTTTTCTGCCTTTCACGGCTTAAAAACGGTCTGAGCGCCGTCAGCAACCTTGTGCCGTCATCCTCCTTGTTGTATTCGGACATAATAGGCATAATGCGGCTAACGGTGTTTAATATATCGGGCGACATCATATTGTTTGAGTTGCTGCTCATTGTCGGCTCAGACTGTGGCTGCGGCTTATTTTCAGCGCCAAACATTCCTGCCATGCTCCTTATTTGCTCCATAGCTTGTGGGTCGCTTAGTATTTTTGAAATCTGGTCTGAAAAATCGTCCACTTAATCAGCTCCCTTATCCTTTTTAAGCCGCTTCATCAGTTCACGAGCCTGCGGTGAGTTGAGAATTCGCTCTGTTTCCTCTCGGTTGCTTAAAACCTTTTGCAGCTTATCGAGCTTTTTCTTGTCAAATCCCTTTAATATATCGCCGAGCGTGCCGTTTTTTGCGGCGTTCTCAAGAGATTGCGGATTTGTGTTCAGACTGCCGCCCATTCTTTTCAGCATCTCGTCAAAGTTGTTGTTGCTATTCAAAGAAACACCACCCGTTTTTATAGTTTGTAAAATGTATATTAATATATTTCAAAAAATAGAACAAAATAAATTACTTGCATTTTTTTAGAATATTTGTAAAATAAATGTGTATAAGATGTTTTACGTTAAAGGGAGCGTTAATATGAGAATTTTGGTTATGTCGGATTCGCACGGCGACTACAACAGAGTAAGACGAGCCGTTATGGCGCAGGACAAGGCGGAGGTTATTATACACTGCGGTGACGGTGAGGATCAGGTTGATAACTTAAAGCGGGACTTCCCAAATAAGGCAATCTATGCTGTAAGAGGAAACTGTGATTGGGGTTCAAGCCTGCCGCTTGAGCAGATTATTACACTTGAGGGCAAGAAGATTATGTTCACGCACGGGCACATATACTCGGTTAAGTCCGGTTATTACAGAATAAAGGAAGAGGCAAGAAGCAACGGTGCTGATATTCTGCTTTTTGGTCATACACATTTAAAAATGACAGAATACGAGGACGGGCTTTATATTATGAATCCCGGCAGTATCGGCTACTACGGTGCAAGCTACGGAATCATCGACATTACTCCACAGGGAATAATGATTAATACGGTAAATATTGATTAAAATTTTCCCTTTGTGCTTGACAAGAAGGCTGGAATATAGTACAATAGCACAGGTGTAAAGAAAAAAACTTTACAGAGGACGGAATGGCAGTGGAAAAGGACTACAAAATTTCGCTTCTGCTTGATTTTTATGGCGAGCTTTTATCGCAAAAGCAAAGGCTGGCTATTGAGGGATATTACAACGAGGACTGCTCACTTGCCGAGATTGCTCAGGAAATGGGAATAACACGTCAGGCAGTGCGTGATATAATTAAGCGCACGGAGCAGACGCTTTTGCAGATGGAGATAAAGCTTGGGCTTTACAGCCGCTTTGAAGAAATGCAAAGGGGACTTGAAAAAATCAAGAGCCTGAGCGGAAATATAATAGGATTAACCGATAATGACGATATAAAGGCAGCGGCGGCTCAAATTACCGATTGTGCCAATGCGCTGCTTGAAAAGCAAGAATGAAAGGATGATTTTCTTGGCATTTGAAGGATTGTCTGAAAAGCTGAGCAATGCGTTTAAAAAGCTGCGCTCAAAGGGCAAGCTCAGCGAGTCGGATGTTAAAGAGGCTATGCGTGAGGTTCGCCTTGCACTTTTAGAGGCAGACGTTAACTACAAGGTTGCCAAGGACTTCACCGCAAAGGTAACTGAGCGAGCAGTAGGCTCTGACGTTATGGAGAGCCTTACTCCTGCGCAGATGGTTGTTAAAATTGTAAATGAGGAACTTACCGAGCTTATGGGCGGTCAGCAGACAAAGCTGCAGATGGCTTCAAAGCCGCCGACGGTTATTATGCTGTGCGGTCTTCAGGGTTCAGGTAAAACAACACACGCCGGAAAGCTTGCGATGATGCTTAAGGGTCAGGGTCACAGACCGCTTCTTGCCGCCTGTGACATTTACCGTCCTGCGGCTATTGAGCAGCTTAAGGTTGTTGGCTCAAAAGCAGGCGCAACTGTCTTTGAAATGGGAACTGAGAACCCTGTTAAAATCGCAAGAGAAGCAATTAAGCACGCCCGTGACTATGGCAATGATATTGTTATACTTGATACAGCAGGCCGACTTCATATTGACGAGACTCTGATGAAGGAGCTTGAAAACATCAAGGAAGAGGTTAACCCAAATGAAATCTTCCTTGTTGTTGACGCAATGACAGGTCAGGATGCCGTAAACGTTGCAAAAAGCTTTAACGATTTGCTTGAAATTTCGGGCGTAATCCTTACTAAGCTTGACGGCGACACAAGAGGCGGTGCGGCGCTGTCGGTAAGAGCCGTTACCGGCAAGCCGATAAAGTACGCCGGAACGGGCGAGAAGCTCGCTGATTTAGAGGTTTTCCATCCGGACAGAATGGCAAGCCGTATCCTTGGAATGGGCGATGTTCTCACGCTTATTGAAGAGGCGGAAAGCAAGCTTGACCAGAAAAAGGCAGAAGAGCTTGCCCAGAAGATGGCTAAAAATAAGTTTGACTACAATGATTTGTTAGATCAGTTTATGCAAATAAAGAAGATGGGCCCGATCAAGGGAATCCTATCAAAACTGCCGGGAATTTCAAATCAGCTTGATGATGTTGAGATTGATGACAGAATTATGGACAGAAACGCCGCAATTATTCTTTCTATGACAAAGGAAGAGCGTGAGAAGCCGGCGCTGATGAATGCCTCACGCAAAAGGAGAATTGCCGCAGGCTGCGGAATGAAGGTTGAGGATGTAAATCGCCTTATCAAGCAGTTTGAGCAGATGCAGAAAATGATGAAGCAGTTCAACGGCAAGATGAAAGGCAAAAAAAGGAGAATGTTTGGCGGCGGTTTGCCGGGGCTTGGCGGCCCGATGGTTCCGCCAAAGAAATGATTTATTAAGTGTTTATAGTATTCATAGTATTCATCCAAAAATTAATTTGGTGAAGATATATTATTAAAGCTGTGGAGGTGAAATACAATGGCAGTTAAAATCAGACTTCGTCGTATGGGCGCTAAGAAGGCACCTTTTTACCGTATTGTAGTTGCTGATTCAAGATACCCGAGAGACGGCCGTTTCATCGAGGAGGTTGGCTACTACAACCCTGTTAAGGAGCCGGTTGAGCTTAAGATTGACGGCGACAAGGTAAAAGAGTGGATTGCTAAGGGCGCACAGCCGACAGATACAGTTAAGGCTCTTTTAAAGAAAAACAGCATTATCTAATTACACACACCGAAAGGAGAAGCTTAAATGCAGGAGTTGCTTAAAGTTATCGCACAGGGTCTTGTTGAGGAGCCGTCACAGGTTAGCGTTGACAAGGACGAGCCGAATGAAGAGGGCGTTATCGTTTATCACATTCACGTTGCTGAGGACGACATGGGCAGAGTCATCGGTAAACAGGGCAGAATAGCAAAGGCTATCCGTACAATTGCCCGCAGTGCGGCAATCAGAAACAACACAAAGGTAATGGTTGAAATCGACTGATAAAATATCAGCAGTGACTTATACTTGCTAAAGCTTGGATGACTTTTGTATGCGTTGAGCATATGAAAGTCATTTTTCGTTTCTATTCGCTTTTGTCAAGAGCTGAACTAACATATGCTGTATTCTTCTTTATACTGTTTTATGAGCGATATATACAAGGGGATTGTGGAGATTGGCGGTTGCGGTATACTTGTCTATGCCCAATTTACAGCAAAAAAGCGTTCCGTACGCAACGCATACGGAACGCCTGAAGGTTTAATTATTAAAATCGATTATTCGTTAATATCCTTCTTTGAAAGAGCAACAAGATGCTCATACTTCTTAGCAGCGCCTTCTTCAGCCTCTGCAAAGAGCTTTTCTGCTCTCTCAGGGAATGAGCGGGTAAGTGAATTGTAACGAACCTCGCCCATGATGAAGTCACGGTAGCTTGCTGATGGAGCTTTGCTGTCGAGAGTGAACGGATTCTTGCCCTCGTCTGCAAGACGTGGGTCAAAGCGGAAGCAGTTCCAATAGCCTGCCTTAACAGCCTTGTCTTCTTCAAGTTGAGCAATGCTCATGCCACCCTTAATGCCGTGGTTGATACACGGAGCATAAGCGATGATGAGTGACGGACCGTTGTAGCTTTCAGCCTCTGTGAATGCCTTGATACACTGGTTGAAGTCAGCACCCATAGCAATCTGAGCAACGTATACATAGCCGTAGCTCATAGCGATTGCTGCAAGGTCTTTCTTCTTAACGCTCTTACCTGCTGCTGCGAACTGAGCAACTGAGCCTACCGGTGTAGCCTTTGAAGCCTGACCGCCCGTATTTGAGTAAACCTCTGTATCGAATACGAGGATGTTTACGTTCTTGCCGGAAGCGATTACATGGTCAAGACCGCCGAAGCCGATGTCATATGCCCAGCCGTCGCCGCCGAAAATCCACATTGACTTCTTAGCAAGGCAATCCTTGTCAGCAAGAGTTTTCTTTGCGAGCTGACCAGCCTCACAGCTGCAGTCTGCAATTGACTCAAGCTTCTCAATAAGAGCGTCTGTTGCTGCTCTGCTTGTCTTGCTGTCCTCTCTTGTGTCGAGGTAGTTTTGGCAAGCTGCCTTGATGTCTTCCTTGTCGGTAAGCTCTGCAATCTTTGTTACATACTCAGCGAGTCTGTCACGGATTGCGTTCTGACCGAGAGCCATACCAAGACCAAACTCGGCGTTATCCTCAAACAGTGAGTTCTGCCATGCCGGACCGTAGCCCTTCTTATTTACTGTATATGGTGTAGCCGGTGCACTGCCGCCCCAAATTGATGAACAACCTGTTGCATTAGCAATGAACATTCTGTCGCCGAACAACTGTGTTGCAAGCTTTGCGTATGGTGTTTCGCCGCAGCCTGCGCAAGCGCCGGAGAACTCAAGCAATGGCTGCTTGAACTGGCTGCCCTTAACTGTTGACTCCTTGAACTTCTCTGCAACAGCCGGCTTCTCGTCTATTGTAAGACCGTAGTTGAATACATCCTGACTTGCACGCTGAGTGTCAAGCGGCTTCATAACAAGAGCCTTTGCACCCTTCTTGCCCGGGCAAACCTGTGCGCATGAGCCACAGCCTGTGCAGTCAAGAGCGGAAATTGTCATTGTGAATTTCAAATCAGGAACGCCAATCATCGGGATAGCGTTTGTTCCCTCCGGTGCGTTTGCAAGCTCTTCATCTGTGAGAGCAACCGGACGGATAACAGCGTGAGGACATACATATGAGCAACGGTTACACTGGATACAGTTGTCAAACTGCCACTCCGGAATGTCAACTGCAATGCCTCTCTTCTCGTATGCTGATGTGCCCTGCGGAACAGTGCCGTCAACATGATCAAGGAAGGTAGAAACAGGGAGCTGATTGCCCTTATATGAGTTTACAGGGTTCAAAATCTTGTTGACATAGTCAACAGCCTCAGGTCTGCCCTCTGTAACAACAACCTTCTCGCTGTCGTCTGTGCAGTCAGCCCAGCTTGCCGGAACGTCAATCTTCTTAACATCCTGAGCGCCTCTCTCGATAGCTGTGTGGTTCATATCAACAATAGCCTGACCCTTTTTGCTGTAAGACTTTGTTGCGGCATCCTTCATAAACTGCTTTGCATCCTCAGCAGGAATGATGTCTGCAATCTTGAAGAATGCTGACTGAAGGATTGTATTAATACGGCCGCCAAGACCGATTTCCTTACCAATCTTGATACCGTCTATTGTGTAGAAGTTAATTTTCTTGTCTGCAATGATTTTCTTCATTTTGCCCGGCAAGCGCTTGTCAAGCTCTTCAACGTCCCATGGGCAGTTGAGGAGGAAGCTGCCGCCCTCTTTAAGGTCGTCAACCATATCATACTTATCAACATATGACGGGTTGTGGCAGGCAACGAAGTCAGCCTTGCTGATGTAGTAGGTTGACTTAATCGGCTGTGAACCAAAGCGCAGGTGAGATACTGTAAGACCGCCTGACTTCTTTGAGTCGTATGCGAAGTAGCCCTGTGCGTACATATCGGTGTGGTCGCCGATGATTTTGATTGAGTTCTTGTTAGCACCAACAGTACCGTCAGCACCAAGGCCCCAGAACTTACATGACTTTGTGCAGGAAGGAGTTGTGTCCGGATTTTCTACAACGTCAAGTGAGAGGTTTGTAACATCGTCAACAATGCCGATTGTGAATCTCTTCTTCGGTGCGTCTGCTTCCATATTGCGGTATACAGCAACAATGTCGCCCGGTGTTGTATCCTTAGAGCTTAAGCCGTAACGGCCTGTAAGAACTGTAACATTTGTGAACTCAGAGCCGTTGATGGCAGCGAGAACATCAAGATAAAGCGGTTCACCGATTGAGCCTGGCTCCTTTGTTCTGTCAAGAACAGAGATGGTCTTAACTGTTTTCGGAAGAACGCTGAGGAGATAATCAGCAACGAACGGTCTGTAAAGTCTAACCTTAACAAGACCAACCTTGTCGCCGGCTGCGTTGAGGTAATCAACAACCTCTTCAATACAGTCGCAAACACTGCCCATTGCAATAATAACTCTCTCTGCGTCAGGTGCGCCGTAGTAGTTAAAAGGCTTGTAGTCTGTGCCGCACTTCTCGTTAACCTTGTTCATATATTCAATAACAACCTCTGGGATTGCATCGTAATACTTGTTGCAGGCCTCTCTTGCCTGGAAGAAGATATCATCGTTCTGTGCGGTACCTCTCATAACCGGATGCTCCGGGTTTAAAGCGCCACGACGGAACTTGTCAACTGCGTCCCAGTCAAGCATATCTGCCAAATCATCATAATCCCATGTTTCAATCTTCTGGATTTCATGTGATGTACGGAAACCGTCGAAGAAGTGAAGGAAAGGAACTCTGCCCTTGATTGCTGAAAGGTGAGCAACAGCGGCAAGGTCCATAACCTCCTGCGGGCTGTTTGAGCAAAGCATTGCATAACCTGTCTGGCGGCAAGCATAAATGTCTGAGTGGTCGCCGAAGATTGAAAGAGCGTGGCTTGCGAGCGCACGTGCTGAAACGTGGATAACGCCAGGAAGAAGCTCACCGGCGATTTTATACATATTCGGGATCATCAAAAGAAGACCCTGAGAAGCTGTGTATGTTGTTGTCAAAGCGCCTGCTGCAAGAGAGCCGTGAACGGCACCTGCTGCACCTGCCTCTGACTGCATCTCGGTTACCTGAACCTCTCTGCCGAATATGTTCTTGCGTCCGGCTGCTGCGTATTTGTCTGATTCATCTGCCATTACTGATGATGGGGTAATTGGGTAAATAGCGGCAACATCTGTAAATGCGTATGACACATGAGCTGCTGCGCTGTTACCGTCCATTGTTTTCATTTTTCTGGACATTGGTATTCCTCCTTAAAAATTTTACTTGCATATGCAAGTAAAGCTACTGACATAGCTACGGCAATATAACCGTACTACTGAAATTTTATCATCTTTTATTACAGATGTAAAGTGTGTATAAAACAATTTTTAAGCGAATTTACTTAAATTTGGCATAAAAGTCTATAATTCAAAGAAAATTAACAAAGGTATAACTAAGCGGTGTTGGGTTAGAAACAGCTAACCTGCGGATATTTCGCTTATGTAAGCTCTTGTTAGAGGATAAAACCGTTTAAGCTATTTTTTCGTTTTGTGCTTTGCTTAAAAAATAAAAATGAATCTTGATTTTGTTACAATAAAGGCATATAATTGCTCAATGAGACATAGCTGTAAGGTTTTTACATCTCAAACGGAGCATTTTTGTGAAAGTACAGATTTTGAGGGTCAAAAGCTTTTAACAGGCGGCTTATATATATTAAAACGAAAGTGAAGATTGATATGCTGACATTAGATAAAATTTATCATGCGTCTTATGTTCTTAAAGATGTAATAAGACCAACACATATAGTAAAGGCTTCCGGAATTTACGATGACTGTGAGGTTTATCTTAAACCTGAAAACCTTCAGATTACCGGTTCGTTCAAGGTAAGGGGTTCGGGCTATAAAATATCTCAGCTTACGGACGAGGAAAAAAAGAGAGGCGTAATTGCCTGTTCGGCAGGCAACCATGCACAGGGCGTTGCACTTGCCGCAACAAAATACGGCATAAAGTCGCTCATTTGTCTGCCTGACGGCGCTCCGATTTCAAAGGTTGAGGCTACCAAAAACTACGGTGCTAAGGTTTGTATGGTACCCGGAGTTTATGATGATGCATACAACGAGGCGTTAAGGCTTCGTGATGAAGAAAATTACACCTTTATTCATCCGTTTGATGATGAAAATGTAATTGCAGGTCAGGGCACAATAGGCATAGAAATTCTTAACGAAATGCCTGATGTTGACGCCGTTATATGTGCAATCGGCGGAGGCGGACTTATCTCCGGCGTTGCCTGTGCAATCAAACATCTTAATCCCAATATAAAGGTTTACGGTGTTCAGGCGGAGGGTGCGCCATCAATGTATGAATCAATCAAGAAGGGTGAGCCTGTTCACCTTAGCAGGGTTACAACAATTGCCGATGGTATTCAGGTTAAAGCTCCGGGAGAAAACACGTTCAACCTTGTTCGGGAGTATGTTGATGATATAGTAACGGTAAGCGATGATGAAATTTCGTCTGCTATATTAAAGCTCATTGAGAGTCAGAAGATGATTGCCGAGGGTGCAGGTGCTGCCCCTGTTGCGGCTGTAATGTTCAACAAGCTGCCGATAAAGGGCAAAAAGGTTGTTTGCATAATTTCGGGCGGTAATATTGATGTTACGATTCTTTCAAGGGTTATCAAGAGAGGTCTGCTCATGACAGGAAGGCAGCAGACAATTTGCATTGAGCTTCAGGATAAGCCCGGTCAGCTGCTTGCAGTATCAGAGATTATTGCAGAAAAGGGCGCAAACGTAATCTCAATTCACCACGAAAGAGCAAGTGAGGGTTCGGACGTTACCGGATGTTACCTGAGAATTGTGCTTGAAACAAGAAACTTTGACCACGTAAAAGAAATTTCAGTTGCGCTAACCAACGCAGGCTTTAAGCTTATATAATATGGAGGAATTTAAAATGAAAAAAATCTACACAAAAAATGCTCCGGACGCTATCGGACCGTATTCACAGGCAGTTAAAGTAAACGGACTTGTTTTCACTTCGGGTCAGATTGCAATTAACCCTGCAAGCGGAAATGTTGAGGCTGTGACAATTGAAGAGCAGACTCAGCAGGTTTGCGAAAACCTCAAAAATGTTCTTGAGGCTTCCGGCAGCTCTCTTGAAAAGGCGGTAAAAACTGTTTGCTTCCTCAAAAATATGGATGACTTCGGCAAATTTAACGAGGTGTACGGCAAATACTTCACTCAGAAGCCGGCACGTTCCTGCGTAGCCGTTAAGCAACTTCCAAAGGATGTTCTTGTTGAGGTTGAGGTTATTGCCGAGGAATAATTTTTAATTTTTGCTCTCACACGGTTCGGCGTGCTCAGTGTTTTATAGTAACAGAGTATGAATCTTGAGAATGGATTAATTATTGCTCTCACACGGTTCGGCTCTATCAATATTTTATTTATCTGCATTTGACAAAACCGTATTATCATCGTAAAATATGATTATTACTTCATTTGTTAATCGAGAGGGGAAATTACCTTATGTCTGATGATGCAGGCGGTAACAGTAGAAAACAGAACGGATTTTTTTCAAGGCTGTTTAAAAATGAGGCGGCTGACGATGTGTCGGAGGAGGATATTCTGTTGACCGTTGAAGCCGGATATAAAAACGGAATTATCGACCAAAGCTCACGTAATATGATTTTTAATATCTTCAGCTTTGACGATACAACTGTCGGCGAGCTTATGACTCACCGCACCGATATTACGGCAGTTGAGGACACCGAAAGCCTTGATAAAGCGGTTTCTCTGCTTACGGAAACAGGATATTCGAGAATTCCAGTTTACCACGAGGATATCGACAATATTACAGGCATACTCTACGGCAAGGATTTGCTTAGGTTTGTGTGCGGTGATGTTCCGAGTGATTTGAAGCTTTCCGGTATTACAAGAAAGCCTATGTTTGTGCCAAAGTCGATTAATTGCAGTAAGGTTTTTACCGAAATGACGGCGAAAAAAACTCAGCTTGCAATTGTTGTTGACGAGTACGGCGGAACAGAGGGAATTATCACTCTGGAGGATTTGCTTGAATCAATAGTCGGAGATATTCAGGATGAGTATGACAACGAGGAAAAAGAAATTCTGAAGCTGTCGGATAATGTGTTCACGGTTGACGGAGGAATTTCTGTTGACGAGCTTAACGAGCTTTCGGGGATGTCTGTTTCAAGTGAGGAGAGCGAAACTGTAGCCGGACTTATGCTTGACCATCTCGGCAGTATTCCTGCTGACAATGAAAGGCCATTTGTTGCGCTTGATGGAATTAAGCTTACAGCCGTTAAGATTGAGGACAGACGAATTGCAAGAGTGCTTGTTGAGCGCATTGATACGGATGCAGAAATTTCAGATAAAGAATAACAGTACATATATTGCAGGGCGGATTTCCGTCCTGTTTTTATATACAAAATTAACGGCTATTGTCGCCGTAATGTTGAAAAGCTGTCAAATTTAGTGTAAAATAACTTTACAGACAGGGTTGTGTGCACTCGGTTTCAGCTTTTCTTTATTAGTATGCAGCTGAATAGCTGTTTTCCGGCAGATGAGATTTACTTTTTGCTTATTATCTGTTTGGCGTGATGTACGGGGAAATAATATATTAGAAGATAAAACATAAAATATAGAATATAAAAATAAAAATAAAAATAAAAATAAAAATATAAAGGCGAAAGCCGAAGGAGTATATATGGCTGGACATAGAATTGACAGAACAACAGAGGATATTCGTCGTGAGCTTACGGCAATTTTCAGAGAACTTAAGGATCCAAGAATCAACAACTCGATGATTAGCATTGTGCGTGTCGAGGTTACAAATGACCTTTCGTACTGCACTGTGTATGTAAGCTCTATGAGCGGAATGGAGAGTGCAAAGCAAGCGCTTAAGGGGCTTAAATCGGCAGGCGGATTTATCCGCCGTGAGCTTGGGCATCGCTTAAAGCTGCGCCATGTGCCGGAGTGTATTTTCAAGGCGACTGACTCAATCGAATACGGCGCCGAAATCTCACGGACATTAAACAGTCTGAATATTCCGCACGACGAGGAGGACGAGCATGGAGATAACGATTGAGCAGGCGGCAAAAATATTAAAGGAAAGAGATAATGTTTTGCTGTTGACGCATATGTCGCCTGACGGCGATACGCTTGGCTGTGCGTTTGCATTGTGCAGAGCCTTACAGCTTTTGGGAAAGAAAGCAAGAGTAAGCACTGAGGGCGAAATTTCGAAAAAGTTTTTGTACCTTTGCGATACAGTTGAGGAAAACAGCTTTGACGAGGAGCTTGTTGTTGCGGTAGATATTGCCGACGAAAAGCTATTCCCGGAAAACTCGCACAAATACAGAGGAAGGGTTGACCTTTGCGTTGACCACCATGTTTCAAACACTCACTATGCAAAGGATTACTGCGTTGAGCCGACAGCCGCAGCATGCGCCGAGGTTACGTTCAAGCTTGTTAAGGCTCTCGGCATTGAAATTGACAGACCGCTTGCAAACTGCATTTTTACGGGTTTGACAACAGATACAGGCTGTTTCCGTTACAGCAACGTGACAAAGCAGACTATGAATACAGCGGCACAGCTTATTGAATCGGGCTGTGACAGCTACATTATAAATAAGCTGATGTTTGAAACAAATTCAAGAGAGAGAATCGCTCTTGAACAGATGTCGCTTTCAACGCTTGAGTATTACGATGACGGTAAAATTGCAGTAATGACTGTTACGCTTGATATGCTTGAAAAAAGCGGAGCGTCCGACAGCGAGCTTGACGGCATTGCCGCAATTCCGAGAACGATTGAGGGGGTGCTTGTCGGTATTCTGATAAAACAGAAAAGCAACAGCCTTTTCAAGGTGTCTGTAAGAAGCGACGAAACCGTATGCAGTGCAAGCGAGCTTTGCTCTAATTTCGGCGGCGGAGGTCATGCGGCGGCAGGCGGCTGTGCCTTTAACGATATGCCGCTTGAGGAAATAAAAAAGCAGCTTGTCGAATATGCAGAAAAACTGCTCGCCATAAGATAAAAAGCAGTGTTTTAAGCTTGATATGCTGGTGTTTCACATACCGCAATGCAAATTTTACTTTGCCGAAAGCAAAATATTTCACTCTAATGTTGTTAGTTTGATAACATTGGAAACTAAGGGGGTGTGCCGAGTGAATGGCGTTTTGGTTATTGATAAGCCGCAGGATTTTACATCATTTGACGTTGTTGCGGTTGTCAGAGGAGTTTGTCAGACAAAAAAAGCCGGACACACCGGCACGCTCGACCCTATGGCAACGGGAGTTCTGCCGGTTTTGCTTGGCAATGCGACCAAGGCGCAGAGTCTTATGCCCGACAGCAACAAAGCGTATGAGGCTGAATTTATGCTCGGACTTCGCACAGATACGCTCGATATTACCGGCAATGTAACCGAAAAGAAAGAAGCGAATTTAAGCCTTGCAGATATAGAGGGGGTTTTGCCTGAGTTCAGAGGAGAGATAATGCAACTGCCGCCTATGTATTCGGCGCTTAGTGTTGACGGACAGCGGTTGTATGACCTTGCAAGACAAGGGATAGAGGTTGAGCGTGAAAAAAGGGCGGTTGTAATTGAACGCCTTGAGATTCTCGGATTTGATAAGAAAACGCAGACAGGGCGAATTTCTGTTGCCTGCTCAAAGGGAACATATATAAGAACGCTCATTGACGATATAGGACAGGCTCTCGGAACGTGCGCAGTTATGACTAAGCTTAGGAGAACGCTTGCCTGCGGTTACAGTATCGACAATGCAATACCTCTTGAGGAGCTTCGCAAGCTTAAGGACAGCGAGGGTATTGAAGCGGTGCAGGCTCTCATAAAGCCGACTGAAACTGTGTTTGCGCCGTATCGCCCTGTTTATGTTACGGCGGCGCAAGCAAAACGGTTTAAAAACGGCGGAGGGTTTGACATAGACAGAACTCAGCTTGCACGGCAGAATAAGGAAAACGGAGAGATTTTCCGAATTTATGAGCGTGGCAGGGAATTTTTGGGGCTTGGAAAAGTAAATCTTGAAAAGGCGGAGCTTGGGTTTTTAAAGCTGTTTTCAGAGGATACTGCATCGGTATCTTAATGATAAATCCGTAGGAACATTTTTATAAATTTTGATTGATATTCCACAGTGGCGAGGCTCTGTATTAAGTGTTCACGCTGCACGGCACAAGGCTGTCGCACATTATGCATTGAGTACGTTGTGCAGTTTATAAAAATTTGTTTTATTATTTTTAATTTGTTCATTTATTTCAACATTTGACAATATATACTTAATTTAGCAGAGTAAAATAAAGTAAGCTGAAACAAATGCTTAATTTGAGGGAGGTACATAAAATGAGTACAGGTAAAATTATGATTGTGGACGATGATTTAAACATCTGCGAGCTTTTGCGGCTTTATATTGAAAAGGAAGGCTTCAGTGTTGTCACAGTCAATGACGGCGAGGCTGCGGTAAAAAGCTTTGAAAAGGAAAATCCGGATTTGATTTTGCTCGACATAATGCTGCCTAAGCTTGACGGCTGGCAGGTGTGCCGAGAGATAAGAAAAACATCGCAGTGCCCTATAATTATGCTCACAGCTAAGGGCGAGGTGTTTGATAAGGTGCTCGGCTTGGAACTTGGTGCAGATGACTATATGGTAAAGCCTTTCGAGGCGAAGGAGGTAATCGCACGAATCCGTGCTGTACTGCGCCGCAGCGGAAAAACCGAGGAGCCGCCTGTTAAGGAGGTAAGATGGGATAAGCTGTCAATTAACCTCACGAATTACGAGCTTAAGGTTAACGGCGTTCAGGTTGATACGCCGCCTAAGGAAATGGAGCTTTTGTATCATCTTGCAAGCAATCCTAACCGTGTGTTTACTCGTGATCAGTTACTTGACGAGGTTTGGGGTTTTGATTACTACGGCGACTCAAGAACGGTTGACGTTCACGTTAAAAGGTTGCGTGAAAAGATTGACGGAGTGTCCGATAAGTGGGAGCTGAAAACCGTTTGGGGCGTTGGCTACAAATTTGAGGTTAAGGAAAATTAAAAAACGATTTTTTGTTTTCGCCGAAGGGCTGACGCTTTTCGGTGAAAATTTTTCATAGAAAAATGAAAAACAAAGGATGAGTCCTTGATGAGTAAAAAGCGGAAACGCACAACGATTTTTGGCAAGTATCTTGCCCTTAGCCTTTCGACTATGCTTATAGGCTTTACGCTTATCGGTGTTATGCTCACGTTTTTTGTTATGCAGTATTCCCAGAACGAAAAACAGTCGCTGCTTGCCGAAAATGCATTGTCAGTTGCCGATATGGTGTCTGACAACTGTAGCGTTGTGGGTAACAAAATTTATCTTACCATACCCGAATATAACCGCTGGCAGTCTGTTATTTCAACAATGTCAAAGAGCCTTAACGCTGAGATTTTTATTACAGACAGCAGCGGTAACACGCAGATATGCTCTGATAACGATAACTGTGTGCATGAGGGAAAAAAAGTCAGCGAAGATATTATGGCGGTTGCTCTGAACCGTGATTATTTTGAAAACGGCAAGCTCGGCGGTATTTACAGCGAACCGCATTTCACGGTAGGCACGCCTATAATAATAACCGAGAATTCGGGTAAAATTGCTGTTGGCGCTGTGTTTATTTCAACTCAGTCCTCGTCAATGTTTTATTTTGTTGGCGAGATTTTGAGAATTTTCTTTATGGCGGCTATCGCAACATTTGCGATTATGTTCTGTATTTCAGGATTTTTTACATATAATATGGCAAAGCCTTTGCGTCAGATGGCAGCCGCAGCTAAGAAATTTGGTGCAGGCGATTTTTCAAGCCGTGTTCCGATTACAACCAATGACGAGGTTGGTCAGCTTGCTGAGGAATTCAACAATATGGCGGATTCGCTTGCTCTTTCTGAAGGTACAAGGCGAAGCTTTATTGCAAATGTGTCACATGAGCTTAAAACACCAATGACAACTATCGGCGGCTTTGTTGACGGCATTCTTGACGGAACTATTCCTTATGAGAGGCAAAGCTACTATCTTAATATTGTGTCTGTCGAGGTTAAGCGATTGTCCCGTCTTGTGCAGTCAATGCTCGCACTGTCAAGAATCGACAGCGGCACGATGAAGCTTAACAAGCGGAAGTTTAACCTTACTGAGATAATTATTGAAACACTGCTTACATTTGAACAGAAGATTGAGCAGAGAAAAATAAATATCTGCGGCCTTGATGATATATCTGAGATAGACGTCGACGGCGATAAGGATATGCTTCATCAGGTTGTTTATAATCTTATGGAAAACGCCGTTAAGTTTACTAACGAAAACGGGTATATAAAAATATCAGCCGAGCTTGAGCCGGACAGAACTGTTATTAGCATTGAAAACAGCGGCGAGGGCATTAAAAGCGAGGAGATACAGCATATATTCGAGCGTTTTTATAAAACTGATAAATCTCGCAGTATGGATAAAAACGGTATGGGACTTGGTCTTTATATTGTCAAGACCATTCTGCGGCTTCACGGCGGCGACATCAGCGCCGACAGCGAGCTTGGCAAGAGTTGCCGGTTCACGTTCTGGCTGCCTGCTGAAAATGCAAAAAAGGGCGATAAGGACAAAACAAACGTGAAGCTTATAGAAAGACAAAAGGGAAAGCAGGGTAATAAGGATGAATGAAGAATTTGATAATATAAATGAACAGGCTGCAAACAACGAGGAAACTCCGGCGCAGAAAAGTGAGCAGCCGATAGCGCAAGAAGCTGAACAGCCAACGGCAGAAGCGTTTGATAACGGCGTTGAACAGGAACAGCCGGATGAAAACGGAGAAGAGCCAAAGCCTGACGTAGCACCAAACACGGATACGCCGTTTATGCCGAATCAAAATCAGCAGTATTCAAATCCTCGGCAGACTCCGTTTGCGCAGGCTCAAAACGGATATCAAACGGGTTGTTATCAGCCGATAAACCAACCGATGAACCAATCGATAAACCAACCGATAAATCAAGGTGTATATATGCCGATGAATCAGGGTGCGTATATGCCGTGTAATCAGCCTTACACCGCTAATACACCGAACATTCCTAATGTTCCGCCGGCACCTGCTGCGGCACCGCAGAACCCGTATGCGCAGCCGGTGCAGAATATGCCTGCACAGCCGCAGTACGGTACGGTGAATTTTGCCCGTCCGCCAAAGGAAAACAGGAGTTTTCCGGCAGGACTTATCATATTTTTGGTGACGGCTGTTGTGGTGTTAACGCTTTGCATATGCCTGACCGTTGTTGCGGTGTCAAAATCGCCGTCAAGCGCTGACGGCTTTGCCGATAAAATATTCGACTACAATTATCAGCAGCCGACCTCAAATGACGATAACGATACACAAAAACCGACAGAGTCGTCAAATGACGATGCGCTCGACAAGAACGAGGTTGTGGACACAACAGACGAAAACGGCCCTCAAATTACGCTGAAAAAACAGCCGAAGGATATTTTTGAAGCCGAAAAATACAATGCAAAATATGCCTATGATAAGGCAAAAACATCGGTTGTCGGCGTTATAGGCTACACTGACAAGGATAAAGATACAATAGGCTCGCAGGGAACAGGAATAATCATAAGCGAAAACGGTTATATTGTGACAAACAGCCATGTTATAGGCGATTCAAAAACGAAGTACAGGGTTGTTGTAATGATTGCCGGACAGGAATATGAGGCACAGGTAACGGGATATGATTCCAGAACCGACATAGCTGTTTTGAAAATTGAAAAAACAGGACTGACTGCGGCTGATTTTGCAGATTCCGCAGAGGTTTCGGTAGGACAGGAGGTTGTTGCAATCGGCAACCCCGGAGGTATCAACTTCTCAAATTCTCTGACACAGGGAATTGTTTCGGCTCTTGACAGAGATGTGTCGCACGGAAACGTAAGCTATATACAAACTGACGCCGCAATAAACCCCGGAAACTCAGGCGGCCCTTTGCTGAATATGAGCGGTCAGGTAATAGGAATAACAACTGTTAAGATTGTAAACACAAGCTATGAGGGTATGGGCTTTGCAATACCGTCACAGCAGGCGGTTAGCATTATTGACAGTATAATCAAGCAGGGCTATGTTGAGGGTAGAGTTAGAATTGGTCTTACAGGAAACGAGATTAACTCGGCATACTCAAGCTATTACAACATGCCTGTTGGAATTTATGTTGTTACGGTTGACGAGAACGGCCCTCTTGCAGGCAGTGACATTCAGCCCGGAGATATAATCACAAAAATTGACGATGTTGACATAACGAGCTTCTCTGTGCTTTACAAGGAGCTTGATAAGCACAAGCCCGGCGATGTTGTTACACTGACATATAAGCACCCGAATGAAAGTGAAACAGATTACACTGAGGAGCATACGCTTGAGGTTACTCTTGCAGCGGATTCCTCAGCACAATGAAAAGCATAACTGTATTAGCTTAAAACAGGTGTGGGCGAAAAATTCCATATAAAAAAATTACCCCGATAGAGCTACGGTTTAACGTTGCTCCTCGGGGTTTTTCTATCCTCGGTTTTATCCGGGATTAAAGACAAAAATTTAAAATTAAAGAAATAGTTTATTGAGCGCAATAATCTTGAGAATAATAATATATTTTTAGGTTTCCTTTCGGTTACTCGGCGTACAGGCGTTGGCATTGGCAGACTCTGCTGCGCTGCGCCCTTGCCGTGGTATGATGTTTTGTTAAAAAAACAAGCAAAAAATTCACCGTCGTAAAAGCAGCGGCATAGTCAGTAGTTTTCTTTGATAAATTCGTGCAGCTTTTCCATCAGGTTTTCACGGTCCTGCGGATTTAGTCTGCGGTAATACAGCACAAGCTGCTGCTCTTCCTTGGGCAGTTCGTAAATAGCGGTTTTGTCGAGCATAATTCTGTTGTGCTTTTCGCTTAATTTTCTCTTTTGATTCTTGTCGGCGGTCGGGTCTTTTAGCCTTTCGGCAACGAGAGCCGCACCGGAATCGAAGCACTTCAAAAGCTCGTCATACGGTATATTAAACAAATTCTTGAGTATAAGAATTGTGCTGAGGCTGGGCGTTGATTTGCCGGTTTCGTAGTAGGTGTAGGTTGAACGGTCAATGTTAAGGGTGTTTGCCACCATCTGCTGAGAATAACCGCAGTTAAGCCTGTATCTCTTAAGCAAATAGGCAATAGAGTCGTTCATAACAAGCTCTCCTTTTCAAAGTTTGTAAAAAGACAGCAGTACAAACGGCTGTCAAAAAGGAATATAAACTTATTATAGAGCAATATTAATTTTATAAGCATTTTTGTGAAAAGTTATCACTCAACATTGGTTGGTGTTACAACAAAGGGCGGTGAGTGATGGCTTCTGTTTTGCTGAAAAATTATAGTTGACTTAAGTGCGTTGTAGATGTTATAATATTTTGCGGAATGCTGGAATAGCTCAGACGGTAGAGCGACGCTCTCGTAAAGCGTAGGTCGAGGGTTCAAGTCCCTTTTCCAGCTCCAGATTTGCACCCCTGAGGTGCCGGGTGAATGGTGAACACGGGCAATGCTGTTTTGTTGCTGTTTGCCGTTCACCTCGTTTTATATTAAATAGAATATGCGGACATAGTTCATCGGTAGAACATCAGCTTCCCAAGCTGAGGAGGCGGGTTCGATTCCCGTTGTCCGCTCCATTTTACACGAAACGGCTGTTAATGCAAATTTGCAGAACAGCTGTTTTTATTTGCTCCAAATGGGTAAGCTAATTGTGGGGTGATTAAAATGGCAAAGCAAGGGATGAAGCGCATTGAGCGTACCCACACACAGCCGAGAAATGATGCAGCGGCTGTTCCTGAAATTCAGGGCAAGGCAAAGCACGGTAAGGAGCAGGCACGTCCGATTATAGCCGGCACACATGCACCGCAGCTTAAGGTTTTCCATACCAATCCATATGCGCACAAGCGTAATACGGACAGAACGATACCAAGCAATATTTACCCGGAAATTGACACTGACTTGGCAAGGGATAACCTTGAAAATGATATTACCGCCGCCGATTTGCAGGACCTGTAACCTTAATACTACTTTATACTATCTTAGGCGAATAGTCAATACAGCTTAGTATATTATAGTATTGTATGCTTGAGGTGATAAAGATGAAACCTTTAAAGCGAAAAGTGAGCATAACGCTGGATGAGGACATTATAGAAAAACTTAAGGTTGTTGCAGAGGACTGTGACCGTTCTCTATCGCAGTATATTAATTTGGTGATGAGAGAACATCTAAAAGAACTTGAAGAGGAATCTGATGATTCTAAGAAGAACGGAGCGTTCAGGAATGTTCGTTACAGACCTTAATGGCCTAATCTTGTGTTAAAATAATGGTAAATATGAAATTTACAAAAACTAATCCCCATATATCCTGCAATCAGGATATATGGGGATTGAGCTTTGTGTTATTTCAAATAACAAATCCGCCGTTTACGCCGATAATCTGTCCTGTTATAAATGAGGATTTTTCGCCCGAAAGAAAAACTGCGGCGTCTGCAATGTCCTGTGGGGTTCCAAGACGGTTAAGCGGTGTGTCATCTTTAAGTGCGTTTAAATCGTCCTTGGTGTATTCATCGAGCATTTCCGTACTTATTACACCCGGTGCAATGGCATTGACGCGGATTCCGCTTAAGCCTACCTCCTTAGCCAAAGCCTTTGTGAGTCCAATGATGCCTGCCTTTGATGCGGAGTATGCGACCTCGCAGCTTGCACCAACCTGACCCCACATTGAACTTATGTTTATAATGCTGCCGCTGTGCCGTCTTATCATATGCGGCAAAACAGCGTGACAGAAATTGTAGCATCCGGTGAGATTTGTGCCGATTATTTCATTCCATTCGTCAAAGCTTAAATCTGTAAAAAGCGAGCTTGAAGCTATGCCGGCGTTGTTTACCAAAACGTCAATCTGCCCGAACTCTTTTATAGCTGCATCTGCGATTTCGTGTGCACGTGCAAAGCTTTTTACATCAGCTTTAAATGCTGTTGCCTTTACACCAAATTGCCTTGCTTGCTGTATTACGTTTTCGGCACTGTCCGAGCGTTCCTTATATGTTACGGCGATGTCATAACCCTCTTTTGCGAGCGACACGGCTATTGCTGCGCCGATTCCCCGTGAGCCTCCTGTTATTAATGCACTCTTAGCCATAATTATTCTTTAACTAACACTTTGACAATTTCGCCAATGAACATTTTATGGTAGTCCTTTGCGGCGTAGTTTGCATTGTCAAGCGATTCGTCAGTAAAACATTCAGGTGCAAAATTCTGCTTGTAGAGCTTTTTGCAGACGAGAACGATTTTTGCCTCGTCAAAATAAGGTGCATTTTCGTCAAAGTTTGGTGTTAAGCCTGTTTCCTTAGCCTTGTCAACATCTCTGCCCGACTTTGCACCGCAAAAAGCAAGCTCTTTACGAAAGTCCTTGCCGAATCCGCTTAACGTGAAATAATCCTCTTTTTCAACAAATCCGAGTGTGTATCGCTGAGGTCTTATAAAAGTAAAAACAACATTTTTGTTCCACAGTACGCCAACGCCGCCCCAGCTTACGGTCATTGTGTTAAAGCTCTCCTTGTTGCCTGCGCTGAGCAGAAGCCAGTCCTTGCCTATCATCTCAAACGGACTTTGTGTTATTTCCGTTGGGTTTATCTCTTTGAATTTGCTCATGGGTAACTCCTCCTGTTTTTCTGTGCTTTAGAAAGGCTATGCCTTCCGGTAACAAAATTATAACACTCGAATGTATAATATACAACATCTGCTGAATATTATGCATAAAATTTCATCTGCAATACTCCTTGATATATGCGGGCGGAACATAATAATGCTAAATACATCGTACATATACCGGCTGTTGTTGTGGCGTTTTACAAAAAGTGCAGACAAACTAAGTTGATATATGTAACACTATACAAAAATTGCCAACGCTGAATAAATATGCAGAAAACACTTGATTTTTTGCATAATGGGTGTATAATTAGAGTCACAAAAGAAATTAAGCTTTAGATATGAAGTTTTAAAAATTGTATTACATAACGGAGGATATTAAAATGGCTAAGGATCAGAAGATTAAAAAGGTAGTTTTGGCTTATTCGGGCGGACTTGATACTTCTATTATCATTCCGTGGCTTAAGGAAAATTATGACAACTGCGAGGTTATCGCTGTGTCCGGTGACGTAGGACAGGGCACTGAGCTTGACGGTCTTGAGGAAAAGGCAATCAAGACAGGTGCATCAAAGCTCTATGTTGAGGATCTCAATAAGGAATTTATCGAGGACTATGTATGGCCGACCCTTAAGGCTGACGCAGTTTACGAGGGAAAATATCTTCTTGGTACTTCCTTTGCAAGACCTATCATTGCAAAGAGAATTGTTGAAATTGCACTTGCTGAGGGTGCAGACGCAATCTGCCATGGCTGCACAGGTAAGGGTAATGACCAGGTTCGTTTTGAGCTTGCAATAAAGGCTTACGCACCTGACATGAAGATTATAGCTCCGTGGAGAACATGGGAGTTTAAGTCAAGAGAAGAAGAGATTGAGTATGCTGAGAAGAAGGGTATTCCTCTTAAGATAAACAGAGAAACAAACTATTCAAAGGATAAAAATATCTGGCACCTTTCTCATGAGGGTCTTGACCTTGAGGACCCTGCAAACGAGCCGAAGTATAACGAGCCGGGCTTCTTGGAGCTTGGCGTTTCACCTGAGCAGGCTCCCGATAAGCCGGAGTATGTTACAATCCACTTTGAAAAGGGCGTTCCTACTGCAATAAACGGCGAGGAGCTTGACGCTGTTTCAATAGTTAAAACTCTTAACGAGATGGGCGGCAGAAACGGTATCGGTATTACAGATATGGTTGAAAACCGTCTTGTCGGTATGAAGGCAAGAGGCGTTTATGAAACACCGGGCGGCACAATCCTTTATGCCGCACACAAAAAGCTTGAAGAAATCTGCCTTGACCGTGACACCTTCCATTACAAAGAGGGCGTTGCAATCCGTTTTGCAGAGCTTGTTTATTACGGTCAGTGGTACACACCGCTTAGAGAGGCTCTTTCAGCCTTTGTTGACAGCACACAGGAAACCGTAACAGGCGACGTTAAGCTCAAGCTTTACAAGGGCAACATCATTGACGCAGGCGTAACATCTCCGTATTCACTCTATGACGAGGAGATTGCAACATTTGACGAGGACGAGGTTTACGACCAGAACGACAGCGCAGGCTTTATAAACCTGTTTGGTCTTCCGATTAAGGTTCGTGCAAAAAAGGGCCTTATCAAATAATTAGAATTTAATAGCATATTTGCAAGGTTAATCAAGGGACTGTGGCAAGATGATGTTTGGTTGTGACCAACTTGTTTTGCCATAGTCCCATAAACTGATTTTATGAGGTGAATTAAATGAAGCTGTGGGCAGGACGCTTTCAAAAGGAGATAAGCAAAACAACTAACGATTTTAACTCATCAATTTCTTTTGACAGCAAAATGTATAAGCAGGATATAAGGGGCAGCATAGCGCACGCAACAATGCTTGGCAAATGCGGAATAATTGACGAGGGCGAAGCAGAAAAAATATGCGACGGCTTAGAGGAAATCTTAAATGATATTGAAAGCGGCAAGCTCCAGATTGATATGGAGGCTGAGGATATCCACACCTTCATTGAGGGCGAGCTTACACGCCGTTTAGGCGACACAGGCAAGCGACTGCACACCGCAAGAAGCAGAAACGATCAGGTTGCGCTTGACATAAAAATGTATCTGCGTGACGAATGTGACGAGGTTGAAACGCTTTTGAAGGACCTTTTAGAGGTGCTTTGCAATAAGGCGGAGCAGTATGCTGACACAGTTATGCCCGGCTATACGCATCTTCAGAGAGCACAGCCTATTACCTTCGGTCATCATCTTATGGCTTATGCTCAGATGCTTCTGCGTGATTTGTCAAGACTTCACGACGCAAAAAAGAGAATGAACATTATGCCGCTCGGCAGCTGTGCCCTTGCAGGGACTACATACCCTATTGACCGCAGCATAACAGCGCAGCTTTTAGGTTTTGACGGTGCAACGGAAAACAGTCTTGACGGCGTTTCGGACAGAGATTTCTGCATTGAGCTTGCGTCTGTTTTATCAATAATAATGGTTCACCTCTCACGCTTCAGCGAGGAGATAATCGCTTGGTGCTCTTGGGAGTTCAAGTTTGTGGAGCTTGACGATGCGTTTTCAACAGGCTCAAGCATAATGCCACAGAAGAAAAATCCCGATATAGCAGAGCTTGTAAGAGGTAAATCGGGCAGAGTATTCGGCGATTTGACAACTCTCTTAACCATAATGAAGGGTATTGCGCTTGCATACAACAAGGATATGCAGGAGGACAAGGAGGCAATATTTGACGCATTTGATACAGTTAAAATGTGCCTTACTGCCTTTACTCCGATGATTGACACTATGACGGTTCTGACCGATAATATGAGAAAGGCGGCTGCAGGCGGATTTATTAATGCAACCGACTGCGCTGACTACCTTGTTAAAAAGGGACTTCCGTTCCGTGACGCTTACAAGGCAACAGGCACTCTTGTTGCAAAATGCATTGAGCTTAAAACGGATTTGGAGCAGCTGCCGCTTGATGAATACAAGGCAATATGCGATGTGTTTGACGAGGGTGTTTACGAGGCTATCTCTTTAGAGAAGTGTGTAAACGACAGAAAGGCTTTCGGCGGCCCTGCAAAGGAAAATGTTTTGGCGGCTGTTAAGAATGTGAGAAGTAAGCTTAATTGATATAAAGGGGATATATACAATGATTAAAGCGGGTATAATCGGAGCAACAGGCTATGCCGGAGCAGAGCTTGTGCGTATTTTAACAACTCACCCTGAGGCTGAAATTGCGGCAATAAGCTCCGTAAGCTTTGAGGGAAAGGCAATAAGCGAGGTTTATCCTGCGTTTTATAAGCTCAACGATATGGTCTGTGAGGATGCGGACAGCGTTGTTGAAAAGAGCGACGTTATATTTGCGGCTTTACCGCACGGACTTTCACAGGAGCTTGCGCAGAAATGCTTTGATAAAAACAAGATTTTTATAGATTTGGGTGCTGACTTCCGCCTTGAAAGCGAGGAGGAATATAAGCAGTGGTACGGCGGCGAGTATATCAACAAGGAGCTTCACGCAAACTCAGTTTATGCTTTGCCGGAGCTTTTCCGTAAAAACATAAAGGGCAAAAAAACAATAGCAAATCCTGGCTGTTATACAACGGGAGTGCCGCTTGCACTTGCACCTGCCGTTGTAAACGGTCTTATTGAAACAAAGGGTATTATTGCCGACTGTAAATCAGGCGTTACAGGGGCCGGCAGAGGACTGTCACAAAACACACACTACCCGGATTTAAACGAGGGCTTCTACCCGTATAAGGTTGCTTCTCACCGCCATACTCCGGAGATTGAGCAGACATTATCTCACCTTGCGGGTAAGAGCGTTAAGGTGACGTTTGTTCCGCATCTTCTGCCGATAAACAGAGGAATTCTCTCAACCTGCTACGCCGGGCTTAAAAGCGGCGTTACAAAGGAGCAGCTCAGAGCGGCTTATGAGGAATTTTATAAGGACGAATACTTTGTAAGGCTTTTGCCGGACGGCGCAGTCGCCAATATTCACAATATTAAATGCTCCAACTTCTGCGATATTTCAATTCACGTAGATGAGAGAACAGGAACATTCATTGCAGTTTCTGCAATAGACAATATGGTAAAGGGCGCCGCAGGACAGGCGGTTCAGAATATGAATATTCTCTTTGACCTTGACGAAAAAACCGGTCTTGAATTTATTCCACCGGCATTTTAAATTCACATTTGTGAAGATAGAGGTGAAAAATGATGGATATTAATTTTTTAGACAACGGCACGGTTACAACTCCGCAGGGCTTTACTGCGGGCGGTATCTGCGCCTCTATAAAACCAACTAATACAACAAAAAAGGATTTAGCGCTTATTTACTGCGATGTTCCCTGCTCAGCAGCGGCAATTTTTACGCAGAATCTTGTTAAATCCTCAACGATAGAGGTAACAAAAAAGCACCTTGAAAACGGCACTGCAAGAGCCGTTATTGCAAACAGCGGCAACGCAAACACCTGTAATTTTGACGGCGTTGAAAAGGCTGAAAAAATGTGCAGTCTTGCCGCTGAAGCTCTCGGTATTGACAAAAATGACGTTATTGTGGCGTCAACAGGTGTAATCGGTCAGGTTTTGCCGATTGAGCCTATTGAGAATAATATAGCAGAGCTTGTAAATAAGCTTTCTAAGGATGGCGGTACTGATGCCGCTGAGGCAATAATGACAACCGATACAGTGAAAAAAGAGGCGGCTGTTGCTTTTACGCTTGGCGGAAAAACTGTTACAATAGGCGGCATTGCAAAGGGCAGCGGTATGATTCACATAAATATGGGAACAATGCTCAGCTTTGTTACAACCGATGCTGCAATTTCTGCCGAGATGCTTAAGGAGGCTTTGCTGGAAGCGGCTGACGTAAGCTATAACATGGTTAGCGTTGACGGCGACACCTCAACAAACGACACGCTTGCGCTAATGGCAAACGGCCTTGCAGGCAACGATGAAATTACCGAGAAAAACGAAGATTATAAGACTTTTGTGGAAGCCTTAACATTGCTGTGCAAAACTCTTGCAAAAAAGCTTGCCGGCGACGGAGAGGGTGCGACAAAGCTTTTGATATGCACCGTTTCAAACGCTAAGACGGAAAAGGACGCAAAGGGCGTTGCAAAGTCAGTTATCTGCTCAAGCCTTTTGAAGGCGGCTATGTTTGGAGAGGACGCTAACTGGGGCAGAGTGCTGTGTGCAATAGGATATTCCGGTATGGATGTTGATATAAACAAGGTCAACCTATCATTTGTATCAAGTGCAGGCGAGTTGCCTGTGTGCGAAAACGGTTCAGGCATTGACTTTAGCGAGGATAAGGCTAAGGAAATTCTCAGTGAAAAAGAAATAACAATAAAGATTAATTTGCAGGACGGCACAGCATACGCCGAGGCTTACGGCTGTGATTTGACTTATGACTATGTTAAGATAAACGGCGATTACAGAACTTGATGGATATTTTGTACGGCTGCATTTAAGGTGTGGCTTAAGAAATAATACAAAAAGGAAGAAATAAAATGGATTTGAAAAACGAAAACCGCGCGCAGGTGCTTGTGCAGGCTCTGCCGTATATACAAAAATACGCAGGACAGACAATAGTTGTAAAATACGGCGGCAACGCTATGATAAGCCCTGAGCTTAAAGGTGCGGTTATGAGCGATATCGTGCTTATGCAGCTTGTAGGAATTAATGTTGTTCTGGTACATGGCGGTGGCCCTGAGATAAGCGCAATGCTCAATAAAATCGGCAAGAAAAGCGAGTTTGTCGGCGGTATGAGAGTAACCGACGGAGAAACGATTGATATAGTTCAGCAGGTGCTTGCAGGAAAGGTTAACAAGAGCCTTGTTCAGCACCTTGAAATGCAGGGCGGCAAGGCTATGGGTCTTTGCGGACTTGACGGCAGAATGTTGATGGCTGAAAAGCTTATTACCGCCGAGGACTTAGGCTTTGTCGGAGAGATAACAGAGGTAAACACTAAGCCTATTGAGGACCTTATTAACACGGGTTATGTGCCGATTATCTCAACAATAGCAGGCGGCTACAAGGGCGAGGTGTTCAATATTAACGCCGACATAGCGGCTGCTGAAATAGCCGCAAAGCTTGGCGCCTGCAAGCTTATTCTGATGACGGACATAAGAGGCCTTTTGAGGAATAAGGACGACGAGAGTACGCTGATTCCCGTTGTAAATGTCAGTGATGTACCAAGCCTTAAAAAGGACGGAATAATCAGCGGCGGTATGATACCGAAAATCAGCTGCTGTGTTGAAGCTGTACGTCAGGGTGTTAAGCGTGCGCATATTATAGACGGCAGAATAAAGCACTCGATACTTATCGAGATGTTCTCTGACGAGGGTATAGGAACAATGTTCTATTAATGGTGGTTTTATGGAAATAACTCAGATGAAAGCGGAGCACTATGACGAGGTTTACGCACTCTGGCAAATTACCTCAAAAAGAGCGTTGAGAAATGATGACAGCAAAGAGGGAATAACCGCCTTTTTAAAGCGCAACGAGGGACTTAGCCAAATTGCCGTTATGGACGGCAAAATAGTTGGCACGGTGCTGGCAGGCCATGACGGAAGACGAGGCTTTTTGTATCATGTTGCCGTGCTGCCCGAATACAGACGTCACGGTATAGCCGCAAGTATGGTAAAGAGAGCTATAAGTCAGCTTGAAAATGACGGAATAAAAAAGACCAATATTTTTGTGTTTAAGGATAATCCCCTTGGTCAGGCGTTCTGGCCGACAATCGGATGGGGAAAAAGAGATGACCTCTCGGTTTATCAATTTGAAGTAAAGGGTGAGAGCAATGAGCATTGAACAGATAGTTCAGGATGAAAAAAAGTATATGATGCACACCTACGGCAGGTTCAATACTGCGGTTGAAAGCGGTAAGGGTGCTGTTGCAACAGATGTTGACGGCAAGAAATACATAGATTTTACCACAGGAATAGGCGTGAATGCTTTAGGCTATTGTGATGACGGCTGGGTCAAGGCTGTGACCGAGCAGCTTAATAAGGTTCAGCACATTTCAAACCTGTATTACAGCCCTGTTCAGGTTGAGTGTGCAAAACAGCTTTGTGAGAGAACAGGCTTTGACAAGGTGTTTTTCGGCAACTCCGGCGCAGAGGTTAACGAGTGCGCAATAAAGCTTGCAAGAAAATACAGCTTTGATAAATACGGCGATGGCAGGAACGAGATTATAGCGCTGAACAACTCCTTTCACGGCAGAACAGTGACAACACTTTCAGCCACAGGACAGGACGTTTTTCACCAATATTTTTTCCCGTTTACAGAAGGCTTTGTGTTCGCTGATGCTAATGATATTGACAGCGTAAAGTCCCTTGTAAACGACAAAGTTTGTGCCGTTATGATAGAGCTTATACAAGGCGAGGGCGGCGTTATGCCGCTTGAGCGTGATTTTGTTCTCGGCATAGAAAAGCTTTGCCACGAGAATGATTTAACGCTTATTATTGATGAGGTACAAACAGGTGTTGGCAGAACAGGCAAGCTCTACTGCTATGAAAATTACGGTATCTCGCCTGATATTATCACCTCGGCTAAGGGCTTGGGCGGCGGCTTGCCATTTGGCGCCTGCCTTTGCAATAAGAAACTTTCCAATGTTCTCGGTGCAGGCACACACGGAACAACCTTTGGAGGAAATCCGGTAGCCTGTGCAGGCGCACTTGAAATATTGAAGAGGGTTGATAACCCCGATTTTTTAGCGCAGGTTAACGAAAAGGGCGAATACATAAGGAACAAGCTCCTTAATATGAACGGCGTAGCTCAGGTGCGTGGTATGGGTATGATGATAGGCGTTGTGCTTGAAAAAGACAACGCAAAAGAGGTTGCCGCACGCTGTGTAGAAAACGGACTGCTGATTTTAACGGCAAAAAATCTTCTGCGTATGCTGCCGCCGCTTAATATCTCATATGAGGATATTGACAAGGGACTTGAAATTTTAGAGAAATCGCTTTGACTTGTTAAAATAAAAATTACCGAAAGGATGATACAAATGAAGCATTTATTAAAGCTGCTCGACTTAAGCGGAGAGGAAATTATCGGTATTTTAAACCTTGCAGACCAGCTTAAATATGAGCAAAAGCACAATATTCCGCACAAGCATCTTGATGGCAAGAGCCTTGGTATGATATTCCAGAAGGCGTCCACAAGAACAAGAGTTTCTTTTGAGGTTGGTATGTATCAGCTCGGCGGCAATCCGCTGTTTTTGTCAGCAAGCGATATGCAAATTGGCAGAGGCGAGCCTGTTCAGGACACAGCAAGAGTTTTGTCACGCTTCCTTGACGGAATAATGATAAGAACCTTTGAACAGAAAGAGGTTGAGGACCTTGCAAAATATGGTTCAATTCCTGTTATTAACGGTCTTACAGACTTCTGCCATCCGTGTCAGGTGCTTGCAGACCTTATGACAATACGTGAATTTAAAGGTTCTCTTGAGGGTCACAAAATGTGCTTTATCGGCGACGGCAACAATATGATGAATTCTTTGATTGTCGGTGGACTTAAAACCGGTATGTCCGTATCAGTTGCCTGCCCTGAGGGCTATGAACCTCCACAGGAAATTCTTGACTTTGCAGGAGCTTATGACTGCTTTGAGCTTCACCGCAAGCCGATTGACGCCGCAGTAAACGCAGATGTTCTTATCACAGACGTTTGGGCGTCAATGGGTCAGGAGGGCGAAGCTGCAAAGAGAAGAAAAGCCTTTGAGGGCTACCAGATTAATGACGAGCTTATGGCTGCCGCTCATGAGGATTGTATGGTTCAGCATTGTCTGCCTGCTCACCGTGAGGAGGAAATCACAGAGAAGGTGTTTGAAGCTCACGCTAAGGAGATTTTTGAAGAGGCAGAAAACCGCCTGCACGCACAGAAGGCTGTCCTTGTAAAAACGATGGGCAAGGGTTGATTTGCGAATATTTAATTAAAAATATTAAAACTAATTCCGCACCCGATAGGGATTTTCCCTATCGGGTAATGCTGTAAATTAGAGGTTAAGCATATGAACAATAAAGTAATGGTGGCTATGAGCGGCGGCGTTGACAGCTCTGTGACGGTGGCTATGCTTTTGGAGCAGGGCTATGATGTTTGCGGCGCAACGCTTCGGCTTTATACAAACGAGGATATAGGTCTTAAAGAAAAAACCTGCTGTTCACTGGACGATGTGGACGACGCCCGACGTGTAGCCTATAAGCTTGGTATTGAGCACTATGTGTTCAATTTCAGCGATACCTTCAAGGAAAAGGTTATCGGAAAGTTCGCCGATGATTACATCAAGGGTCTTACGCCTAACCCCTGCATTGAGTGCAACAGGCACATAAAGTTTTCAAAACTTATTCAGCGTGCCGGGCTGCTCGGCTACGATATGATAGCTACGGGGCATTATGTGAAAAGAGAATATGACAGCGCAAGCGGACGGTATCTTATAAAAAAAGCTGAGGACAGCAAGAAGGACCAGACCTATGTGCTTTATGTTTTGTCGCAGTATGAGCTTGAGCATACTTTGTTTCCTATGGGTGAAATAACAAAAGAGCAGGCACGTGAAATTGCACTTCAAAAGGAACTTATTAATGCAAAAAAGCACGACAGTCAGGACATATGCTTTGTGCCGGACGGCGATTATGCAGGCTTCCTTGAAAATACACTCGGAGTAAAATCGAAGCAGGGCGATTTTATCTATAAGGACGGCACCGTTTTAGGTTCTCACAAGGGAATAATTCATTACACAATAGGGCAGAGAAAGGGGCTTGGCATAAGCTATGCTCACCCGATTTTCGTGCTTGACAAGAATCCCGAAACCGGCGTTGTCACACTCGGCGAAAATGAGGATTTGTTCACGAACAGGCTCTATGCAGATAATGTTAATTTCATTGCAATAGATAAATTAACCGCACCAATGCGTGTAACGGCAAAGGCTCGTTACAGCCAAAAGGAGGCGAGCGCAACGGTTCATCCGATTGACGAAAGCAGTGTAATGGTCGAGTTTGACGAAAAGCAAAGGGCAATAACCCCCGGACAGGCAGTTGTTATGTATGACGGTGATGTTGTTGTAGGCGGCGGCACGATTGTTTCTAAAAAGTGAAAATGAATTGACAAGCGGCTGCCACCCCCCTTGACAAGGGAGGCTGACAACCCTCAGTCAGCTCCGGTTAGTTAGGGAGCTGAATACTAACAAACGGCTTTACTTAAACATTGCGGAAACTCCGCTTATAAAGTCGCCCATTGCGTTCATAGCCTTGCCTGCGTTTTTCTTCATATGCTTTGGGTTTTTCTTCATCATCTTGCTGCCTGCGTACCCAACAATAACTCCTGTTGCTACGCCTGCTACAACTCCCTTTGCAATATTCATTGTTGCCTTGCTCAAGCTGTAACACCTCCATATGTCACCAAAGATTATTAACGCTTTGCGCGTTGTCATTATAATTCCCTCCCAAGTGTGGTTTTATGGCTTACGGATAAAAATTTTTGTTAAAAAGGAAATGATAATTATGCCCGAATTGAACATAGTATTGGTTGAGCCGGAAATTCCGCAAAACACCGGCAACATTGCCCGAACCTGCGCCGCAACGGGCGCAAGGCTTCACCTTGTAAAGCCGTTGGGGTTTGATATAAGCGAAAAGTCTGTCAAGCGTGCCGGACTTGATTACTGGCATCTTGTTGATATAACTGTTTACGAGGGTATAGACGATTTTTTCGCAAAAAACTCCGGTCCCTATTATTATTTTTCCACAAAGGCACAGCATATTCATTCCGACATAAGCTATCCTAACGGAGCATATATCGTGTTCGGCAAGGAAACAAAGGGATTGCCCGAGGAGCTTCTGCATGAAAATCCCGACACAACGGTGCGAATCCCAATGATAGACGAGGCAAGAAGCCTTAATCTTTCAAACTCAGTTGCAGTTGGCGTTTATGAGGTGTTAAGGCAGTGGGGTTATCCTGCTCTGAAGTGTGAGGGTGAGCTTACAAAGGTAAAGTGGGGAGAAGAACTATGATTAAATTGTATAATGAATAATTATAGTTGTCACAGCTTCACTGCCCTAAAAAACAACGTACACATTTCAGTGACATTAAACGGAATTGCAAAACGGAATATATGCAGTTGCGGCAAGTTGAAGGCGATAAATCTTTTGGAATAAGGCACAGATGCTGCTGCTAATTTACCTTGAATAAGGCAGAATGTAAGAGAGCAATAAAGTAAATTATTAAAAAAAGGTAAATTTCTGAAAAAATCATTCGAGAGATACTTGCGAAATGGTAGATTATGTTATAAAATTAAATAGTAAATGTTAATTTATTCACAAGCATAGCTGCGGATAAATAAAGCAAAAAGAAAGGAAGAACTAAAATGAATTTTTTAAGCAAAGTAACTGTTGATGACATCAACGTAAACGGCAAAAAAGTACTTGTTCGCTGTGACTTCAACGTACCTCTTAAGGACGGTGTTATCACAAACGACAACAGAATTCAGGCTGCACTCCCGACAATCAAGAAGCTTATCGCTGACGGCGGCAAGGTTATTCTCTGCTCACACCTTGGCAAACCTAAGAACGGTCCGGAAGAGAAGTTCTCACTTGCACCTGTTGCAGTAAGACTTTCAGAGCTTTTGGGACAGGATGTTGTTTTTGCTAATGACGACGAGGTTGTCGGCGAAAACGCAAAGGCAGCAGTTGATGCTATGAACAACGGCGATGTTGTTCTTCTTCAAAATACACGTTTCAGAAAAGAGGAAACAAAGAACCTTGAGCCGTTCAGCTCAGAACTTGCTTCTCTTGCAGATGTATATGTTATGGACGCATTCGGCAGCGCGCACAGAGCACACTGCTCAACAGCCGGCGTTACAGACCATATTAAGGATACAGCAGTTGGCTACCTTATGCAGAAGGAAATCAACTACCTCGGCAACGCTGTTGAGTCACCGGTTAGACCGTTTGTTGCTATCCTCGGCGGCGCTAAGGTTGCAGACAAGCTCAACGTTATTTCAAACCTCCTTGAGAAGTGCGACACACTCATCATCGGCGGCGGTATGGCTTATACCTTCTTAAAGGCTAAGGGCTGCGAAACAGGCACATCACTTGTTGACGACACAAAGGTTGACTACTGTAAGGAAATGATTGCAAAGGCAGAGAGTCTTGGCAAGAAGCTTCTTCTTCCTGTTGACACAACAATTGCTGCAAGCTTCCCTGACCCGATTGACGCTGAAATTGAGGTTGAGAATGTTCCGTCAGACGCAATCCCTGCTGATAAGATGGGTCTTGACATCGGCTCTGAAACAGCTAAGCTTTATGCTGATGCAGTTAAGTCGGCTAAGACAGTTGTTTGGAACGGCCCTATGGGTGTGTTTGAGAACCCGATTCTTGCAAAGGGCACAATCGCGGTTGCTCAGGCTCTTGCTGACACAGACGCAACAACAATCATCGGCGGCGGCGACAGCGCAGCAGCTGTTATTCAGCTTGGCTTTGCCGACAAGATGAGCCACATTTCAACAGGCGGCGGCGCTTCTCTTGAGTATCTTGAGGGTAAGGTATTGCCGGGTATTGCTTGCATCGCTGACAAGAACTAATTAATATGAAAACATCGGGCGAACAACATATTGAATATGACTGTTCGCCCGATTTAATATGATTGATTTATTTGATTATTGTATAGCAGAAAGGAAGAACAAAAATGAATAAGGCTATAAGAAAGGCAGTTATTGCCGGAAACTGGAAAATGAACAAGACACCTGCTGAGGCTAAGGAGCTTTTAGAGGCAGTTGCACCGCTTGTTAAGGACGCAGACTGCGAGGTTATCGCTTGCGTACCGTTTGTTGATTTGCAGACAGCTCTTGACGCTACACAGGGTACAAACGTAAAAATCGGCGCAGAGAACTGCCACTGGGAAAAGAGCGGCGCTTTCACAGGCGAAATATCAGCTCCGATGCTCGCTTCAATGGGTGTTGAGTATGTAGTACTCGGCCACAGCGAGAGAAGACAGTACTTTGGTGAAACAGACGAAACTGTAAACAAGAGAACAAAGGCTGCTCTTGCATCAGGTTTAAAGCCAATCGTTTGCGTTGGCGAGCTTCTGTGGGAGCGTGAGTGCAACATTACCGAGGAGGTTATCGCAAGACAGATTAAGCTTGATTTGTGGGATGTTACAGAGGACGAGCTTAAGAATGTTATCATCGCTTACGAGCCGGTTTGGGCTATCGGCACAGGTAAAACCGCAACAGCTGAGCAGGCTGAGGAGGTTTGTGCATTTATCCGTGCAACAGTTGCAAAGCTTTACAATCAGGCAGCAGCAGACGCTCTTACAATTCAGTACGGCGGTTCAATGAATGACGGCAATGCTGACGAGCTTCTCAGCAAAGTTAACGTTGACGGCGGACTTATCGGCGGTGCGTCACTTGTAGCAGAGAAGTTTGCTGCAATTGTTAAGGCTGCAAGCAAGTAATTAAAGAAAACGGAGATAATAATTATGACAAAAGAGCAAGTAGCAAAGAAAATATATGAGCTTTCACATATCACAGGCGAGTTTTTGCTTCGTTCGGGTCAGATTTCAAATGAGTACTTTGATAAGTACCTGTTTGAGGCAAACCCGGAGGTATTAAACGAGATTGCAAAAATTATGTCCGACCTTATTCCGGAGGGAACAGAGGTTATCGCAGGTCTTGAGATGGGCGGAATACCGGTTGTTACAGCAATTTCACTTAACACAGGTATGCAGGCAGCTTTCGTAAGAAAGAAGGCTAAGGAGTATGGCACATGCAAACTTGCCGAGGGCGCAGACGTTGAGGGCAAGAAGGTTCTTATTATTGAGGATGTTGTAACAACAGGCGGCGCTATTATTGATGGCGTAAGAGAGCTTAGAAAGAAGGGCGCTATTGTTGAGAACGTGCTTTGCGTTATCCAGAGAGCAGACAAGGCAACAGATATTCTTGCTGCAGAGGGCTTAAAGCTTATTCCTGCATTTACTATGGACTATATCAAAGCACAAGTATAATACTAAACTAAAATTAAGAACGGATGTCTTTTAGGCATATTTGCGCCGTATTTAACACCCGGGATTCAAAAGGCGACAGACTTTCTGCGGTATGGAATTTGTCCGGCACAAAATTTGCTCAAAAGCTTACTTCGTTTTAAATCAGGGCTTAGTATGAGGAGAGAAAGAAGTTTGAAAGGAGTTTATATATGAAAAAACCCGTAGCATTGATTATTATGGACGGTTTCGGCAACGGCGAGAAAAACAAAGGCAATGCAATTTATGACGCTAAAAAGCCGAATCTCGACAGACTGTTTGCTGAAAATCCGCTTACCGAAATAGGCGCAAGCGGACTTGACGTAGGTCTTCCGGACGGTCAGATGGGCAACAGCGAGGTAGGTCACACAAACATCGGCGCAGGCCGCATTGTTTATCAGGAGCTTACAAGAATAACAAAGGCTGTTGAGGAAGGTACCTTCTTTGAAAACGAGGCTTTCTTAAAGGCAATAGCCAATGTTAAGGAAAACGGCACAGCACTTCACCTGTTCGGATTGCTTTCCGACGGCGGTGTTCACAGCCACAACACACATCTGTATGCGCTTTTGGAGCTTGCTAAAAAGCAGGGTATTGAAAAGGTTTATGTTCACGCATTTCTTGACGGACGTGACGTACCGCCCAGCAGCGGCGCTGCATTTGTTGAGGCTTGCCAAAATAAGATGAACGAAATCGGCGTTGGCACAATTGCAACTGTCATGGGTCGTTACTATGCAATGGACAGAGATAACCGTTGGGAAAGAGTTGAAAAGGCTTATGCCGCAATGGTTTACGGCGAAGGCAATAAGGCTGATGACGCAGTTGAAGCTGTAAAGGCTTCATATGCAGACGAGGTAACAGACGAATTCGTTGTTCCGACTGTTTGCGCAGAGAATGTAACAATCAGCGCTAATGACTCTGTAATTTTCTTCAATTTCCGCCCTGACAGAGCAAGAGAGATTACCCGTTGCTTTGTTGATCCGGAATTCAGCGGCTTTGAGAGAAGAAACGGCTTCTTCCCGCTGACATACGTTTGTCTTACTCAGTATGACGCAACTATGCCGAATGTTGAGGTAGCGTTCAAGCCGCAGTCGCTTAAGAACACAATGGGCGAGTATATTTCAAATCAGGGAATGACTCAGCTCAGAATTGCAGAAACAGAGAAGTACGCTCATGTAACCTTCTTTTACAACGGCGGTGTTGAAAAAACATATCCCGGAGAGGACAGAGTGCTTGTAAAGTCGCCGAAGGTTGCTACCTATGACTTGCAGCCTGAGATGAGTGCATACGAGGTTGCCGATAAATGTGTTGAGCGCATTGAAAGCGGCGAGTATGATATGATTATTTTAAACTTCGCTAACTGCGATATGGTAGGACACACAGGAGTTATTGATGCGGCTGTTAAGGCTGTTGAGGCTGTTGACGAGTGCGTTGGCAAGGTAACTGACGCTGTTGCAAAAATGGGCGGCGTATCTCTTATCACAGCCGACCACGGTAATGCTGACAAGATGATTGACGCAGACGGAGAGCCGTTTACAGCTCACACTACAAATCTTGTTCCGTTCTGCGTTGTAGGATATCCGTGCACACTGCGCAGCGGCGGTGTTCTGGCTGACATTGCACCGACAATGCTCAAGATTATGGGTCTTCCTCAGCCTGAAGAAATGACAGGCAAGAGCATTATTGAATAATAATAAAGAGATTGTGTTTCTATTATAATAGGTAAAATGATTTATTGGTTGTAAAAGCAAAAACGGAAAATAACGTGTAAACAATGCCTTGGTTCTATCGTAAGACGGAGCCAAGGCTCGTTTCAATATTAAACGAACCAAAAATATCAAGAAGTTATACGATAACAGAATTAATTACAAAACAGAGGCGAAAAATGGAACAGCTTAGCTTACTTCATCCGCAAAAAAGCAGCGCAATTTACCGTACCCTTAACAAAGAGGCAATCAATGATTTGTCGATAGACTTCCTTTGTGAAGCTCTTACAAAGGACGATTACGAACGCAACAGCATTAAACAGCTGCTGATAAATATTACCGATGATGAGCAGGTGATAAAATACAGGTGTGACGTGTTTGATGATTTTCTGCGTTTCCCTCAGCTAAGAGCAGACCTCAGCGCACTGCTTGAAAAGCTCAACGATTTGCGTGAAATTGAGCGCTTTCAAAAAGACACTGAGGCGTCATCAATGTGGCAGCTTGTGAACCGTCTGCGTGAAATGGGCGGATATGTTGACTGTATTACACAGATAAAAACCACACTGGAGAGCATTGAAATAAAATCAGAGGGACTTATACAGCTGAAAAGCAAAGTTCAGGCGGTTTATAACGGCAGTGGCTTTCCTGAGCTGAAGAAGGATATTGAGGAAACGCTTGCAAAGGCGAGAAAACTTAAAAGCATAACCTTAGGGGTGAATCTTGACGAGCTTTTGCGTCCGAAATATGTTGGTGTAATTTCATTAAATGACAAGGAATTTACTGACAGCGGAATTTTAAAGCGCTTTATGAATTTTGCCAGTCACGACAGTGAGCTGCATCACGGAAATGATGTATCTGGATTTATAAGCTTTCACCCTGCAAATCCCTCCTCCTCAAGCGGTGTGCTTAGCAAAATTGTTTCGGGCGCTCAGGACAATGCAAATCAGGGATTCAGAGGCGAAGCGACCGGAGCCGACCCTCTTTCAGATGCGCTTAAAAAGGTTGTAACAGATATTCTCCGAAGAACGGTAATTGATATAAAGTCAATGCTCAATAAATATGTCAATATAGACGGCTATTCCTTTGTATCGCTAATGCCTGAAATTATTTTTTATATCAGATTTGCTGAGCTTTGCGACAAAATACGGGAAAAGAATCTGCCGCTGTGTAAAGCTCAGATTACGTCAAAGGACGAGCGCAGATGTGTTATCAACGATATTTATAATATCAAGCTTGCAATTAAGGCAGTAAAAGGTGAGGAGATAGATATTGTAACAAACGAGTTTGTCTTTGATGACGAAAAGCGTATTTATATTCTCACAGGCCCAAACAGAGGAGGAAAAACAACAGTTACTCAGGCGGTAGGTTTGGCATTTTTGCTTGCGCAAAATGGAATTTATGTTCCCGCTTCTTCAATGACCTTTAGCCCATGTGATAATATTTTCTCACATTTCCCTGCTGATGAAAACGACACAGTCGACTTGGGCAGGCTCGGAGAGGAAAGCAAACGCCTTTCCGAAATATTCAGCGAGGCAACAAGATACAGCCTTATACTTCTAAACGAGAGTCTTGCCACAACCAATGTTGCAGAGGGTTTGTATATAGCCAAAGATGTGGTTAAGGCTATGCGTTATATCGGTGTGCGTGCTGTGTTTAATACCCATATGCATGACCTTGCACGAAATCTTGACGAGGTAAACAAAAGTGTTGATGGCGAAAGTATGATAGCGAGTATGGTAACGGGAGTTGAAAACGGCAGACGCTCATTTAAGGTGTTTATTGCTCCTCCGCAGGGTGTGAGCTACGCCAAGGATATTGCTGAGAAATACGGTGTTACCTTTGAAAAAATCAAAGCCGGTATAGACTCAAGAAACTGATACAGTTAAGTTATAAGCACCATTATAGTTAACCGTATAAAGGTTAATGTGTTGCAGCAGAATAAAATATGGCTGTTTGAGTATTTTGGGGACACCGGGATTGTCCGAACAGTTTATATTTATGTGGTGCGAAATCAGATTATATATTTAGCAGTGAACTTTTGCGTGGATTTGTTCTATGTTGGCAAACTCGGCGCAGCGACCAAGCTTGTTGATTTATCAAGGAAGAAAAACAAGAATATCACAATATTTAGTTTGAATAGCTTGTAACTTAATTTTAAGAAAAAATTGACTTTTTTCGCCATTACCCTTTATATTTTTAAAATAATAATGTATAATAGAGAAGTAAATCCCTGTGGGGAATAAGAATTTAAAAAACGGAGTGATAAAAATGGCATTGGTAAACGCAAAGGAAATGCTCACCAAAGCAAAGGAAGGCCACTATGCAGTTGGTCAGTTCAACATCAACAATCTTGAATGGACAAAGGCTATTCTTCTTACAGCGCAGGAATTAAACTCACCTGTAATTCTAGGCGTATCTGAGGGTGCAGGCAAATATATGTGCGGTTACAAGACTGTTGTAGGTATGGTAAACGGTATGCTTGAGGAGCTTAACATCACAGTTCCTGTTGCTCTTCACCTTGACCACGGCTCATACGAAGGCGCAAAGGCTTGCATTGCAGCAGGTTTTAGCTCAATAATGTTCGATGGCTCACATTATCCGATTGAGGAGAATGTTGAAAAGACTAAGGAGCTTGTTTCTATTTGTGAGGAAAAGGGCCTTTCAATTGAAGCTGAGGTTGGCTCAATTGGCGGCGAAGAGGACGGCGTTATCGGCGCAGGCGAATGTGCAGATCCGCAGGAGTGCAAGATGATTGCAGATCTCGGTGTTACAATGCTTGCAGCAGGTATTGGTAATATTCACGGCAAATACCCGGAAAACTGGGCAGGACTCAGCTTTGAAACACTTGACGCTGTTCAGCAGCTCACAGGCAAAATGCCTCTCGTTCTCCACGGCGGTACAGGTATTCCGGCAGATATGATTAAGAAAGCTATCAGCCTTGGTGTTTCTAAAATCAATGTTAACACAGAGTGCCAGCTTGCTTTTGCTGCTGCTACAAGAGAGTATATTGAAGCAGGTAAGGATCAGCAGGGCAAGGGCTTTGACCCGAGAAAGCTTTTGGCACCGGGTTTTGAGGCTATTAAGGCAACTGTTAAAGAGAAAATGGAGCTTTTCGGCTCAGTTGGCAAGGCTTAATCTTCGGCGTAATTCGGCGTAATATATTGTATAATTTTCAACGGCGTTTCCACGGTGGAAACGCCGTTTTTGCGTCTTGATTGTTATCAAAAGCACTGAGCCTACGATATATAGACCTTGAATAAATTTGAAATAATAAAAATAGAAGGTTTGCATAAAAAAATGAAGAAAATTTGTAAGTTAATGCCCTCTTGAATTTACCTAAGACGTGTTATATAATATAGTAGAATAGAGGTAAAGTGGATAAGTGACTAAAAATATTGGCTTTACCAATCTTTTATTCGTGTTTTATATGCGATTTATTCCAAGAGGTGTTTCCAATGGGTATATCTTCTGTCGGCGGTTGTACAAGCCAATATGCTTAACTGAGCTGCCGAAAATATTACTTAGGTTATAAAAAACGGTTTACAAATCAAATTGCAGCAAGGCTTTGCTTTTGCTCAGTTGTTTTGCAAATTCGGATTTTGTAATAATACATTTATCAAATGCTATTTTGGCATGAAATTTTGAAGGAGGATTTTACGATGTACAAAAAACACAGTAGAATTATCAGTGTTATTCTTGCGTTAATGCTGGTACTTTCAATGTGTTGCCTGTCAGTTAACGCTGCAGGCGAGACAGCTACAATCAAAACCCCGAGCGGTACAGTTGTAGCAAATGTCGGTGACGAAGTTACAGTTAATTACTGGTTCTACTTCCCAACGACATTGGATGGCAATGGAAAAGCAATGAAATCAAACGGATTCGAAGCATACATGCACTATGACAGCAAAATGCTTAAGGTTGCTCAGAGCACAATTGATGCTGCTGGTGGCATTAATTATGATAAGTTTGATTCTTCTGTTGCTGGGTATAATCCAACGTCGGTTTTCCCGATTGCTTATACCTATGATGCAGACAACGAAGAATATACTTCGAGAGGAACAGCAATATTCAACCTTGATTCACAGAAAACAAGGCTTGAGGGTGTAGTCGAAGGCAACTATGATACATCTGCTTTGCTTGTTTGTGGTAATGGCATTGGTATTTATAACATAAGTAAGGACGGCGGCGTTCAGCTTATGAGCATCACATTTACTGTTCTCGCTGCAGGAGAGACATCAGTTGGATGTATTCTTCCTGAGGGTCAGTTCTATGATCCCACTGATGGTGCAGCAGCAATTATGCTTTGGGATCAGGAAGGTGCTGCAAGTTCCACAACAACTTCTGACGTTCTTGTAAATGGTGTAGAGGTTGTTTCACACACAAACGGTAAGGGTGTTTACAACTTTACACAGGATTCATTTGGTCCGACAGATCCTGAAACAGAGACAGAGACAGAAACTGAGACTGAAACAGAAACTGAGACTGAAACAGAGACTGAAACAGAGACAGAGACAGAGACTGAGACAACTCCGGTTGACACAGACTGGTATGTTGCAGGTGTTCAGGAGCTTTGCAACGGCGAGCACTGGGTACCGGGCGCAGAAGTTAACAAGATGACATACAACCCTGAGACAGGTCTTTATGAGATCACATTCTCACAGGTTGGCGAAGGCGCATCTGAGACTAACCCGTTCTCATTCGAGTTCAAGGTAACATCAGCTACACTTCCTGACTGGTCAGACGGCGTATCATATCCGGCAGACGGTAACGTAAGCGGTGCAATCAGCGCACAGGATGACGTTAAGGTAACATTCAACGCTGCAACAGGCGAAGTTAAGTGGGAGAGTAACTCAGCATTTGA
>NZ_WNJZ01000015.1 GCF_024433635.1 Ruminococcus sp. zg-924 | reverse complement strand
TTATTATTTCTGTTTCATATTCCTTTACATGTCGATAACTTCTTGGCATAAAAATATCCCTCCTGATGTATATTCTACATCAAGAGGGGTCTTTTTTCTATTGTCCATTTTTTACGGACTTGTTCAAAACCACAGCTAAGGGCTTTATAATATGGATTTTCAGCAGGCAGCCATCAGAATATTATTCTTAAACCGCCAAACCACTCGGTAGCAAGAATAATGCCGCCTTTGGGCGCTGTTATCAAATTGTTATCAAAAGGCAATCCGAGAGGTCGCAAACCCGCATAAATGCTGAATTTTTTGCGTTCTCGCCATCACTCTCACTCGCTCCCGAAAACTGTAACTTAAACAATTTTGTATGGGTATTTTTACTCATATTATCGGGAGTGTTCAGATTATCCATAAAATATGGACTGTCAAGATTTTTGTTGTCACTATGTTGTCACGCAAGGGGTTTATTTGCCTGATATACTGCTTTTATATCCTTCGCCCCAGTTCCACATAGCATCGAGAATAGGCTTCAAGCTCTGTCCCAATTCTGTCAAGGAATATTCTACTCTTGGCGGAACTTCAGCATATACTTTTCGATTAACGAGTCCGTTTTCTTCCATATCACGAAGCTGAGCAGTCAAAACCTTTTGAGATACGCTGCCTATTGATTTTTTCAGTTCTCCGAAACGCTTTGTCCCCGGCAGTAAGTCTCGGAGTATTAAAACCTTCCATTTATCGCCGATTAAGGTCAGCGTTGTTTCAACAGGGCAAGCCGGCAGTTCTTTTAATTTGTCGCTCATAATAAAGCCTCACAATAGTTTCTTTTTGTTCCTAACGATTAAATTATACCATACATCTAATATCGAAATCAAGTGTTTCTCCAAAATATAAAAAATTTCAAAAAATTTTTCTAAGCTCGAAAACGGCTGAAACCCCTTTGTTTACACATTTGTTTCCTCCCGGTAACCGTCCATTAGTTCCCTATTGGTAACTACACCACAATATTGTGCTTACTTTACAATGGGTACTGTCGCAAATATAATATAGTCAAGAGCTACGGAGAACGGCCGCTGCGAAGCTCGAAGCAAATTCAAAGGAGCAATCCAAAATGAACATTTTTAAGAAAATTTTTGGCAACAGCCACAAGGATATTCAGGAGGAAACGAAAATGACAAACACACAGAAAGCACTTGAGCTTATTAACACATTCGCAACCGGTGACACCGAGAAAGCAACCGAACTGCTTGCAGAAGGCTACATTCAGCACAACCTTGCATACGGAACAGGGCGTGACGCTTTTGTCGGTTCTGTTGCGTATCTTGCTTCCGCTCCGGTTAAGACAACCGTAAACAATATCCGTGCCTTTGAGGACGGTGACAAGGTATTCTTGCAGACCGTTTACAATTTTGCAGGTGCGGGTGAACAGGTTGCTTTTGACATCTTCCGCTTTGATGAAAACGGTAAGATTGCAGAGCATTGGGATAACCTTGCCGCAAAAGCAGAACCGAATCCGTCCGGCAGAACACAGATTGACGGAACTTTGGTAATCAAAGACCTTGACAAAACCGAAGCAAACCGTGAGGTCGTAAAGAACTTCCTTTACGATGTTATGCAGGGCAATCGTCCTGAGAAAACACCTGATTATTTTGACGGTGATACTTACCTTCAGCATAACACAGGAATCGCAGACGGTTTATCCGGTTTAGGTGCTGCACTCGCCGCTCTTGCAGAGCAAAACATTCAGATGATTTACACGACCGTACATCAGGTGCTTGCACAGGGCAACTTCGTACTTGCAGTAAGCGAAGGAACCTTCGGCGGTGCTCCTACCTCTTACTATGACCTTTGGAGAGTTGAGAACGGCAAGATTGCCGAGCATTGGGATGTAATGGAAACGATTGCTGACAAATCTACTTGGCAGAATCAGAACGGCAAGTTCTAACTATTACAACCGAAAGCCACGCAAGCGGTTTGTTTTGCGTGGCTTTCTCTACCGTAACGAGGAGGTATGAAATGAACTACCTGAAATATCTTGTTGATGAAATCCATACTACCGTAATGGCAACGGTAGATAATAACGGACTGCCGGTAACCTGTGCTATTGATATAATGGACTATGACGATAGCGGGCTGTTTTTTTTAACTGCAAAGGGTAAAAGCCTTTATGACAGATTAACACAAAAAGGATATGTTGCATTAACCGGAATGAAAGGTAACGACACATTATCCTGTGTTGCCGTTTCTGTCAACGGTAAGGTCAAGGAAATCGGCAGCGAACCGCTCGACAGCTTGTTTGAGAAAAACAGCTATATGAAAGAAATCTATCCGACAAAAGAGTCCCGCAAAGCTCTTACGGTTTTTCGCATTTATGAGGGAAGCGGCGAATGGTTCGACCTTTCAAAAAAGCCCATTGAGCGAGCTGCTTTCACCTTTGGGGACGTGCAAGAAATAAATGAGGGATATGTGATTAGCGATAACTGCGTCGGTTGTAAAGCGTGTGAATCAGTTTGTCCGCAAAACTGCATTGATTTTGGAACAATTCCTGCTATGGTTATTCAAAAGAACTGTCTGCATTGCGGTAACTGTATGACCGTCTGCCCCCATAATGCAGTTATCAAAAGAGGATAAGACTATGACACAAGCCGAGAAAAGAGAGTATTTACTCACAGAGCTTCTGAAAGAACTGCCGGAATACGAAAGCATAAAAATTCCGACAAACGAAACGGAGCAGAAAAATCTTTTGCGCTCTTTGTTTAATATCCGTATGCCTTTGCCTGTGAGTGATGATTTCATTGCCATACAAGACGAGTATCTTTGTGAGGAAACAAGGCAAAAAGGTATTACCAGTCTTGATGATTTAGAGCCTTCTGAACCGGATATTTATTTATGGCAGGGAGATATTACAACCCTTGCCTGTGACGCTATCGTAAACGCCGCCAATTCCGAAATGCTGGGCTGTTTCTGTCCCTGTCACGGTTGTATCGACAATGCGATTCACACCTTTGCAGGTGTTCAGCTTCGCTTGAAATGTGCTGAAATTATGAAGAAACAGATATACAAAGAAGAAACAGGCAAGGCAAAATTAACACCGGCATACAAATCTGCCCTGTAAATATGTACTTCACACAGTCGGTCCGATTGTAGGCGGAAGGCTTACAAGGCAAGACTGTGATTTGCTTGCTTCCTGCTACCGCTCCTGTCTGGAGCTTGCAGAGCAAAGCGGTATTAAAAGCATTGCGTTTTGCTGTATATCAACGGGAGAATTTCATTTTCCAAATGATACAGCCGCTGAAATTGCAATCAAAACAGTAAAAGACTTTAAGAGGCATTCACATAGCAAAATCAAGGTGGTATTCAATGTTTTCAAAGATACAGACTACGAAATCTACCGAGAACTTCTCGGATAATATAAAAAGATTGAAGAATGAAATCAACACGGCAGACGCTATTGTTATAGGGGCAGGAGCAGGTCTGTCCGCTTCAGCAGGCTTTGATTACGCCGGAGAACGATTCGAGAGGTATTTTTCGGACTTTCATAAAAAATACGGCATTACCGATATGTATTCGGGCGGTTTCTACCCTTACGAAACACCCCAAGAATACTGGGCGTGGTGGTCAAGGCATATTCTTGTAAACCGATATGACTGTCCTGTCGGCAAACCTTACAGCGATTTACTTAAACTTGTAAAAGATAAGGATTATTTTGTCCTGACAACGAATGTTGACCATCAGTTTCAGCGAGCGGGCTTTGACAAAAAACGTCTTTTCTACACACAGGGCGATTACGGCTTATGGCAATGCTCCAAGCCTTGTCACGATAAAACCTATGATAACGAAGAAACTGTCAGAGCAATGGCAGAACAGCAAAAGGATATGAAAACACCTACGGAGCTGATACCGAAATGTCCTGTTTGCGGTAGACCTATGACTATGAATCTGCGATGTGATAACTCTTTTTTGCAGGACGCAGGCTGGTTTGCGGCGGCAAACCGATATGAGGATTTTATTCGTCGCCACAGTAATTCCCATATCCTGTTTTTAGAACTCGGCGTCGGAATGAATACGCCTGTTATAATCAAATATCCGTTTTGGCAGATGACCACTAAGAACCCCAACTCTATCTACGCCTGCATCAATAAAGGGCAAGCAGTCTGCCCGCAGGAGATCAAAAGTCAGTCAATTTGTATTAATGCGGATATTGGTGATACGCTATCTTCAATATAGAAAAAACCGGCGGCAGAGATTTCTCCCTGCCGCCTGGGTGCTTATACCGTGTAAATCAATTCTGCATTTACAATTTCTGTTGCTCGATTACGGATATTGTTCATCTTTTGTACCCACAGCATTTGATTTTCTGCCTTAAGTTTTTCTGTAACATTTTCATTTTCGGCGAGTTCTTTTACCAGCCGGAGAAACATAGCGGTAGCTTGCCGCTCGATGTCATCAAGGTATGTGACAAGCTTTCCCGAAGTCATTAGATTAGCATATAGTACACGGTGATTCTCTCTTAAAAATCGTTTGTGCCTCATACCCCATACGCCGATATTTGCTTGTTTTTCTTCTTCGGACAGTTTCAAGACAGGGAGAAGATAATCCCCAACTTGTGTGTAAGTGCCGCCCATTTGTTCAAAAATTGTCTTTGCCATTTTGTTTTCCTACCTTTCAAAATCATTATTTCTAATGCGCTTTGTGCGCTGATTAGACGGTTGTTTTATATGCTTGCGTTGCTGTTCCTGCTCCTTTGCCTGTGAAATCAGAGCATCAATTTGCTGACTTCCGAACACCTTGCGGAGCAATCTAAAATCCTTATTTTCTGCACTAAGCGTAATGTTTTCATCTGTCAAACGGTCGTTGATTTTACTCAAACGCTCGTTCTCACGATAAAGGTTTGCGTTGATATTATTAAGTCGGTGATAGCTGTCAAGAGCGTGATAATAACGGTAAAACACCTCTTTGATTACCTCTTTCAACTTCTTTATCAATGGGTCAACGAATTTCTGCTTATAAGATTTTGCCGACATCAATGCAGGAGGATCGGGTAGTTGAAATTCGCTGTCTGTTTCAATGCGTTTTTCCAATTCTTCGATAACCTGTGTACCGTTATCATAGTTTTGAATACGGCTTTGCACCGTTTGAAACTCGTCTTTTTTCTCGGCAAGTTGGTTGTCCAATACAGCTATTTCCTTTTCTCGCTCCTGCTTTTTGTAATCCAAAACAGACAAGTGTTTTTCGTGAGTACCTTTGTGTTCCCATTCAATTCCGTGGCGTTCCATAACAAACGCAAGTGCAGATTTTTCTGCGCTTACCCATTGATTCCATTCGGTATCTCCACGGGTTCCGCCTTTAAATCCTTGTGCGGCAAGCGCCTGTTTGAGTGACACTCTTGTATCAAGTCCACGCTTGCTACCCGTGGTAAACGGAACAAAGTCAATGTGCAAATGGGGTGTTGCTTCATCCATATGCAGATGAGCCGAGAACACTTTTAACTGAGGATTACGTTCCTGAAACCCACGATAGTATTCATCTAAAATTTCTCTTGCAAGCTCTCCGTTTTCGCTTTCTGCGCTCATATTTTCTTTATCGCCTATCTGTAAAATCAGTTCGTGAAACGGCTTTTCTTGCTTGGAATTCTGATTTTTTCGTAATAGTTTTCTATCTTACGGTCGGCTCTTGTCTGCTTTGAATTATATCTTTCGAGAGCTTCGTCAAACAATTCGAGATAGACTTTCTTGATATTTTCATTGCAGTAGTCGATATTGAGATGTGTTCGGCTGCCGTCAACATTTTCCGCTTTAAACTTGCGGCTGTTATGATTGACAGAGCCTTTACCGACCATTGCACTTATCGTTCTTTTCATTAAATCTCACATCCTTTCCTTATCCGGCGTAGCCGGGGTTCTGTTACCCTTGTCAAGAGTAACGCAAAAGCACTTTTGACGGCCTACTGCCATCAAAAGCTGCTATTGCGCTCTCCGAGGGGCAAAGAGCCGCCTTTGAAAAGGCGCTCTCTGCACACTCCGATAAACTTAGCGTGTCGGTCTGTGACGATGGTGACGATGTTTTTGCTACCGCCAATAACACCGTCACGACCGACACGCATCGTCACGCTTGCTCAAGGTGTAGACGCACCTTGCGGCCATCGTGACAGCGTTTGTTCTCATAGCAGATACCGTACTCATTGAACAAACGCCCTGCATTGATATTCAGTTTCATCGACAGAGTGTTGGCTTTCATATCAATACCAAGCACCTCGACAAGATCCGTCGGTGAGCCACACCACTCGGCATTGTCTGCGGTGATAAACGCCGCTACTTTTTCGAGTAAAGGTTCGGGCGGCTCTTTCCAAAGCTCGGTTTCCACTCGCTCCAATTCCCATAATAGAGTTTCGGTATTGCGGACAAGGTGTAGCTTTTGGTCGGGTTGATCTCTGCCAGATACCTCAAGAGTGGCATTGTTGCTTGTACGCTTTTCCTTTTGCAGGATGAAGCCGCCATCTGCTGCGCCGAGCAGAGCCGTTGTGCCCGAGATCATATCAAACTTATCATCGGCATTTTGCTTTCGGGTGTGGTGTACGATTAAAACACAAATGCCGTAGCGGTCGGTAAACTTTTTGATACGGTTGATAATTTCATAATCGTTGGCGTAACTGTAATTATCACCGCCGACCTCACGCACTTTTTGAAGCGTGTCTATGATTATGAGCTTGGTGTCGGGGTGTTCGGTAACAAACCCCTGCAACTGTTCATCAAGTCCCTTGCCGATCTGACCTGCCGAAACAGAGAAGTGCAGATTGTCTGCGCTCTCCGTTCCGAACATTCGATATAAGCGTTCTTGAAGGCGGCGGTAATCATCTTCAAGAGCAAGGTACAGCACTGTTCCTTTTCGGACGGTATAGTTCCATAGCGGAGTTCCCGTGCTGACGTGATATGCCAACTGCGCCATTAGAAAACTTTTGCCGAGCTTGGGTGCGCCTGCGAAGATATACGTTCCCGGATAGAGCAAGCCGTCAATCAGCGGCGGTTTGCTTTTGTAAACGGTGTCGTACAGTTCGGTCATTGATACGGTTTTGAGATAGGACGGGTCCATCATTCGTATCATTTCACGCTGAATTTTCTCAAAACTCTTGAAATTTTCATCTTCGGTGGTTATAATATTTGCAGTAGATTTTAGAGAAGGCTGCTCCGTATCTGCGCCAACAGATACATTCGGAGCGGTCATTTTTTTTATCTATCATTCTGTTTCCTCCTTTAATCCGCCGAGAATGTCGGCAATCAGTTCAATAATATTAAGTAATTCATCATTCACACCGCCGCCGGCTTCAATTCTCTGTAACTCTTGAAGCACGGCGGCCAGTTCGTTTTTAAGTGCTTTATACACTCTCGGATTACCCTGAACAACGACATCTCTGTTCATACATTTTCGATAGCAGTATTCTTGTTTCGTGAGTCCCGACAGCGCCACGATACGGTTTATCGTTTCGTGTTCTTCGGGTGATACCCTAAATCCTACGGTGATACATCTGAATCGGTCGTGTTTATCTAAATTTTTAACTGACATTTTGTGTTGGCTCCTTTCGGAAATTGTTAAGCTTATCTGCCATATCCGTTTGTGTGGACGGGAACAGATGAGCGTAGTTATAAGTGATATTGATACTTTCGTGTCCTACTCGGTCTGCAATCGCCACAGCCGAATATCCCATTTCAATTAAGAGGGAAATGTGGCTGTGTCGCAGATCGTGAATACGGATACGCTTAACGCCTGCTTCGTCTGCGCCCCTTGTCATTTCACGGTGCAGATAGTTCTTTGAAATAGTAAACACACGATCATTCTTTTGCAGACCGTAGATTTTTGAGAGGTATTCCTTAATTTCCTCTACAAGAAAATCCGGCATTTTAATCACTCGGTTGCTTTTCGGTGTTTTTGGCTCAGTAATAACATCTCTGCCGTCAATACGCTGATAGGACTTATTGATAGTGACTGTACCACGCTCAAAATCAAAATCGCCGGCGGTCAAGGCTAACAGCTCACCCTCACGGATACCGCACCAATACAGCATTTCAAATGCGTAATAGGATACGGGTTTGTCCATTACCGCAAAGGCAAATTTCTGATATTCTTCTTGTGTCCAAAATAGCATTTCACGGTTTCTTGCCTTACCCATATTGCCGACCTTAGCGGCGGGATTTTCTTTCAAGCCATAGAACTTAACGGCGTGATTGAAAATGGCGCTGAGCTGATTGTGGAGCGTTTTAAGGTACACGGGAGAGTATTTCTTGCCGTTCTTGTCACAACCCTTGATCATTTCATTCTGCCAAGCAATAATATCTCTCGGCTGAATTTCGCCGATCTTGCGCTTGCCGAAGTACGGCAAGATTTTTGTGCGTATAATATGCTCCTTCGTGTGCCAAGTGTTTTCCTTAATGCGATTCTTCATATCCGCCGTATAGGTTTCAATAAAGCTCGCAAAGGTCATACTGAGGTCAGCCTGAGTCTTGTTTAGGAACTCTCGTTCCCAAGCAAGCGCATCACGTTTCGTTTGGAAACCTCTCTTTGTGCTTTGCTTTCGGTCTCCTTTCCAATCGGTCACTCGGTAGTAAACCATCCATGTGTTAGTTTTTTCGTCTTTGTAAACAGCCATTTACATCACTTCCTTTCCTTAACTTTGGCTGCATCGTAGCAGGTTTTGTCTAAAAAGAATTGTTTGTTGACTTTACCCGCCATTGTGAAAAATCCTTGTTCTTGCAGTTCGGCGTTCATTTTCCGTATCACCTTATAAGCGAATGATTTGGAAATCTTGAGTGCCTTTGCAACATCATCTGCCGTCATATAATAATCTTCAAACATTGCAGTTCCTCCTTTCGTATTTTTTGTGCCTTGTTTGATATCGCCGTTCTACCCAAGTGCCGTTCCTGCCCCTGCTTTTTAGCGGCGTTTTCTCGCTCGCTTCCTTTCGGAAGGTCTTGGCGGAGTATCCCACTCGGACGGTCATTCAATTGTCAGCAAATACACTAACGGAATTTGCTTAACTCTATTATACTAACGGATTTCCGTTAAGTCAATAGTTTTTTGAAAAAATACTAACTTTTTTTGCTTTTGTTATCTTGACATATCCTAACTGTATATGCTATACTCATTGTACAACACAGATTAAGGAGTGTAATTGCTATGGCAATCGGTGAAAGAATAAGATTTTTTCGAAATCTAAAAGGAATGACACAAAAGTTTCTCGGTGTTCAGGTCGGTTTTCCTGAGAAAACCGCTGACATTCGTATGGCACAATATGAGTCCGGCTCAAGATGCCCCAAAGCTGATTTAACAGAAGCACTTGCGAATGTATTAGGTGTTTCTACTATGGCTTTGAATGTTCCCGATATTGATACTGACCTCGGCTTTATGCACACGCTGTTTGCATTAGAGGACATTTACGGCTTGAAAATCGACAAACTCGATGACGAGATTTGCATCCGTCTTGATAAGAACAGAGGAACATCTTACATTTCTCTGCTTGAGCGTTTTACCGCTTGGCAGAAAGAAGCGGAGAAATATCGCAACGGCGAAATCAGCAAAGAGGAATATGACCATTGGCGTTATACATATCCCGAAGTAGAAGTACAGCGCACAAGGGATGCCCTTGATGCACTGCGAGATCAAGAGGGGTAATTCAAAACAAAATGGAAGATAAAGATGCATTGTATACAGCTTTAAAAGCGTTCTATGATGCCGAAGTTGAGCGCCAGGAAAAGTTAAAAGAAAAATATCCTGATGATGTACCTAATACTGTGTGTAATCACGCTTTCATCCGTGGATATTCTTTAGAGAACAGTTTTGGACCTAAAGAAGGAGATTACAACTATTTTTGTCAGATAGGATTTGAAACCCTTTACATATGGACATATCAAAAAAACGTTAATTCTGCTTTGGTATCTGAAACCCAACTTTCAGTTAAAGAATTACCATATTGGAAAACGGCAGCCAATCTAATATGGCTCTCCCTGTCTTTTGCAAAATGTTTCGAGTGTGCAACGATGGACGATCTACCTGATTATAAATGGATGTATTATTTTGATCCTTGTAAATCCACCATTGACAACACTACTTTTTATAACTTATCGAGCATTAAGCAAAAATTTATGTCGACAGGAATCCATTTAAAACCAACGGAAATTGCTTCATTGGCATCGGTAATTGAGTTACTCATACGAGATGATCAAGCATATACTGCACTTTCTCTTGTGTTTTCTGCCTTTTGCACTCACTCTTGTTGTCTAATCTGCGAAATGAGTAAGCATCCTTGGCATGACCATTTAGCTGAAGAACCCTCAATATGGCAACAAGCACAAATGTTGCCAAGCCTTGAAACAGCAGTTGTTCAATCATGCCGAGCTGTTGAAGCTATAATTGGTGAACCACCAAATCAAAAAAAGCCCGGAAAAGTATTTGCACATAAGCAGCACTGGAAAGACACAATTGGTATTGACCCCGACGATATATTTGAAAAAGCAAATATGTCGTATTTAGATTTTTACTACAAACTTTTCTTCGAACTTCGAAACCCGTCTGCTCACAGTTACGGAAATATACACTATGATTTGGCTCGTAAGCGAGCAGTTGAGTCTCAATGCTTTGCAGCGATAATTGTTCAAAAATACATTGATAAACATACTGTTGATAACGAAACAGCAATTGATTCTCTAAAATTCAATAGAGAATTGCTTGATAAAGTATCAGAAACAATGTCAACCTGCATGACAAAAGAATAAAAAAAGAGCTAACAGACTTTGTAACAAAAATCTGTTAGCTCTTTATTTTTGAATAATCTGAAATTGTTGTCAAAACGTTGTCACGAGGCTTTTTCAAGCCTCGAAAACCCAGCGTTTATGCGGGTTTTCAGCGTTCTCGCCATTATTCCCACTCAATAGTTGCGGGTGGCTTACTTGTTATGTCATAGCAAATGCGGTTTATGTGAGGAACCTCGTTTACAATTCGTACACTAATTCTGTCGAGCAATTCATACGGAACTCTCGACCAATCGGCTGTCATAAAATCACTTGTATTTACCGCACGAAGTGCAAGCAGATAGTCGTATGTTCTGCTGTCACCCATAACGCCTACTGAACGAGTGTCCGTAAGCACTGCGAAATACTGACTGAGGTTTTTATCCCAGCCTGCATTTGCTATTTCTTCTCTGTATATGAAATCAGCCTCACGCAGAATATCGGCTTTTTCTTTTGTTACATCGCCGATTATACGGATTGCAAGTCCCGGTCCCGGGAATGGCTGGCGCATAACAAGATATTCAGGCAAGCCAAGCTCTCTGCCAAGCTTGCGAACCTCGTCCTTGAACAGCAAATCAAGCGGCTCAAGCACACCCTTAAATCTTGCTACAACCTCAGGCGGCAGTAATTTATTGTGGTGGCTCTTTATAACGTCTGCATCACCCTTGCCCGATTCAATAACATCGGGGTAAATCGTACCCTGTGCAAGATAATCCTGCTTGGTAATTCCAAAACGCTCCGCCTCGTCCCTAAATACATATCCGAACTCTGCACCGATAATCTGACGCTTTTTCTGAGGGTCGGTAACACCTGCAAGCTTAGAAAGAAAACGCTCCTCAGCATTGACACGAACAAAATGAACATTCCACTTTCGGAATGCCTCCTCAACCTCGTCACCCTCGTTCTTACGCATAAGACCATGATCTACAAACACACAGGTCAATCTCTCGCCAATTGCCTCGGCAAGCAACGCTGCAAGAACAGATGAATCAACTCCGCCTGAAAGCGCTAAAAGCACACGTCCGTTCTCTCCGATAGTTTCTCGGAGCGACGCTACTGTGCGTTTGCAAAAATCGCCCATTGTCCAATCTCCGGCAACATTGCAGACCTTATAGAGGAAATTATGAATCATATCTGTTCCATTCTCAGTATGATTAACCTCCGGGTGGAACTGCACGCCGTAAAAGCCACGCTTTTCATCAGCAATAGCAACATTCGGACAAGCGTCCGAGTGTGCCATAAGCTTAAAACCATCCGGCAGCTTCGCCATATAGTCACCGTGGCTCATCCACGATACACCCTGCTCCGGAAGCTCCTGAAACAGCTTGCAATCGGTATTATAATATGTGATTGTCTTGCCGTATTCACGTGCTGTATCATCCTGAGCAGCAGCAACCTCACCGCCCAGCATATGTGCCATAAGCTGGCAGCCGTAGCATATTCCCAAAATAGGAATTCCCAGCTTAAAAACCTCTTCAGAGCATTTCGGAGATTCATCTTTATATACACTGTTCGGGCCACCTGTGAAAATAATGCCCTTCGGATTGAGCTTGCGGATTTCTTCAATACTCATTGTGTACGGATGTACCTCGCAATACACATTACATTCACGCACTCTTCTGGCTATAAGCTGATTATACTGCCCGCCAAAGTCCATTACTAAAACTGCTTCGTTTTTTCGCTCCATAATCACACCCCGCAAATTTTATCTGTAGATTATGTTATCTCTTGATGCGCCGTTTGATACGATACCGATTGGAATTCCAATTTGTGCCTCTGCAAACTCTATGTACTTTTTGCAGTTTTCCGGCAAATCGTCATAATTTTTAATGTCAGAAATGTCGCACTTCCAACCCGGCAGATTTTTCAGAATCGGCTTACATCTCTTAAGCTTTGTTGTTGATGGGAAGTAATCAATCTCCTCACCGTCAAGCTCATAACCAACGCATACCGGAATTTCATCAAGGTAGCCAAGCACATCAAGAACTGTAAATGCTATCTTTGTTGTACCCTGAACACGACAACCGTAGCGTGTTGCAACAAGGTCTAACCAGCCCATTCTTCTCGGTCTGCCTGTTGTTGCACCATATTCGCCGCCATCGCCGCCTCTGCGTCTTAGCTCGTCAGCAACTTCCTTATCGTGGATTTCGCTTACGAACTCGCCTGCGCCTACTGCTGAAGAATAAGCCTTTACTACCGTTACAATCTCCTTTATTTCATAAGGAGGTATTCCTGCGCCTACTGCGCCGTAGCCTGCGATTGTGTTTGAAGATGTTACCATCGGGTAAATACCAAAGTCAGTGTCCTTGAGTGCTCCGAGCTGACCCTCAAGAAGAATATTCTTTTCCTCTTTTACTGCGTGATAGAGGAAGTCGAAAGTGTCGGCAACATACGGAGCGAGCATTTCCTTATATTCCATAAGCTTATTAAAAATCTCTTCCTCGGTAATTGGCGGCTTATTGTAGAGATTTTTAAGTGTAGCATTTTTTATCTCAAGAACGTGCTTAATTTTCTCTTTAAGAGAATCAACGTCATCAAAAAGCTCGTTTACCTGGAAGCCTATCTTTGAGTATTTATCTGAATAAAACGGTGCAATACCCGATTTTGTTGAACCGAATGAGTTCTTGCCGAGTCGCTCCTCCTCGTAACAGTCAAACGCAACGTGATACGGCATTACAATCTGCGCTCTGTCGGATACAAGCACCTTCGGGGTTGGCACACCTCTTGACTCAAGCTCTGAAATTTCTTTGACAAGATTTTCAACGCTCAGTGCAACGCCGTTTCCGATTATATTTACAATATTGCTGTGAAAAACACCTGACGGAAGCTGATGAAGCGCAAACTTGCCGTAGCTGTTCACAATGGTATGTCCTGCATTGCTGCCGCCCTGAAAGCGGATAACTATATCTGAATCTTCTGCAAGCACGTCAGTAATTTTGCCCTTGCCCTCATCGCCCCAGTTGGCGCCTACTATTGCTTTAATCATAATATTACATTCTCCAATCAAACATTTATTTCAGCCTTGTAGTTATCCATATTCTCATACGGCTTCAAAGCGTTTTTAACCTCGTTGTTTATAAAATCCTCGGTTTGCTGCGGAGCACGTCCGACATACTTTTCGGGACTGATTATTGCGTGAAGCTGCTCAAGCGTTACGCCAAATGCAGGGTCGCCTGCTATTCTTTCAAGCAAATCGTTCTCGCCGCCCTCTTCCTTAATAACCTTTGAGGCAGCCATTGAGTGAACTCTTATCTTCTCATGCAATTCCTGACGGTTTCCGCCTGCCTTAACAGCATCCATCATTATGTTCTCAGTAGCCATAAACGGCAGCTCCTTGCGAAGTCTTTGCTCGATTACCTTTTCGTAAACAACAAGACCATCTGCAACATTTGCGTAAAGGTTCAAAATTCCATCTGTTGCAAGGAATGCCTCAGCAACGCTGATTCTCTTATTGGCAGAATCGTCCAGAGTTCTCTCAAACCACTGTGTTGACGCTGTCATAGCAGGATTAAGCTCGGTTGCTATAACGTATCTTGCAAGGCTTGCTATTCTCTCACTTCTCATAGGATTGCGCTTATACGCCATTGCCGACGAGCCTATCTGATTCTTTTCAAACGGCTCCTCTATCTCTTTAAGATGCTGTAAAAGTCTTATATCATTAGAGAACTTAGCGGCGCTCTGTGCAATTCCGCTTAATACTGAGAGCATCTGGTGGTCAAGCTTTCTTGAATAGGTCTGACCTGAAACGGCAAAGCAAGCCTTATAACCCATTTTCTCGGCAATTTTGCGGTCAAGCTCACGGCATTTTTCGTGGTCGCCGTCAAACAGCTCTAAGAAACTTGCCTGTGTGCCTGTTGTACCCTTTGAGCCTAATAGCTTAGACTTGCTGAGCTGATATTCAACGTCCTCCAAATCCATAAGCAAATCCTGAATCCAGAGTGTTGCTCTTTTGCCAACAGTTGTCGGCTGAGCCGGCTGGAAGTGTGTAAACGCAAGGGTCGGAAGATTCTTATATTTCATTGCAAAGGCACTTAACTCCTTGATTACTGTTACAAGCTTATTTCTCAGGTATTCAAGCGCCTCTGTCATTATTATAATATCTGTATTGTCGCCAACATAACAGCTTGTTGCACCCAGGTGGATAATTCCCTTAGCCTTAGGGCACTGAACGCCGTATGCGTAAACGTGCGACATAACATCGTGGCGCACAAGCTTTTCACGCTCAACGGCTACATCATAGTTGATGTCGTCGGCGTGCTCCTTAAGCTCGTCTATCTGCTCCTGTGTAACAGGCAGACCAAGCTCCATTTCTGCCTCGGCAAGAGCTATCCAGAGCCTGCGCCATGTTCTGAATTTCTTATCAGGAGAGAAGATGTACTTCATCTCCTTATCTGCATATCTTGATGAAAGTGGGGATTCATAAACGTCCTTCATTTTCTTATCCTTTCTTGCCAATGCATTGATTGTTATTATCGTAATTCATTCCGCCTCGTTCCTTGCCGGCGAGCATTTTCTCTGTTGTTTCAGCAGGATAATTGCCCGTAAAGCAAGCGTCACAGAAGCCGCAATCTTTATTATAGAGCATCTCATGCAGTGCCTTTGCAGGCAAAAAGCCAATTGAGTCTGCTCCGCTGATTTTGCCTATCTCCTCAATAGTATAGTTGCAGGCGATAAGCTCCTCCTTTGACGGAATGTCAGTGCCGTAATAACACGGCCACATAAACGGTGGCGAGCTTATCCTCAAATGAACCTCTTTTGCGCCTGCGTCCTTGAGCATTTTAACAATTCTGTCGCAGGTTGTGCCACGCACGATACTGTCATCAAGCATAACAACACGTTTGCCCTTGACTGTATTGCAAAGAGGATTCAGCTTAATACGAACACTCTTAATACGCTCCTGCTGAGTAGGCTTAATAAAGGTTCTGCCGATATATCCGTTTTTAACAATTCCCTTTTCATACGGAATACCGCTTTCCTCACTGTATCCTATTGCGGCGTCAATGCCGGACTCAGGCACGCCGATTACAAGGTCGGCTTCAACCGGATATTCACGGGCGAGTATTCTGCCCGCCTGCTTTCTCGCTTCATATACGCCTATACCGTCAATAACTGAGTCTGTTCTTGCAAAGTATATATACTCAAAAACACACAGCGACTTTTTGCCGCCGCAGTGATCTTTTATAGAGCGAACTCCGTCTTCGTCAACAACAATAATTTCGCCTGGCTCAACGTCACGAACAAACTCTGCTCCCGCAGCATCAAGTGCAGCTGTTTCGCTTGCAAATACTATTGTATTGTTCACCCTGCCCATACAAAGCGGTCTGAAGCCGTGTGGGTCTCTGGCGGCTATAAGCTTTCTCGGACTCATTACAAGCAGAGAATATGCGCCGTTTATCTGATACATTGCACGCCGCACAGCCTCCTCTACCGAGTGGCTCTTAATTCTCTCCCTTGCTATTACATATGCAATAACCTCGGAGTCGATTGTAGTTTGAAAAATAGCGCCCCTGTGCTCAAGCTCACGGCGGATTTCAACGGCGTTTGTAAGATTTCCGTTGTGCGCTATTGCTATAACGCCCTTGACATAGCGCATAACAAGCGGCTGTGAGTTTTCTCTCACACTGCCGCCGGCGGTTGAATAACGCACATGAGAGACAGCTATCTGTCCCTCAAGGCTGTCAAGAATTTTATTGTTGAAAACCTCGCTTACAAGACCCATGTCCTTATGGCTGCTTATAACGCCGCAGTCATTCACGGCAATTCCGCAGCTTTCCTGTCCTCTGTGTTGAAGAGCCAAAAGCCCGTTGTAGCAGGAATACGCAGGGTTAAGAGTACCGTCGCTGTAAATACCAAAAACGCCACACTCCTCATGAAGTCCCTCTGTGCCGTATCCGTCAAAAGAAAAATCCAATAAACTCACCCCAAAAATATTTCAAACAGTCGTTAGCTTATTATTCCTTATTTTTATATTCAGTGTGGTGAATAATTTAACAAAGACTTAAAGACCTATTCTTCTCATAACCTCGGCATATGCCTCTTCAACACCGCCCATATCACGACGGAAACGGTCCTTGTCGAGCTTCTCCTGAGTGTTTACATCCCAGAAACGGCAGGTATCGGGTGAGATTTCGTCTGCAAGGAGAATTTCGCCCTTGAAGCGGCCAAACTCAAGCTTAAAGTCGATAAGGTCAATATTTACGCTCTTGAAGAACTCAATCATAACCTCATTTATCTTAAGAGCCATTGAAGAAATAGTGTCGATTTCCTCTTTAGTTGCAAGCTCAGCAGCAAGAATGTGGTACTCGTTTACAATTGGGTCGCCAAGGTCGTCATTTTTATAGCAAAACTCAAGAACAGTCGTCTTCATCGGTGTTCCCTCAGGAAGTCCAAGACGCTTTGAAAGACTGCCGGCAGCCTTGTTTCTTACGATAACCTCAAGCGGTACAATCTCAACTCTTTTTAATACGGTGTCACGGTCGTTAAGCTCCTCTACAAAGTCGGTTTTGATTCCCTTTTCCTCTAAGAGCTTGAACATAAAGTTAGACATCTTGTTGTTAACTACACCCTTGCCAACAATTGTGCCCTTCTTTTCGCCGTTAAATGCTGTTGCGTCATCCTTATAGGATACAATGCACAAATCAGGATCTGTTGTTTCAAAAACCTTTTTTGCCTTGCCCTCATAAATCTGTTTGCCTTTTTCCATCAGAGAAAACCCCTTTCAGTATGTAATCAAAATTTTGAAAATAAAAATTCAATTTACATTATACTCTAAATTACAGATTTTAGCAATAACATTTTAAACTTTGTCAAACAGGAATTATATTTAGCATAAAAAATGACAATTTTTGGTGTTTCAAATAACATTTACTGCATTTGCAACAGTAAAAAGAGCGTAAACACACGCAAAGCCAACATAATTTTGAAATTTTTTCAAATTTTTCTTGCAAAAACTTGCAAAAAAAGAAAAATAGTGTTATTATAATACACAAATCATATAATTTACTGTGCAGCAAAGGCGCTGTGGTTAAGTTATTAGTGCATCAGTGCCTGTATTTTTCAGCGTGCTGATGTTTTTTATATGTAAAAAAATAAAAAATTAAAAAAGGAGGGCTTCCAATGTCATACGTAAGTGAACAGTTAGAGAAGCTAAAGGCAAAAAATTCAAACGAGCCGGAATTTATTCAGGCTGCAACAGAGGTTTTGGAGTCACTCGCACCGGTATTTGAACAGAATCCGCAGTACGAGCAGGCAGGTATTCTTGAGAGAATCACAGAGCCTGAGCGTGTTATTATGTTCCGTGTTCCTTGGGTTGATGACAACGGCAAGGTTCAGGTTAACCGTGGCTTCCGTGTTCAGTTCAACAGCGCTATCGGACCTTACAAGGGCGGCTTAAGACTTCACCCGTCAGTAAACCTCGGCGTTATCAAATTCCTCGGTTTTGAGCAGATTTTCAAGAACTCTCTTACAGGTCTTCCAATCGGCGGCGGTAAGGGCGGCTCTGACTTTGACCCGAAGGGCAAGAGCGACCGTGAGGTTATGGCTTTCTGCCAGAGCTTTATGACAGAGCTTCAGCGTCACATTGGTGCTGACACTGACGTACCTGCCGGCGACATCGGCACAGGCGCACGTGAAATTGGCTTTATGTTTGGTCAGTACAAGAGACTTAAGAACTGCTATGAGGGCGTTTTGACAGGTAAGGGTCTTACATACGGCGGTTCTCTTGCAAGAACAGAGGCAACCGGCTACGGTCTTCTTTACCTCACAGAAGAGATGCTCAAGCAAAACGGTCGTGACATTAACGGCGCAGTAGTAAGCATTTCTGGCGCAGGTAACGTTGCTATTTACGCAACTGAGAAGGCAACACAGCTTGGCGCTAAGGTTGTTACTCTTTCAGATTCAACAGGCTGGATTTACGATGCAGAGGGCATCGACCTTGACGCTGTTAAGGAAATCAAGGAAGTTAAGAGAGACAGACTCAGCACATACAAGAACTATCGTCCGAACGCAGAGTATCACGAGGGCAAGTTTGACTGGTCAGTTAAGTGTGACGTTGCTCTTCCGTGTGCAACACAGAACGAGCTTGACAAGGCTGCTGCTGAAACACTCGTTAAGAACGGTGTATACGCTGTTGCTGAGGGTGCTAATATGCCTTCTACACCGGATGCAGTTGAGGTATTCCAGGCTAACGGCGTTCTGTTTGCTCCAGGTAAGGCTGCAAACGCAGGCGGCGTTGCTACATCTGCTCTTGAGATGAGCCAGAACTCAATGCGTCTTTCATGGACATTTGAAGAGGTTGACCAGAAGCTTCAGGGCATTATGGTTAATATCTTCAACAATATTTCCGATGCTGCAAAGCGTTACGGCGTTGAGGGCAACTATGTTGCAGGCGCTAATATTGCAGGCTTTGAGAAGGTTGCAAACGCAATGCTCGCACAGGGTGTAATCTGATAACACAAGGAGGATTTTAGATGACTTGTCCGAAATGCGGCAATCAGCTTGCAGACGGCTCTACCTTCTGCACAAACTGCGGCACACAGCTTGGCGCAGCTTCACCGTTTGCGCAGCAGCAGGTAAACCAGCAGGCTAACGCACCTTATCAGAATCAGTATCAAAATCAGAACGGTTACGCCGGATATGCTCCTGCATATGACCCGTATGACCACACCGCTGACTACGATGTAAAAGATATTTCCGAAAATAAAGTTATTGCGATGTTACCATATCTTTTGGGAATTGTCGGTATTATAATTGCAATGCTCGGCGCAAATGAGTCGCCTTATGTAAAATTCCACGTAAGACAGGCACTTAAATTTACTGTAATTGACGCTTTACTGACAATAGTCGGAATTGTACTTATCTGGACAATTATTGTTCCAATTGCATGTGCAGTTATGTCGATAGTTTTCTTGGTAATCAAGATAATCTGCTTTGTTCAGATTTGCGGCGGTAAGGCAAAAGAGCCTGTTATCATACGCAGTCTTCCGTTTTTTAAGTAATATCGAATTCAACAAAGAAACGCCTCGTTTTGTGAACTTAACCACAAAATGAGGCATTTTTCTTTTGATATTGTTGCATACTTTAATTTGCTCTGATATAATATTAATAAACATTCTATGAGTACAAATTTAGGAGGTATGTTATGAGTGAGCAAAATGTAATTATAAAAGAGAGAAAAAGATGGGTTTTCTTTGGACTTCCGTTTACATTTACAACATACACGCTTAACGAAAGGAAGCTTCTTATCAACAGCGGCCTTTTATCAAGCGTAGAGGATGAAATTCTTTTGTACAGAGTGCTTGATTTAACGCTGAGAAAAACGCTTTTTCAAAAGCTTTTCGGACTTGGCACAGTTATTGTTCACGCACAGGACCAAACTACGCCGACACTTGAGCTTAAGAACATAAAGAACTCGCACAAGTTCAAGGAACTTCTTTCAGAGCAGGTTGAAAAGGAAAAATCAAGACTCAGAATAAGAAAGGGCGAGGTTATTTCAGACGGTCCGTGCGACTGTGATGATTTCAGCGATATTAATGACACACTCAACAGCGACATATAAAATATGATACAAACAATTAAAGGCAGTGATTCGCACCTATCCTTTGTGCATCACTGCCTTTAATATATTCAATGCATCCGTCAAACTAAAACCCTATAAGATTATACTACTATATTTCTGATTTTACAAGAAAAAATTCAAAAAATAAAGGATTTACACACCTTGATCAAGCTCTTTGATAAGTCTGGTTTTCTGAAAATGAAGCATAGCCGCCCTTTCCTCTGCCCAAGAATAGTCACTTAAGTATTCACCGTTGTAAAGCTCTATGTTCGCAATTGGCGACCTTCTGAACTTGTAGTAATCACAGCTTATATTATTAGGATTTATCCCACACGAGCCACGCTTGACTAAAAATACGTTTTGAATATCATACTCCTCAAGAGTTCGCCTTATGTTCATAACAGCCTTTCTGTAAAGCGCCTTTACCTTATCGTCATACGGTCTTTCGCCCCACAGCTTATCCGAGGCTTCCCCAATAGTAACCTCTGCCCCACAGTGGTCTGCACAAAGGGCAAAAAGCTCCTTAGCTTTATTGCTTTTAAACTTAACTGCTCGTCCGTCGCAAAACACGCCGAACTTACCAAACATATGCATAACCACCGGACAGCCGCTTGATTTGTTCAGCACATACGCACGTCTGACGGCACCTCTGAATTCATATTTTGAAAACGGTTTAATAAGACAGAAATCAGCTCTTATTTTAACCGCCTCAAAACTCTGCTGTGGCTGAGTGATAAAGTAAATAAGCACAACTGATGAATTTAATCTGCGCAGTGAAGTGCCAAACTCAATAGCATCTTCATCACCATCGGGATAGTCAATCAAGGCAAAATCAACTGTTCTGCCTTGCGCAAGCTTAAGTGCCTGCATATATGAAGCATATTTGCCCAGAACATTAATCTCAAGATGTTCCGAGCAAAGCTGTGACATAAGATCAAGGCACAGCTCATTTTTACTAATCAAAATTGTATTTACCATAATAAATCACCCGGACAGAAGTTGGTGGTATATCAGCCGTGAATCAGGCGAATAAGCTCCATACGTGAATTAATCCCAAGCTTTTTATATGCGTTGTGAAGTGTTTTCTTTACTGTACCCTCTGTTATCATCAGCTTGTGAGCTATATATCGGTTTGTGCAGCCACTGGCGGCTAAATCAACTATCTGCTGCTCTCTGTCTGTAATACCCTTTAGCACCTCAGGCTCTTTAACATAATCAGAATTATACGTCGGCAGAACGTTGAGAAGTACATTTTGTGAACCGCTATCACTAATAAACGGCACAAAAAGAACAGTATATACCTTTTCATCTCCGTTTCGGTAATCAACACGAAGCCTGCACTCAGTCGGCGTCATCGTACTAACGCAGCTTTCAACAGCACAGCAGTAAAGAATATCTCCAAACGAAAAGCGGCAACCGTTAAATATTCCCAGAAATCCGGTGGACACATTTCGGAAAAACCTTCGTCCGTCCTCCCCTTGTCCAATAACGCATACTCCTATATAAACATTTTCATCGTCTTTGTCAGTGGAAACGCTGCTCACCTCATGAAACCCACCTACAGGAGCAGCATAAAAGCCGTAGCCGCCGTTTTCAGACGGGTTCGCCAATGCACACTTGCAAGTCTCGCCTGAGCCATAGCACGACGCATTATATTCAAAATACTTTCGTATTTCCACATTACCGCTTTCCATAAATCATCACCTTGGCTACAAATTATAAACTGTATATAGCAATTATAGATATCGTACCGTTACAATAGTGTGACTCATTAGTGGTATTATTGTAAAAGATATGTAAAACAGGCGCATAATTTTTACAGACAAAATCTTGAAAACAATCATAATATATCAATCAAAAATTACAGCGCAAAGAGTAACGCAGAATACGCTGTTTGCTCCGCCGTATTTAAGAGTACGAATACATTCGGCTAAGGTGTAGCCGCTTGTGATTATATCGTCAACAAGCAGTATATTTTTACCGCTGACATCAACAGACGAAAACACTCCGCTAACATTATGCCGCCTGTCATCTAAGCTGAGCAAATGTTGCTTCTGTGTATGCTTTGTCTTAACGAGCAGCTGCTCACAAGGCAGTGAAAGCAGCCTTGAAAGGTGCTTGGCAAGCGTTCTGCTGTGATTAAAGCGATACCGCTTTTCGCCGTATATAGGTACATATGTAACAACGTCGAAGCTGCAATCTGCAAGCTGTGCGTCAACTGCGCTTTTCATATATTCAGCGAATGAAGCGCAGTAATAGTGCTTACCATTAAATTTATACTCAAGCACAGCCTTTCTGTACTCTCCCGAATACGGAAAGGCATAGGCGCACTTGTATGTACCGATTTTTCTTAAGCTACTGCTCGGCAGTCCGTCACGACATGACGCACACTCGGACTTATTTAGTTTTATTACCTCTGCGCAAAACGGACATTTGCGTGTAAAAATTATATCGCCTGGTGTAATCATTGCAAGCCCTCAAGCAAAAAGCATTTCAAACCGGAATATCGCAGAGTCCTTCTGTTGTTTTTGACCATATATTCAACAACACTCGGATCTCCAACAAGAATGAGCAAGCTCTTTGCCCTTGTTACGGCTGTGTAAAGCAGATTGCGGTAATAAAGCTGCGGAGCTCCCTTGTGCATTGGAATAACAACAGCGTTAAACTCATTTCCTTGACTTTTATGAACTGTTGCAGCATAGGCAAGCTCTAAATGGAGCAAGTCATCGCCGTGATACTTTGCTGTTTTATCATCAAAGCGAACCTCCACCGACTTTGAGCTTTTATTAACTCGTGTGAGTATGCCAACGTCGCCGTTAAAAATACCCTCGCCCATTTCGCCGTCATCACGAGTCCAAGGTATATCATAATTATTTTTTATTTGCATAACCTTGTCGCCCTGGCGAAATACCTTGTTGTTGAACACAAGCTCAGGCTTAAGCTCATCAGCAGGATTCAAAGCGGCTTGAAGCCTTTCGTTTAAATCAAATGTTCCAAGCACACCCTTTTTACCCGGACAGAGCACCTGTATATCGTCAAGCGGAGAAAAGCCGTAGGAGTGCGGCAGACGTGTTTTGCAAAGGTCGATTATTGTTTTTGCAATAAGCTCCTTATTAATGCGCTGCATAAAAAAGAAGTCCTTTTTCGTTTCGTTAAGTATCGGCATTTCGCCTTTGACTATTCTGTGGGCGTTGGTAACGATGAGGCTTTTCATCGACTGGCGGAAGATTTCATTAAGCTGAACGACAGGCACGGCGTAGGATTCGATTAAATCACTCAGCACATTTCCTGCTCCGACTGACGGCAGCTGGTCGCTGTCACCAACAAGAATAATGCGGCAGCCCATAGGCACAGCCTGCATAACGCTGAAAAACAGTGCGCTGTCAACCATTGATACCTCATCTATAATTAAAGCGTCACACCGAAGTGGATTTGATTCATTACGCTTGAAAACAGGGCGGTCACGGTTATCCCAGCTGACCTCAAGAAGGCGGTGAATTGTCTTAGCCTCTTCACCTGTCACCTCGCTCATTCGCTGTGCGGCTCTGCCCGTTGGTGCGGCAAGAAATACCCTTTCGCCATTCATTTTAAGGATTTTAATAATTGCGTTTAACGTAGTTGTTTTGCCTGTACCGGGACCACCTGTAAGTACTAAAAGTCCCTTGCTTGCCGCTTCGGTAACAGCCTGCCGCTGAAGTGCGGCATATTCTATTTTTTCGCTGATTTCAATTTTGTCAAGCGCCATTTCAACTCCGCTTATCACGCTGGGGGGACATCGAAGCATAGCATTTAGCCTTGCCGCAACGTACAGCTCGCACTCATACATCTGCGGAGTGAAAATAAACTCACGCCCGTTTATGCTGTGCGAAAAAAGCGTGTTTGACAAAAGCATATTTTCAAGGCATGAGGTACACTTATCAAGTGGCAGCTCAAGGAATGTTGAACAAGCCTGCAAGAGTCTGTCCTTTGGCAGACAGGTGTGACCATTGAGCTTGTTATGCTCAAGAATATGAAAAAGCCCTGCCTCTATTCTGAATATATTATCAGCCGCCTTTTCCTGCTTTTGCGCTATTTTATCTGCGGACTCAAACGGGATTGAAAACTGCTCAGAACAGAGAATATATGGGTTTTCCTCAATAGCCGTCAATGCGTTTTTACCGTATTCACGCCACAGGCTTACAATGCTCTGCGGCGGCACACCGTAGGTTTGAAGCTTTACCATAAGCTGACGTATTCCGAAATGCCCCTGAAGCTCCTCGCTCATACGCTGAGCTTTTTCAAGCGTAATTCCCTTTATCGCTGTAAGACGCTGCGGCTCGTTTTCAATAACGTCAAGCGTGCTGTCGCCAAACTGCTCGACAAGCTTTTTTGCTGTTGAGGGACCGACGCCTTTAATTGCACGTGAGGAAAGATATTTTAAAATTGAAGCAGCTCCCACAGGCATTGAGCGCTCAAAAGCCCTGACGGAAAACTGCATGCCGTAGGAGCTGTGGTTTGTAAAAACGCCAAGAAGCGACAGCGATTCTCCCACAGCAACAAGCGGCATATTCCCCACGGCCGTTACAAGCTCGCCGTCGCAGTCAAGCTCAAGGACTGTATAGCCGTTTTCGTCATTGCGGTAAACAATGCTTTCTACGTCGCCCTCAAGCCGTTCAAGCTCGGTATTGTCCATTTTATTCCTCTCAATCGGCTGTTGCTTTCAGCCTGTTTCTAAGCTCACGCAGGGTTATCTCATATGCCCCCTGCTCATACAGATTTACAATTTTTTTGTATTTAAAGCCGTCAATATCCTTTGCCAAAAGCTTTATAATGTAAGCTGTGAAATGTGGATTTTTCACGAATACAGGTCCGATAAGATGTGTTCCGAACACATTATTAAAACGGCAGCCCTCGTAAGGCTCAGAAGCATTGTTCGCATATCCCATCTGCATTGTGAAAAGCGGATTTTCAGTCTTAGTTGTTGTACTGCATTTGTTTATGAAGCCGACAAACGGTTCAGTCATAAATGAACAGGAGCAGATTGCATCCCCTGTAAGGCGTTTTTCATAGCTCTCGGTTGTTTCAAAATCACAAAGACCTATGGCTTCAAAACGTTTGCCATATGCGTCTGTCACAGCTTTGCCGAGCATTTCAAAAGCATTACCCGTTAAGAGCATAACCGTACCGGAATTTGCCGCCGCACAGAACTCATCCTTTTTTTTGAGCAAATCTGCAAGCGCAGCTTTCTGCGCCGCTTCGGTACCGCTGCCGATATATATAAATTCAAAGTCAGAAAAATTGATATATGAGCAGCTGTCAGTTCTTGTTATCTCGGCTTCAAGTCCCTGCTGTGAAATATGCCTTGCAAGGATTGAAACATTGGCATACTCGCCGTAAAGGTTCATAAGGTTGTTATATAAATGAAGAATTTTTATAGCCATTATATTTCCCTCCTCACAGAACTTCCACACGTGAAAGCAGCTTTTCTTTGTCAGAGAAGCAGGTCACGCAGTATAGCTTTTCGCTGCCGCTTTCCTTGATATAGTCTATACACTGCTGAATGTCGGCTATCGGCTTTATTATACTTTGGTCTATGCCGGTAAAGGAAAAACGAAGCGCAAGGTCATTTACATATGTTCCGGTAAGATAAATATTCTCCACGTTTTTGCTGTTTAAGTGGTCAAAGTTTATATCCCACAGCCAAGATGTTTCGCCCGTGAAGTACTTACGGCTAATGGCGTCTACAATAACGATAACACTGCACTGCTCGTCACGTGACGCTATATATTTAAGCGACTGGTCATAGGAAACCGAATTTTCGTGCTTTGAGGTAAGCAGTGTGCCATCGTGCGAACCAAGCCTGAAGCGCATTATTCTGCCGTTTTTTAGCATATAGTTTCCTATGCTTCCGGCAATAGCTGCTCCGTCAATACCTGCAATTGCACAGGCGGCAAACGCAGCAAGAATATTGTAGACATTATACATTCCCGTAAAGGCAAGCGGAATTGTGTATTTACCGTTAACTGTGATTTCACCCTTGTCCATATCGGCATTTGTAACGGTAAAGTTTGTGTCAGCCCTTTTGAAACCGCAAGCGTTACAGCTATATGAGCCTATGTGGTTGTAATGGTAATAACCGTATGTCATTCTGCCGCCGCACACAGGGCAGTAGACGCCGTCATTGTAAACACCGTCATTATAAGAAAGCGATGTTTTAAGCTTGTCCACGCCGAACCACAAGGTATTGTCACGACCGTTCGCAAATCGGGAGATAAGCGGATCATCAGCATTTAAAATAAGCTGGGTATCATCGTGAATACTGTGTGACAGCGCCTCATAAACCCACTGCGGATGGCCGTTTCTTGTGAGCTGGTCACGGTAAAGGTTTGTTATAATATAATGCGTCGGGTGAAAATATTTAAAGGTATAGCGTGCATAACGCTCGTCTGACTCGATAAGCAGAATATCGCTGTTCATCTTTCCACCGAGTGTACAGTTTGAAAGCACAAGGGTGGTAACCCCCTCAATCTGATTTGAGCCTTCCTTGTTATAAGCAACGGTTCTGCCGTTTTTCTTGAGAATTGTAGCTATCATCTCAACAGTTGAGGTTTTGCCGTTGCTGCCTGTTACGGCGATAATATATTTCGGCAGCTTTATTTTGCTTAAAATATTCGGGTAAAGCTTAAGCGCTATCTGCCCCGGAAGCGAGCTTCCCTTGCCGATAATGCTGCCGGCAAATTTAAGCAGCTTACAAATTAAAATGACAAAAAACAGTTTCATTTCTATCTCCCCATTACATCTTCTGTTCACATTTTCTTTTTACGTTATAATATTTAATTATAGCAAATACAGACGTAATTTACAATCATTTTTAAACAAAAGAGCAGACATTATGTGACCCGCAATTTATTTTCAAATGCGCACTACTGTTTTCATATCATAACATATTCTTTTTATCGGTTAAAATTATTATATTAAATCTGTTTTTATACAACGAATTTCGCAGTTTATCTTTTTTGCTCTGCCCTTTTCTCAGCATTTCTCTGTTCCTTTTGCTTGATGCGTTCGCAGGCAGGTAAATATTTTTTCTTTAAAGCATGCTGCTTTTTACATTCCTCGCAATTTCCGTGTCTTTCACACTTTATCCTTTTACAGGGACAACCGGGGTTTAATTTCTGCATAACTTTCCTCCTAAAAATACAGCGGCAAAGATTTCTCTCTGCCGCTGATAATAATAATAATATTATTATTATTCCTTAGACTTAATATATTCATCCATAGCCTTCGCAGCCTGCTTGCCTGCACCCATTGCAAGAATAACAGTTGCAGCACCCGTTACAGCGTCGCCGCCGGCATAAACGCCCTCACGTGTTGTAAGACCGTCATCGCCGTTTGTGATGATACAGCCGTGTCTGTTAGTGTCAAGACCGGGAGTTGTCTGGCGAATAAGCGGGTTCGGGCTTGTACCGATACTCATAATCATTGTGTCGATTTCAAGCTCAAATTCGCTGCCCTCTTTTACAATCGGACGACGTCTGCCGCTGTCGTCAGGCTCGCCAAGCTCCATCTCAACGCACTTCATTCCACGAACCATACCGTCCTCGTCACCGAGAACCTCAACAGGATTTGTGAGAGTCTTGAATATAATGCCCTCCTCCTGTGCGTGCTCAACCTCCTCAGCTCTTGCCGGAAGCTCCTCCATACCTCTGCGGTATACGATATATACGTTCTCTGCGCCAAGTCGCTTTGCGCTTCTTGCAGCGTCCATTGCTACGTTTCCGCCGCCAACAACTGCGACATTCTTTGAATGTTTAATCGGAGTTTTGCTGTCAGGTTTGTAAGCCTTCATAAGGTTAACTCTTGTGAGATACTCGTTAGCCGAGTAAACTCCCTTCAGGCTCTCGCCGGGGATTCCCATAAATCTCGGAAGTCCTGCGCCGCTTGCGATATATACAGCGTCATTGCCCATTTCAAACAGCTCGTCTATTGTGAGCACCTTGCCGATAACCATATTTGTTTCAATGTCAACGCCGATAGCCTTGAGATTGTCAATTTCCTTCTGAACAATAGCCTTCGGCAGACGGAATTCAGGAATACCGTAAACAAGCACGCCGCCGGCAAGGTGAAGAGCTTCATATACAGTAACCTTGTAGCCAAGCTTAGCAAGGTCGCCCGCTGCTGTAAGGCCGCTCGGACCTGCGCCGATAATAGCAACCTTGTGTCCGTTGCTCTTTGGCATCTCCGGCTTTTCGTCCGAGTGCTCACGGTGCCAGTCAGCTACAAAGCGCTCAAGCCTGCCTATGCCAACGCTCTCGCCCTTTATTCCTCTTACGCATTTGCCCTCGCACTGTGTTTCCTGAGGACAAACTCTGCCGCATACGGCAGGAAGTGCACTTGAAGCGGAGAGAACCTTGAACGCTCCCTCCATATCCTCCTCAGCTACCTTGCTGATGAATGAAGGAATGTCAATTCCAACAGGGCAGCCGCTCTGGCACGGCTTTTTCGGGCAGGAAAGGCATCTTTTAGCCTCGTTTACAGCCATCTCGTATGTATAGCCGAGTGCTACCTCGTCAAAATTCTTATTTCTTACGTTAGGCTCCTGTGACGGCATAGGACATTTCTTTGGGTCCATATTTCTCTTTACTGCCATATCAGAGCACCTCCTTCTTCAAAAGGTTGCAGCCCTCTTCACGGGCGTGCTGCTCAAATTCCTTATACATAGTTCCACGGTGCATAGCTTCGTCAAAATCAATCTGGTGACCGTCAAAGTCAGGGCCGTCAACACAAGCAAACTTTGTTTCACCGCCAACAGTTATGCGGCAACCTCCGCACATACCTGTACCGTCAATCATAATTGGGTTCATAGATACAATTGTCTTAATATCATATTCCTTTGTGAGCTTGCACACAAACTTCATCATAATGAGCGGACCGATAGCGATAACCTCGTCATATTGGTTGCCCTCCTTGATGAGCTGCTCAAGAGCAGTTGTAACAAGGCCCTTGGTGCAATAGCTGCCATCGTCTGTCATCATACAAACCTTGTCGCTTACAGCGTTAAAATCGTCCTCCAAAATTACAAGGTCCTTATTTCTAAAGCCGACAATGCTGTGAACCTCACAGCCGTTTTCGTGGAGCTTCTTTGCAATTGGGTATGCGATAGCGCAGCCAACGCCGCCGCCAACAACAGCAACCTTCTTAAGTCCGTCTGTTTCACTTGGTCTGCCAAGCGGTCCAACTAAATCGTGAATACATTCGCCCTCATTAAGTGTGTTAAGCTCCATTGTGCCATATCCAACAATCTGGAATATGATAGTAACTGTGCCTGCATGTCTGTCATAATCGGCAATTGTTAGAGGAATTCTCTCTGAATCCTCCTTGGCACGAAAGATGATGAACTGCCCCGGCTCTGCCTTTTTGGCAATAAGCGGTGCGTCAACAACCATTCTTGTAACAGTTGGGTTAAGCTCTTCTTTCTTTAAAATCTTAAACATTAACCTCTGCCCCTTTCCTTTCTTAATTGAGTTCAGCGTTCACCTTAAAAAAGTCGCCGCAAAGCTTACGGCGACTTTTCAGATTTTAGATTTGCTATATTAATCAGAAATCAATTTCCTTATCATAATAGCAAGCGAGCAACAGCTTCTCCATTTCCTCCTGGGTTGGGATTCTCGGGTTGGAGCCTGTGCAGGCATCGCCAATTGCATTTGCTGCAACCTCGGAAAGCTTATCGTTGAACTCTTTCTCATCAATTATACCACCCTCATAATCCTTTATGCAAGAGGAAATATTGAGAGATTTGTTCATTTCTTTAATTTCTGCAATCAAAGCGTCAACAAGCTCCTCTGTTGTGCTGCCCGGAAGGCTGATAAACTTAGCAATTTCAGCGTATCTTGCGGCTGCTCTCTCGTCCTTTGAGTTGTACTTAATTACCTTCGGCAGGTACATAGCGTTTGCAGCGCCGTGAACAATGTGACCGCCGCTGAAGGCTGCGCCTGTCTTGTGAGCCATTGAATGAACAATACCAAGCAGAGCGTTTGAGAATGCCATGCCTGCAAGGCACTGTGCGTTGTGCATTGAAGTTCTTGCGTCCTTATCGCCGTCATATGACTTCTTAAGGTCGTTGTGAATCATCTTTATAGCGTGCAGGGCAAGCGGATCTGTATAGTCGCAGGCTACTGTTGAAACATAAGCCTCAATAGCGTGGGTTAATGCGTCCATACCTGTGTTGGCTGTAAGCTTTACAGGCATTGTTTCAGCAAGCTCAGGGTCAACTATTGCAACGTCCTTTGAAGAAAGCTTTTTAGTATTTTTCAAGGAATGTATGCTGGGCACCGTCCGACTTATAGCCGACCATTGTGTCAAGACATACGGAATGTATGCTGTTGAATATACTTTTTTCTATGTTCGGGTTAGTGCGTTTGAGCGTTTTAATTAGCTCCTTTATCTCCTGACGTTTTGAAGCGCCTGTATCATTCGCAGCATTTTCGGTAAAGCGACAGGCGCAGCGGATGAATTCAAGGCTGTTGTACCTTCTCCACGCAATAATCGCATCCTCATGAATACAGTACATTGGGCGGATAAGCTCCATGCCCTCAAAGTTTGTGCTGTGCAGCTTCGGCGGCATTGACTGAAGCTGTGAGCCGTAGAACATTCCGATTAGCGTGGTTTCAATAACATCGTTAAAATGGTGGCCAAGCGCAATTTTATTACAACCATGCTCCTGCGCCATCTTATATAGATACCCTCGGCGCATACGGGCGCATAGGTAGCACGGCGATTTCTCCGTCTTGTTTGCAACATTAAAGATATTTGTTTCAAATACCTTTATCGGTATGTGCAAAAGTGCGGCATTGTTCTCAATTTTCGCCCTGTTTACCTCGTTGTAGCCGGGGTCCATAACAAGATACTCAACATCAAACGGCACCTCGCTGTATTTGTGAAGCTGCTGCATAAGCTTTGCAAGCAGCATTGAATCCTTACCGCCCGATATACAAACGGCAATTTTATCGCCGGACTTAATAAGCTCATATTTTTTTACCGCAAGGATAAACGGATTCCATATATCCCTGCGGTATTTTTTTATTATACTGCGCTCTACACGCTCGTGTGTTTCAAGCTCCCGACTCACGGTAACACCTTGTAACCCTTACCCTCAACAATCTTCTTGAGCGTATCGTCCGAAACATCGGCAGACAGCGTAACAACAGCTGTTCCGCTTACATGGCTTACCTGTGCTTTCTCAACCTGAGGAAGCTGTTCAAGAGCAGCCTTAACGGAAGCCTCGCAGTGCGGGCACATCATACCCTCAATTTTCAATGTTTTTTCCATAGTCTTAATCTCCTTTGTCACAACAGTTTTGTTTTTTATTTTTTTGCTTCTCCTTGATTTATATATATCAACAAGGTTCAGCCTTAAAGCATTTGTAACAACGCACACACTCGACAGACTCATAGCCGCTGCGCCGAACATTGGCGTAAGCTGCCAGCCGAATATCGGAATGAGCGCACCTGCGGCAAGGGGTATGCCGATTACGTTATATATGAACGCCCAGAACAGGTTTTCGTGGATATTTTTAAGTGTTGCCCTGCTCAGCCTAATCGCCGCAGGAACATCGCTTAAGCGGCTTTTCATCAACACAACATCAGCGGCGTCAATTGCAATATCTGTTCCTGCGCCTATTGCAATGCCGACATCAGCGCTTGTCAAAGCCGGAGCGTCGTTAATGCCGTCGCCTACCATTGCAACTGCGCCCTGCTCCTTAAGCTGATTGATAACTCTGCCCTTACCGTCCGGCATAACTCCGGCTATAACCTCGTCAACCCCTGCCTGTTCGCCTATTGCCTTAGCCGTTCGTTCATTGTCGCCTGTAAGCATTACAACACGCAAGCCCATGCTGTGCATCGTATTTACAGCCGCCGGACTATCCTCCTTGATGACGTCGGCAACTGCGATAATGCCAAGCAGCTTGCCTCCTCTTGAAAAGAACAGTGGTGTTTTTCCGCTTTGCGCCAAGCTGTCTGCCGCACTCGATATTTCATCAGACACCGCCGCATTTTCGTTTATCAGCTTGAGGTTGCCGCCAACAATTTTCTGCCCATTAAGCATACCTGTAAGGCCACTGCCTGTCAAGGCTTTAAATTCCTGAACCTCGCTGTATTCAAGCTGTATTTCCTCAGCCCTTGCAATAATCGCCCTTGCAAGAGGATGCTCGCTTTTTCTTTCGAGTGAGCAGGCGGCTGACAAGAGCTCATTTTCCGACACTCCGTTAGTTGGGATAATATCGGTTACCCTCGGCTGTCCGCTTGTAATTGTACCTGTTTTGTCGAGAGCGACTATTTTAACCTTGCCCGCCTGTTCGAGCGACTGAGCCGTTTTGAAGAGTATACCCTGCTTTGCGCCGACTCCGCTGCCAACCATTATCGCAACAGGCGTTGCAAGTCCAAGCGCACACGGGCAGCTTATTACAAGAACTGAAATTCCCCTTGCAAGTGCAAAGCCGACGCTCTGTCCGCTAATAAGCCAAATTATTGTTGCTATAACGGCTATGGCAATTACTATCGGCACGAACACGCCAGACACCTTGTCAGCTATCTTTGCTATCGGCGCTTTGGTTGCCGATGCGTCGCTCACCATTTTAATTATCTGCGACAGAGTTGTGTCCTCACCAACCTTTAAAGCCTCGCACCTGATAAAGCCGGACTGATTAAGCGTAGCCGCCGAAACAGAATCTCCCGGGTGCTTGTCAACCGGTATGCTCTCGCCGGTAAGCGCCGACTCATTTACAGCTGTACTGCCCTCAAGCACAACTCCGTCAACGGGTATGCTCTCGCCCGGACGAACAACAAAAATATCTCCGGGTCTGACCTGTTCAATTGAAACGGTCTGCTCGGAATTATCACGAACAACAACGGCTGTCTTTGGCGCAAGCTTCATAAGTCCCTTAAGGGCATCTGTTGTTCTGCCCTTTGAATATGATTCAAGCATTTTTCCAACGGTGATAAGCGTTAATATCATCGCCGCCGATTCAAAATAGAACTCGTGCATATACATCATCACAGCGTCCATATTGCCCTTAAGCTGTGCGTCTGTCATAGCAAAAAGAGCATACGTGCTGTAAACAAATGACGCTCCTGCTCCGAGAGCCACAAGCGAGTCCATATTCGGAGCACCCCTTACAATGCCCTTAAAGCCGCTTATGAAAAATCTTTGGTTTATAACCATAACCGCCGCAGTCAACAAAAGTTGTATAAGCCCCATTGCTATATGATTTTCAGCAAGAAATGACGGCAGAGGCCAATTCCACATCATATGTCCCATTGAGATATACATAAGCACAAGCAAGAACACAACTGAGGCTGCCAGCCGCTGCTTTATTGCTTTTGTTTCGCTTTTTTCGGCTGTATTATCGGCTTTGCCCTGCTCAGCCTTGCCGTCAGAGCCTTTCACACTTGCACCGTAGCCTGCATCAGTTACTGCCTTGATAATATCCTGAGCAGACGCTGTGCCGTCAACCCCCATTGAATTTGTCAACAGATTTACCGAGCAGGATGTAACACCCGTAACCTTTAATACCGCCTTTTCAACTCTTGCGCTGCACGAAGCACAGCTCATACCCGTCACATTGAACTGTTGCATAATCTCACCCCTATTTCATCAGCTTTTGAAGAGTCATAACAAGCTCGTCAATAGTTTCGTCCTTGCCGCTGCGAATATCGGTTGCCACGCAGGTTTTGATGTGGTTTGATAATAGCTCACGGTTAAAGGCATTTAGAGCGGCGCTTACTGCCGACACCTGAATAAGAATATCTGTGCAGTAGGCATTTTTCTCTACCATACCCTTTATTCCTCTTATCTGCCCCTCAATTCGGTTTAAACGGTTTATAAGCTTTTTATACTCTTCCTCAGAGCGTTCCTTCGTTTTGTGACATTCACAGCTGCATTTTTCCTTCATATAGAGTATTCTCTCTTTTCATTCGTATTTCATACACTTATGATATACCCCCATAGGGTATTTGTCAAGAAAAATCTGAGTTTGATTTTTTGTCTTAATTTGGTATAATAGCTGTATATGTTATGTGATATTCTCGGAGGGTAATATGAGCATTAAACGAAGCTTTACAAAATATATCTCGCTCAATATTTTAAGTATGATGGGACTTTCGCTGTATGTCCTTGCCGATACGTTCTTTGTTGCACAGGGTACCGGTGCAAACGGACTTACTGCGCTGAACCTTGCTATTCCGATATTCAGCTTGGTAATAGGCACAGGGCTTATGATTGGTATGGGTGGTGCGACAAGATTTTCAATTTCAAAATCGGATACTATTTTCACTCGCTCGATTTTTTTCGGGGCAATCGTATCCGCCGTTTATTTCATCTGCGGTCTTACCCTGTCAGGACAAATCAGCTCGGTTATAGGCGCTGAGGGTGAAGTTTTTGAGCCAACAAGAGCATACCTTCAAATTATCCTGCTGTTTGCGCCTATGTTTATTATGAACAATATTATCAACTGCTTTGTAAGGAACGACAGCGACCCAAAGCTCTCTATGATTGCAATGCTGTGCGGCACATTTGCAAACATAGTGTTCGACTATATTTTTGTTTTTCCGCTTGGCTTGGGCATTGTCGGTGCGGCAATAGCAACAGGCTTTTCACCGCTTATCAGCCTGTGCGTACTCTCAATTCACTTCTTTAAAAAGAATAACTCAGTTAAATTCAAGAAATGCTTTCTCACCTTCAAAGCCGTCAAGGACATTGTTACCCTCGGCATATCGGCACTTATTACCGAGCTGTCAAGCGGCATTGTGATATTGATTTTCAATATGATAATTTTGAATATAGAGGGCAATATCGGAGTAGCCGCATACGGCGTTATTGCGAATATTGCGATCGTTGTAAATTCTATTTTCACCGGAATTGCGCAAGGTTCTCAGCCGATAATAAGCCGCAGCTACGGCGAGGGAAGGCTCAGCGACGCCAAGAAAATTTTAAAATACGGCATAATAACTGCGGTTGTATTTTCTGCCGCTGTATATTTAGTTACCTTTGCTTTCAGCGAGCCTATTGCAAAAATATTTGACAACGCAAACAATAAGCAGCTTTTAGACATTGCCTCAGTCGGTATGAGGCTGTATTTTATCTCGATATTCTTCTCAGGCATAAACGTAATGTGTGCCTCCTATTTTTCATCAATCGACAGACCGAGAAACGGGTTTATTATCTCAATACTACGAGGAGTAGCGCTTATAATTCCGACGGCATTTTTGATGGCGTATCTTTTTGGCTTAAACGGAGTTTGGCTGTCTGTCGCAGTTTCAGAGTTTATAGTATGCCTGCTGGCAGTTGTGTTGTTAAAGAAAAGCAATATCTAAAAGCGACTTCCCTGCTCAACATTTCGCTCTCGCAAAGCTTTATTTATTGTGTTCAGTACAAGTCTTTTGTTGCCGCTCCATTTCGGCTCGATAAGCAGCTTTTTGTCACCGTCGCCTGTTATTCTGTGAACAACCATATCTTTCGGCAAAAGCTCAATACATTCACAGATAAGCTCTGCATACTCGTCAAGCGACAAAATGTGAAAAGGTTTTTTCTCATAGTCAGAGGCAAGGTCTGTACCCTTAAGCAGGTGCAGAAGCTGTAGCTTTATTCCGTCTGCTCCGCTGTGTGCGACATAGGAAACGCTTTTAAGCATATCCTCCCTGCTCTCTCCGGGTAAGCCCAAAATAAGGTGAACTACAACATTTACACCGATTGCTTTTAAGTTGCTCACAGCTTTATCAAAAACGCAAAGCTCATATCCTCGGCGGATATAGTGAGCAGTGCGGCTGTGGATAGTCTGCAAGCCAAGCTCAACAAAGACAGGCTTGATTTTATTAAGCCGGCTAAGCAGCTGTATTTTATCATTTTCAAGGCAGTCAGGTCTTGTTGCGATTGATAGCGCACAAATATCGTCACGCTGAATTGCCTGCATAAAAAGCTTTTCAAGATAACTTACCTCGGCGTAAGTGTTCGTAAACGGCTGAAAATATGCAATAAATTTTTCAGCCTTTGTCTTGCCTATTACAAGGCTTTTAGCACTGTCAATTTGAGAATTTATATCTAAATCTGCGCTTGCGGCAAATTCACCTGAGCCGCCGCTGCTGCAAAAAATACAACCCCTTGTACCGAGAGTGCCGTCACGGTTTGGGCAGGTCATACCGCCATTGAGGCTCAATTTATAAACAGGCTCGCCAAAGCGGCTGCGTAAATATTCGTTAAGAGAATAATAATGCATTTTTTACTCCTTAAATCTGCGATAATTGACTTTTATATGCGGTAATGGTAAAATTACTGTAAATGTTTTGTACGCTTATTGTAATGCTAAACTAAAAATAAAGCAAATCTATATGAGTGAAAGAGGAAAATAAAATGAAAGCTATTCCCTTTTCTCCTCCCGATATAACAGACGAGGAAATAAACGAGGTTGTCAGGGTTTTAAAATCCGGCTGGATAACCACAGGAATGGAAGCTAAAACACTTGAAAAAAAGGTAAGCGAATATGTCGGCACAGACCACACTGTTTGCTTTAACTCCTGGACAGCGGCAATGGAGCTTACTCTGCGTATGCTTGGCATTGGCGAGGGTGACGAGGTTATCACCACTGCTTACACCTACACTGCATCAGCATCTGTTGTTAAGCACGTTGGCGCAAAGCTTGTGCTTGCCGACACTGCGCCTGATTCATTTTTAATTGACTGCGACAGCCTTGAGGGGCTTATTAACGAGCGAACAAAGGCTATTATCCCCGTAAATATCGGCGGTAAGGTATGCGACCAAAGGCGTATTATGGAAATAATTGAGAGCAAACGGTCAATTTACAAGCCGAATGATGCTAACCCACTACAAAAGGCATTCGGCAGAGTAGTTATTTTATCAGACTCTGCACACGGACTTGGCGCAACAAGGTATAACATACCGAGCGGCAGACTTGCCGACTTCACCGCATTTTCATTCCACGCTGTAAAAAATCTTACCACAGCTGAGGGCGGCTCTGTAACCTGGCAAAATATTGACGGCATCGACAATGACGAGCTGGAGCGTATGTTCAGGGTTTATTCACTGCACGGACAAACAAAAGACGCTTTCTCAAAAATGCAGCTCGGCGCTTGGGAGTATGACATTATCTATCCTGCTTACAAGTGCAATATGCCCGATGTTTTGGCGGCTATCGGAGTAAAACAGCTTGAACGCTACGATAAAATGCTTAACCGCCGTCACGAAATTATCAAAATGTATAACGATGTTTTTCTGCCGATGGGCCTTAAGCCGATGATACACTCAGGCAAAGACTTCCGTTCAAGCGGTCATTTGTATCTGCTGAGAATCCCCGGATATAATACCGAAAAGAGAAACGCACTTATCACAAAGCTTGCCGAACAACACATAACAACAAATGTGCATTATAAGCCTCTGCCGCTGTTAAGTGCCTATAAGAACCTCGGCTTTGACATAAAAGACTTCCCGAACGCTTACCATCAGTATGAAAACGAGATAACTCTTCCGCTTCACACATTGCTGACGGACGAAGACGTTATGCTTGTGGCAAATTCGGTTAAGAGCCTGATTTAGCAAAATAGATTAAAAATTACCGTCCTGAGAATGTACTTCATTCAGGACGGTTTTTGTTTATTCTGTTGTCACCTCAACGCCGCCGCTTTCAAGCTTTTCAGCAAGGCTCTTGAGTGGGTCTGTCTTTTCCTTTGCCTTGTCGCCTGTCGGCTTATAAGGTCCAAGCTTATACACCCTGCCCGTAACCTCTTTAATTGCGCTGCGCATAGCCTCACGCTGATGCTGGCTTTTAAGCATAGAAAACGGCAGCTCGCTGTCCGATTCAATCAGCAGATAATCGCCGCTTGTATATGCGTTTGTCTTGGCAAAGGCGGTTGCAACCGATCTCGACTCCTTTTTCACAACATCAAGCACCTCTTGCCACTGCAGCATTGGAACACAGCTTTTCATAATTTCCTCTAAGCTTGCGCTGCTGTGTACCCTCGCCCTCTCCTGTGTAGGATTGGTTACAATCGGCTTTGACTGCTGTTGCGTATCAGAAGGCACACTCTCAGGAACTGTATAATTTTCAATCGGCTGTTCAGTTGTGGTAGGCTTGCTTTCGGCTGTTACGGTTACGCCGTTTCTAAGCTTGCGTTCAAGTGATGAAAGACGGTCTAAAATTGACTGCAAATCCTGCGACATTTCGGGGGAGCAAATTTTAATCAGTGCCATTTCAAGCTCTGTTCTGCTGTTGTTGCCCCTTGACATTCTGTCGCAGGCAATTTGCAGGACGTCCATTGCATAAATAATTTCCCCTAAAGAAATATATCTTGCCTGCTGTTGTGACTGCGAATATTCCTCGTTTGACATAACAAGCAGCTCTCTCGGCTCCTTGAGCGTTTTAATGAGCATTAAATTTCTGAAATATGAGATAAGCTCACGGCAAAGCTGAGCCATATCCTTTGAGTCCTTGTAAAGCTTGTCTATTGTTATAAGCGCCTCGGCACATTCACGTTCCTTGAGCGAATTGCCAAGTGAGAAAAGATAATCCCTGTTTGCAAGTCCGGACACCTCTCTGACTACCTGCTCAGTAATTTCAAGGGAAGTGCCGATGCACCTGTCGAGAATAGACAGAGCGTCACGAAATGCACCGTCTGCTACGCTCGCAATCAAAAGTGCTGCGTCAACGCTGAGGCTTGCTCCCTCCTGCTGTGCAATATAGCAAAGGCGCTGTGACATATTCTCAGGCGATATTCTGTGAAAATCGAACCGCTGACAGCGTGACAGAATAGTTGCAGGCAGCTTGTGGACCTCGGTTGTGGCAAGTATAAAAAGCACGTGTGCAGGCGGCTCTTCAAGTGTTTTAAGCAACGCATTAAACGCACCGCCGGAGAGCATATGAACCTCGTCTATTATATATACCCTGTATTTTACATTTGGGTTTGACGGAAGCTGCATTGCCTCCTCTATTATGGTTCTTATATTGTCAACGCCGGTGTTGCTTGCAGCGTCAATTTCCACAACGTCATAGAGCTTTCCCTCGGCAAAATCACGGCAATTTTCGCATTGTCCGCAAGGGTCGCCGTTTTGAGAATTAAGACAATTCACTGCCTTCGCCAGAATTTTGGCACAGGTGGTCTTTCCGGTGCCTCTACAACCCGTGAAAAGATAAGCGTGGTTGATTCTTTGTGACACAAGCTCGTTTTTAAGGGCAGTTGTTATATGCTCCTGCCCGACAACATCCTTAAAATACTGTGGCCGCCATTTACGATATAAAACCTGATACATAGGGCACCTCCAAAATAAAAAAACAAGCCAAAACCCACTTATCATTATAATATGTGAACGACAGACTTACTGTATCGCATCGGAACATCCGCTTAATGCTGCTCGGTTCCCCGCCTGACATGGTTCACGGCATCCAATCGCACAGGGCCTGCCGCTCGCATATTACAACGAAAATGAATTCTGACTTGCTTTAATGACGCAAATTCGTCAACGGAATTATTATACATAATTTATGTGGCTAAGTCAAGAGCTTTTTGCATTAACACCAAAACTCAACAAGGCGCTGTGCCTCAAACAAAATATTCGGAAAGCGCTTGAACAAACTGCCGACTTCAATCTCACCGAAGGAAAGAAGCTGAAGCGCCACCAGCACAATGCTCGCAGCCATTGAAATGCAACACAAAAGCGTGCTCTTATTTTGGAGCGATGGTGTTGTTGCAAAATTGCTGTTGCACTCCAGAAATACAAGAATTGCCAAAATCGAAAGGCTTGGCAAAATATCGAGCAAATATCTGAAGGTAACGCCTGCCATACAGTAGTCAAGCCATATTATAACCACACTCAAAACCGCTATAATCAAATATGTTGAAAACTTAACCCTGTTATGGCTTTTGAGCCTTTTGGCTCCTTTGATGTGATTTTTCATTACAAGCGGCAAAAGGACAAGTCCCAATACAATAGACGGGAAACTGATAATGCCAAGAGCCATCTTGTTGTACACATAATGTCCTTGATTAGCAATCGGAATATTAGACATTTCAATGTGCGGAAACTGCGATATGAAATCCATTGGACGCAAGAAATAATTGATAATTGCCGATGGCAGTTCTAAAATACTTACTTTGTTAGCGTGAATATCGTTTACTGTAAGCTGATAGGTTGCGCCGAACTCAAACAGCGAGCCGAATCTGATATAGTTATACCACATCAGCGCAGCTGCGCCGATTATAACAGGCGCAAGGAAAACACCTGCGCAAACTATTTTACGCTTTAAACTGTAATCACGGCGCAAAAGGATATGTATAAACACCGGTGCAAGAATTAACGCACATAAAGCCATTGTAGGACGGCAGCCGACGCAGAGAATAAAGCTTAAGCCGCTGATAAATAGCAGAACAAGCTGTTTTTTCACAGATTTATTTTCATACGACGCAAAAGCAGTCCACAAGCTCAGCAGCAAAAAGCTGAGCGCAGATAAAACAGCGTTAAAATACACGTTTGAGAAGTAGAGAGCATAGAATATTCCTCCGCTGAACACCGCTGTAATAAGTCCTGCAATAAGCAAGAGCATATTCGGCTTTTTGACAAAGCGCTTAACAACGGTCAGCACCGTACCAAACAGGAAAATTATTGCCAAAGCCGCAAAGAAGAACGCTGTCATATTCATTGTCGGCAGCTTGCTTGTTGCAAAATAAAATGGCATATAGAATGTAAGAACCGGCACAATACCGAAGTAAGAAAAATACTGCCCGTTATAGAAAGCTCTGTCCCAGTAAGCACTAACGCCGCTTTCTGCTCGCACTGAGCTGTCATAAGGATTTTCAAGCGTTAAAAGCTTATTATCAACCGGTAAATCAAGGTTCGCCTGACCTTTCATCACCGCATCGAACATCTGCACATAATGGTCGCTGCCAGCTACGCTTGACGGAGTATAGGCTATCGGCTGTTCATGCGGGGCAATGAACAGCAGTGTTGACAAAAGACACAACAGCAGCGCAAATGCAACAGCCACCTTATGCAGTCTTTTGCGGCGGTCATATACCGTCTTATAGAGCTTGAAATGATAAATAAGATAAACTACTATTCCAACAGCCATAAGCACAAAAAAGCGCAAAGCCGAGAACTCAAACGGAACGGCAGATGAAAGCTCAACTGATGTGAGCGTGACAGGATTTTTTATATCACTTAAAGATATAGTAAGGGAATACAAAGTGCCGTAAGGCTTGAGTACAAAGTCGGTATGCTGATATTTAGCAGAGGTTTTCTTCTCTCCGACCGCTATTCTAACCTTAGAGCTGTTCTCATCTGCCATCAGCAACGAACAGTTGAACATATTGTCTGAGCCTGAAAAGTTCAGATGAGCCGCACCAATATTCTCACTGTTAACATTAATTAAAATGCTGCCGTCGCCGCTGAACTCAAAGCTTCCGTTGCTTTGCTGTACGGTGTCTGTGCTTAATATCTGATACTGTGACGGTGAAGGCGTATATCTGCTTTTATCAAGGTCAACGCTCTTAGCGTTAAACACAAATATTTCAAGTAAGAACGGAATAATGCACAGCAAGGCGCAAGCCTTAAGCAGCTTTGATGTGCATTTCTGAGCAAAAGCACCGAGTACAAATCCAAAGAAACACGCAACAGCAAAAACAACATACACGAAAATCGGCACAGTTACGGCTGCTGTGGTTAAAAATTTCACAAATGCACCGCAGAGCAAAACCACTGCAAGGTTTGCTCCGCAAACAATTGCTGCTCGCCTTATCAGCTTTCCTGTGTCTGCAAAGGCGAAAAGCCGCTGTCTAAGCGGCTGTGCAAAAAGAATTGCCGACACTCCTGCGGCGTAGAGCATTACTGTTATTACTGCGGATAAAATAATTTCCATTTTTCGTTCTCACTCATTTTTATTTTATAAAATTTTTATTTGCTGTCTTCTTTCGGCTTTTCCTCAATCGGGATTACAAAATGCTTTATCTCCAAGCCGTCAAATTTTTTCTTAAAGCGAACGGTTGCAAGGCTTGGCACCTTGCATTTCGGACATATTGCCTTTGCTCTGAAGCCTCTGTTTTTGCCCTGCCACTGCGACCTTATCTGCATTTTCTCTCCACATTCGGGACAGAGAGCGTAAAGCTCGCTTCTATCAATAAGCGGATTATTAATATCGGTTATGTAGTGATTTTTAAATGCGATTCTGCGGTAAAAGCTGTCGTCGCATTTATACGTCAGGCTGTCTGCCACATTCTTATCAAAAAGGTGCACAAAGCATTTTGCCGAAAGCTCGCTGTCAGCAAGTGCACGGTGCATTTCTTCTTCGTTAAATTCTATTTCAAGCAGCTGAGCAACAGTGGTAAGTCCCGCCTGCTTGCCGGGATTTGTCAGCGAAAGCCTCTTCTGGCAGTAGTCCTGCAAGTCCATATAATACTGCAAAAATTCAGGTCTTTCGCTGTGCAGAAAGTATTCGCAATTGCTCATAAGCGTTAATATATCGGTAGTACCCCATGTAAGAATAACGCTGTTTTCGGCGAACTCGCTGAATTTGCTGAGTGCATGGGTAAAAGTGTGCTGTGCCGATTCAAGCTCGTCAATGCTTATGTGCGTAAGCTCCTGCACATATTTATTCAGCTTTTTGCCAATTTGCGGCGTAATGAGCATTGAATAGCTATCAACAACGGTTAGGCTCTCGTCAAGCTTAACTGCACCAATATCTATAATTTCGTTTACATACTTTTTTCTGCGGCGGCTGAATGTACCGTTCCACTCAAGGTCAAGAATAACGTAATCCATACGCCTAATCAGCCCTTAAACTGTTTTTTCATACGTTGCTCTTTATTGAGAATAGTTTTTCTCATTCTTATGCTGCTCGGCGTTACCTCAACAAGCTCATCATCAGCGATGAATTCAAGGCACTGCTCCAAGCTCAACACAGTGTGCGGTGTAAGCTTGAGCGCATCGTCGGAGCCTGATGCACGGGTGTTTGTCATATGCTTTTTCTTGCAAACATTTACTACCAAATCTTCAGCCTTCGGGCTTGCACCGCAAATCATACCCTCGTAAACAGGCACGCCTGCTCCTATAAAGAGTCTGCCTCTCTCCTGTGCGGCATAAAGGCCGTACTGAGTTGTTTCGCCTGTTTCAAAGGCTATGAGCGAGCCTTGATGACGGCTGATAATTTCGCCCTTGAACGGCTCGTAGCCGTCAAAAACGTGGTTCATTATGCCGTTGCCGTTAGTATCTGTCATAAATTCACTGCGGTAGCCCATAAGACCTCTTGCAGGTATTTTAAATTCAATGTGAGTAATGCCTGATTCTCTTGTACCCATATTTACAAGCTCTGCTTTACGTGAACCGAGCTTTTCCATAACAGCACCTACATAATTCTCAGGCACCTCTATAATCAAGAATTCGATAGGCTCGTTTAACACACCGTCAATTTTCTTCATAATAACATTCGGTCTTGAAACCTGGAATTCATAGTTTTCACGGCGCATTGTTTCTATAAGGATTGAAAGGTGCAGCTCACCTCTGCCCGATACTCTGAACGTGTCGGCAGAGTCTGTTTCCTCAACCCTCAGCGCAACATTTGTTTCAACCTCTTTAAAAAGACGGTCACGTATATTTCTTGAGGTAACATACTTACCCTCCCTGCCTGCAAAGGGGCTGTTGTTTACCATAAACATCATTGAAACGGTAGGCTCGTCAATCTTTACAAACGGAAGCGGCTCTACCTTGTCCGGTGAACATACGGTTTCACCTATATTGAGGTCGGTAATGCCGGAAACGCACACCAAATCGCCAAGGCTTGCGCTCTCACATTCAACTCTTTTAAGTCCCTCAAACTGGTAGAGCTTTGTTAATTTCACGTTCTTTGTTGAACCGTCACGGCAGCACAAAACAGCGCTCTGACCCGTTTTTACAGAGCCTCTCTCTACCCTGCCGATACCGATCCTGCCTACATAATCGTCATAATCTATATTTGAGAAAAGAATCTGCATCTCTCCGTCGAGGTCGCCTTGCGGAACAGGAACCTCGTTTATGATAGCCTCAAACAGCGGCTTCATATCCGTGCCCGGCTCATACGGGTCGGTTGAAGCAAAGCCGTCACGGGCTGAGGCGTAAATAACAGGGAATTCAAGCTGTTCGTCATCTGCGCCAAGCTCGATGAACAAATCAAGAACCTCGTCAACAACCTCCTCCGGTCTTGCACCCGGACGGTCGATTTTATTAAGCACAACAATCGGCTTTTTGCCAAGGTTCAAAGCCTTTTTAAGCACGAAACGAGTCTGCGGCATACAGCCTTCAAATGCGTCAACAAGCAATAAAACGCCGTCAACCATCATAAGAATACGCTCAACCTCACCACCAAAGTCAGCGTGACCCGGCGTATCAACAATATTTATCTTTGTGCCGTTATACATTACGGCTGTGTTCTTTGAAAGGATTGTGATTCCTCTCTCCCTTTCAAGGTCGTTTGAATCCATAACACGCTCGGCAACAGCCTCGTTTTCTCGGAACACGCCGCTTTGACGCAAAAGCTGGTCAACAAGAGTTGTCTTGCCGTGGTCAACGTGAGCAATGATTGCAACATTCCTTAAATCTTTTCTTTCACCCATAACTATCCCTCTGACTTCTTCAGTTTTTTCACAATTTTATATTATATCACACTATCTTTATTTTGACAAAAACTTTTTCTATTTTGACAATAACTTCTTTAGATACTGCCCTGTGTATGAGTTTTCACATTTTGCAACCTGTTCAGGCGTTCCCTTGGCTACAATAGTGCCGCCGCCATCACCACCCTCCGGGCCTAAGTCAATAATATAATCGGCTGTCTTGATAAGGTCGAGATTATGCTCTATTACAACAACGGTGTTACCGCCGTCAACGAGCTTTTGCAACACTTCGATAAGCTTGTGAACATCGGCTATGTGCAGTCCTGTTGTCGGCTCGTCGAGAATATAAATTGTCTTGCCTGTCGAACGCTTTGAAAGCTCGGTTGCAAGCTTAACACGCTGTGCTTCACCGCCTGACAGAGTTGTTGCAGGCTGACCGATTTTTACATATCCCAAACCAACATCATAAAGGGTTTTCAGCTTGCGCTGTATTTTCGGAATATCGGCAAAGAATGCAAGTCCCTCCTCAACCGTCATTTCAAGCACATCATAAATTGACTTATCCTTATACTTAACCTCAAGAGTTTCTCTGTTGTAGCGTTTACCACCGCACACCTCACATGGAACGTAAATATCTGACAAAAAGTGCATCTCAATTTTTATAATGCCGTCACCCTGACAAGCCTCACACCTGCCGCCCTTAACATTAAACGAAAATCTGCTTGAGGTAAACCCCCTCATTTTCGACTCCTTAACAGAGGCGAATAGCTCCCTTATATCAGTAAATACTCCCGTATAGGTCGCAGGGTTTGAGCGTGGAGTCCTGCCGATGGGGCTTTGGTTTATGTCGATTACCTTGTCGAGATTTTCGATACCATCAATCGTCTTGAATTTTCCTGCTCTTGACTTTGCGCCGTTAAGCTTTTCGGCAAGGTGCTTATATAATATCTCATTTACAAGTGATGACTTACCCGAACCGGACACGCCTGTTACGCAAACAAGCATACCGAGCGGAATCTGAACATTTACATTCTTAAGGTTGTTCTGTGCCGCCCCTCTTATTGTCAGCTTTAATCCGTTGCCCTTTCTGCGAACTTCGGGCAGCTCGATTTTACGCTTGCCGCTTAAATACTGTCCTGTTATTGAGCGCTCGCACTTCTTTATTGTTTCAACATCGCCGCAGCACACAACCTCGCCGCCGTGAACACCCGCACCGGGACCTATATCAACAATATAATCGGCGGCGTACATTGTGTCCTCGTCATGTTCAACCACAATAACAGTGTTGCCTATGTCACGCAGATTTCGCAAAGTGGCAAGCAGCTTGTCGTTGTCACGCTGATGAAGTCCTATGCTCGGCTCGTCAAGGATATATAGCACACCCATAAGCGATGAGCCTATCTGTGTTGCAAGGCGGATTCTCTGGCTTTCACCGCCCGACAGCGTTCCCGACGACCGTGAAAGCGTGAGGTAGTCAAGACCTACGCTGTTTAAAAAGCCAAGGCGCTGTCTGATTTCCTTGAGAATTTCATCGGCTATTATTCTCTCCCTGTCGGTAAGCTCAAGGTTATTTATAAAATCAAGTGCCTCTTTTATCGACTTGTCGCAGAACTCACTGATATTAATACCACCTACAGTAACGGCAAGGCTTATTCTTGACAGTCTTCTGCCCTTACATTCCTCACACGGAACCGCACTCATATATGATTCTATTTCTTCCTTAATCCAGCCGCTCTGAGTTTCTCTGAAGCGTCTTTCAAGGTTGTTTATAACTCCCTCAAATTCAGTGTAATAATCGCCTGTGCCGTACATATTTTTTCTTGTAACCTTTAGCTTTTCACCCTTTAGTCCGTACAGAATAACGTCCACAACCTCGTCCGGCAAATCCTTTATCGGGGTGTCGAGCGAAAATTTCAGTTTTTTTGCAAGTGCTTCAAAGTACATTGCGGCAATCGTGCTGCCCTCCATTGCCCAACCGCTGCCCTTTATGCCGCCCTGAGCAATTGACTTGTTCCGGTCAGGGATTACAAGGTCGGGGTCAACTCGCATAAACACGCCGAGTCCTGTGCATTTCGGGCAGGCACCGAAAGGGTTATTGAATGAAAACATTCGTGGGCTAAGCTCATCAATGCTCGTTCCATGCTCCGGACAGGCGTAATTCTGAGAAAACAGCATATCCTCGCCGTCCTGAACGCTAACAACGACAAGCCCCTTTGTAAGCGAGGCGGCGGTTTCTAATGAATCGGCAAGACGGGAGTTGATGCCCTCTTTTATCACAAGGCGGTCAACCACAATTTCTATATTGTGCTTTTTATTCTTTTCAAGCTCTATCTTTTCACTAAGGTCATATATTATCCCGTCAATTCTCATTCTTGCGTAGCCGCTTTTGCCTGCCGCCTCGATTTCTTTTTTGAACTCGCCTTTTTTTCCCCTTGCAATCGGAGCAAGAATTTGAATCTTTGTTCTTTCGGGCAAAGTCATAACCCTGTCAACAATCTGGTCTATGGTCTGCTGTTTTATCTCTCTGCCACATTCGGGACAGTGCGGAATACCTATTCTTGCGTACAAAAGGCGAAGATAATCATAAATCTCAGTAACCGTGCCGACTGTTGAGCGGGGATTCTTTGAGGTTGTTTTCTGGTCTATTGATATGGCAGGCGAAAGGCCCTCAATGCTTTCAACATCAGGCTTTTCCATCTGCCCCAAAAACATTCTTGCATAGGACGAGAGGCTTTCAACATATCTTCTCTGTCCCTCAGCATAGATTGTGTCAAAGGCAAGCGAGGATTTGCCCGAACCGGAAAGGCCGGTCAACACCACCAGCTTATCCCTCGGAATTTCAACATCTATATTTTTAAGGTTATGCTCGTTTGCACCCCTTACAATAATATTCTTTTCAGCCATTTAACCCATCCTTTCAGAGATTCTGTTATCCGAATGTTTGTTCTGTTACCTATTCTTAAATATACCTTAATTTAAAATTTTTTTCAACCGTTAATTTTGTTTTGCAACCTTATCTCGGTTTTGCACAAAGATTAACACAAATTGCCACAATTATCTTGCACTTGTTACATTATTTTGATACAATATAAGATGAATAATCGTTTTATTGACAAAGGTGGTATATAATGAAAAAGCTAATGCTTGGCAACGAGGCTGTTGCCAGAGGACTTTATGAAGCAGGCGTTCGGGTTGCGTCAAGCTATCCCGGTACGCCAAGCACCGAAATAACCGAGAATGCGGCGAAGTACGATGAAATCCGCTGTGAATGGGCGCCGAATGAAAAGGTAGCAGCTGAGACTGCCGCAGGTGCTTGCTTTGCAGGAGCGAGAAGCTTCTGTGGTATGAAACACGTCGGACTCAACGTAGCCGCCGACCCCTTCTTCACAATGAGCTACATAGGTGTAAACGGCGGTATGATGCTTGCCGTTGCCGACGACCCGGGTATGCATTCCTCTCAGAATGAGCAGGACTCACGAAACTACGCAAAGGCGGCTAAGGTTCCTATGTTGGAGCCTGCTGACTCCGCTGAATGTAAACGCTTTACAAAGCTTGCGTATGAGCTTAGCGAGGAATATGACACTCCGGTTGTTCTGCGCCTTACAACAAGAATAGCACATTCAAGAAGTCTTGTTGAAATTGAGGACAGAACAGAGCTGCCGCTTAAGGAATACAAGAAAAATCCGCAGAAAAACGTAATGCTGCCTGCATTTGCAAAGGGCAGACACGTTTTTGTTGAGCAAAGAACAGAAAAGCTGCGTGATTTTGCCGAGAAAGCAGATTTCAACCGCATTGAAATGAATGACACCTCAATAGGCATTATAGCCGCAGGCGACTGCTACCAATACGCTAAAGAGGCTTTGGGCAACAAGGCGTCATACCTGAAGCTCGGTATGATTTATCCGCTGCCTGAAAAGCTTATCAAGGACTTTGCAGCTAAGGTAGATAAGCTTTATGTTATAGAGGAGCTTGACGATTTCATTGAATCGCACTGCCGCAAGATAGGTCTTAACCCTATTGGCAAGGAGCTGTTCTCGCTTTGCGGCGAGTTCTCACAGAACACAGTCAAAGAGCTTATCTTGGGTAAAAAGCCCGACTGTTTATCCCTTGATACAAATATTCCCGTTCGCCCACCTGTTATGTGCTGTGGCTGTCCTCACAGAGGCTTATTCTATGCACTTAAAAAGCTAAAGGTTTATGTAAGCGGTGACATCGGCTGTTACACTCTCGGTGCATCAGCTCCGCTTGCTATGATGGACACCTGCGTATGTATGGGCGCATCTGTTTCTGCTCTGCACGGCTTCAATCTTGCAAGAGGTGCGCAGAGCGAGAAAAAGTCGGTTGCCGTTATCGGTGATTCAACCTTTATGCATTCGGGCGTTACAGGTCTTATCGACATAGCCTACAACGCAACAAACTCGGTTGTAATAGTGCTTGACAACTCAATTACAGGTATGACGGGTCATCAGCAGAACCCGACCACAGGTTACACAATTAAGGGAGACCCTGCGTCAGCCGTAAATCTTGAAAGCCTTTGCCACGCTGTCGGCATTGACAATGTTGCTGTGTGCGACCCGTATAATCTTGAAGAAACAATCGCAGTTATCAAAGAGCAGCTTGAAAAGGACGGCCCGTCCGTAGTTATTTCAAGAAGACCGTGTGCGCTTTTGAAATACGTTAAGCATAATCCGCCGCTTCGTATTGAATCGGATAAGTGCGTTGGCTGCAAAATGTGCCTGTCAATCGGCTGTCCGGCAATCAGCATTAAGGACGGCAAGGCACAGATTGACCAGATGCAGTGCGTTGGCTGCGGAGTTTGCGAGAGCCTTTGCAAGAAGTCTGCTATCGTTGAATAAACAAATTAATCAGAACAATACCGAAAGGATTGATCATATATGAACGATGTAAAATCAGTTTTAATCGTCGGCGTAGGCGGTCAGGGAACATTGCTTGCAAGCCGACTTTTGGGCAATGCTCTTTTAAGCCGTGACTATGACGTTAAGGTTTCAGAGGTTCACGGAATGAGCCAAAGAGGCGGCTCGGTTGTTACATATGTACGCTACGGAGAAAGCGTTTCTTCCCCTATCATAGAGCTGGGCGAGGCTGACCTTATTCTCTCGTTTGAAGCTCTGGAAGCTGCAAGATTTTTGCCATATCTTAAAAAGAGCGGAAAAATCATTGTAAACACACAGCAGATTGACCCGATGCCTGTTGTAACGGGTAACGCTGTTTATCCGGATGATGTACTCGGACAGATTAAGTCACTCGGCGTTGAGGTTATCTCAGCCGACGCTTTGAGCCTTGCCGAACAAGCAGGCAGCGTTAAGGCTGTAAACGTAGTGCTTATGGGAATGCTTGCAAAGCAAACCGACATTGAAAAGCAGGTTTGGATTGACACCGTAAAGCAGACAGTTCCGTCGAAGTTCTTGGAGCTTAATATTAAGGCATTTGAGTTGGGCTATAATCAGTAAAAATTAACTATAACACAAGATAAAAGGCTATGAATCCGCAAATGAATTCATAGCCTTTTTGTTCTTTAGATTAAAATATATCAATCCAGCTCAAATGCGCCTGTGTAAAGGCTGTAATACTTGCCCCTTTCCGCTATGAGCTGTTCGTGATTGCCACGCTCTATAATTCTGCCTTGCTCAAGCACCATTATAACATCAGAATTTCTGACAGTGCTCAGCCTGTGCGCTATAACAAACACCGTTCTGCCTGACATAAGCGCATCCATACCGCTTTGAACAATAGACTCGGTTCTTGTGTCGATTGAGGAGGTTGCCTCGTCAAGAATCATAACAGGCGGGTCTGCAACAGCCGCTCTTGCTATCGCAATAAGCTGGCACTGACCCTGTGACAGGCTTCCGCCGTCACCCGATATAACCGTATCATAACCGTGCGGAAGCTGATTGATAAACGTGTCGGCGTTTGCAAGCCTTGCCGCCGCATACACCTCTTCATCAGTAGCATTCAGATTGCCGTAACGGATATTCTCTCTTATTGTTCCCGTGAACAGGTTTGTATCCTGCAAAACCATACCGAGTGACCGTCTTAAATCGCTCTTTTTAATCTTGTTGATGTTTATGTCATCATATCTTATCTTACCGTCTGCAATGTCATAAAAGCGGTTGATAAGGTTTGTTATTGTTGTTTTGCCTGCGCCTGTCGAGCCGACAAAGGCAAGCTTCTGACCCGGCTTTGCCTCAAGGGTTACATTGTGAAGCACCGTCTTTTTCTCGTCATAACCAAAGTCAACGTCAAAAAACTCGACCTTACCCTGAAGTCTTGTATAGGTAACGCTGCCGTCCTCATGCGGATGCTTCCAAGCCCAGATACCTGTATTCATCTCAGCCTCGCAAAGCTCGCCGCTCTTATTGTATTGTGCATTTACAAGCGTTACATAGCCGTGATCCTCTTCAGGCTGCTCATCCATCAGCTCAAAAATTCTGTCTGCACCTGCTAAAGCCATTACAACCATATTTATCTGCTGAGAAACCTGAGTTATCGGGTTTGTAAAGCTACGGCTTAGCTGCAAAAACGCTGCTATGCCGCCAAGAGTCAATCCTCCAAAACCGGAAAGTGCAAACGCACCGCCTGCTATTGCGATAACAACATACAGCAGGTTACCGAGGTTGCCCATTATCGGCATAAGAATATTTGCAAATGTATGAGCCGCTGTTGCGCTTTTGCAAAGCTTTTCATTGAGTGCGTCAAACTCCTGCTTTGACTTTTCTTCGTGGCAGAAAACCTTGACTACCTTCTGACCGTTTACCATTTCGTCAATATAGCCGTTTACAATGCCGAGATCCTCTTGCTGTTTTGCAAAGTAGCTTCCGCTTTTGCCGCCGATTCTGCCCGTAACAAAAATCATTAATACAACAAACGCAAGGGTCAGCAGTGTAAGCGCCCAGCTTGTCATAATCATAGCTGCCAAAACGGCAACTATTGTTATAAGAGATGACATAACCTGAGGAATACTCTGCGAAATCATCTGGCGCAGCGTATCGGTATCGTTTGAAAAACGGCTCATAGTGTCGCCAAATGCGTGAGTATCGAAGTATTTAATAGGCAAGGACTGCATATGCTCGAACATCTCGTCACGCAATCTTTTTATAGTACCCTCGGAAATTATAATCATTATCCTGTTGTATAATAAGGTTGCGACTACGCCGATAAGGTAAATTCCCGCCATAATTAAAATTGCTCTGAAAAGCTCTGAAAAATCGGGTACAGCCTGCTTGAGCAGAGGCGTTATATAGTCATCAATAACAACCTGCAAAAACATAGAGCCGATAACGCCTGTTACAGCGCTAAGTATAATACATACGACAACGACAACGAACGAAGCCTTGTATTTTCTGACATACTCCATAAGCCTTTTAATCGTTTTGCCGCTTACTTTTTTGCCTCGGCTTGCCGCCGCTGCCCTAGCGGCTCTTTGCTGTTTATTCATCCTCGTCACCGCCCTTCTGCTGTGAGATATAAATTTCACGGTAAATCTCGTTGTTTTTCATCAGCTCCTCATGAGTGCCGACAGCAATTATTTTTCCGTTGTCCATTACAACAATCTTATCAGCATGCTGGACTGATGAAATTCTCTGAGCGATAATGAGCTTTGTGGTGTCGGGAATTTCGTTTGCGAAAGCCTCTCTGATAAGTGCGTCTGTCCTTGTGTCTACCGCACTTGTTGAATCATCAAGAATAATTATCTTCGGCTTTTTCAGCAAAGCCCTTGCAATACAAAGTCTTTGTCTTTGACCGCCCGAAACATTAGAGCCACCCTGCTCTATCATAGTGTCATATCCGTCAGGCATTTGACGGATAAACTCGTCAGCTTGCGCAAGCTTACAAACACGCTCAACCTCCTGCTGAGTTGCGTGTTCGTCGCCCCAACGAATATTATCGCTTACAGTGCCTGAGAACAGTACGTTCTTTTGCAGCACCATTGCTACCTCGCTTCTCAGCGACTCTATGTCGTATTTTTTTACGTTCACTCCGCCTACATAAACGGCGCCGCCGTTTACGTCATAAAGCCTCGGAATAAGCTGAACAAGGCTTGATTTTGACGAGCCGGTACCGCCAATGATACCGACTGTTTCGCCCGACTTAATATCAAGGTTAATATCACTCAGGCAAGGCTTTGCGTTGCTTTCCTTGCCGTAAGAAAAGCTCACATTGTCAAACCTTATTGAGCCGTCTTTAATAATAAAAATCGGATTATCGCAGTCTTTAATGTCGCTCTTTTCGTCAAGCAGCTCAACAACTCTCTCTGCCGAGGCTCTTGACATTATTATCATAACAAACACCATAGCGAGCATCATAAGGCTCATAAGAATCTGCATGGCGTATGATACAAGGCTCATAAGCTGACCCGTTGTGAAGCCAACGGCCGGGTCGTTGCCCGAATCAACAATTTTTCCTGCGCCGAACCAAGATATAAGAAGCATACATGCGTAAATGCATAGCATCATAAGCGGCATACAGGTGATAAGCGCTTTTTGTGCAAGTGTGAAGTTCTTGTATATATCGCCCGACACCTTACGGAATTTCTGTGTTTCCAGGTCTTCACGCACATACGCCTTTACAACCCTTATTCCTCTTAAGTTCTCGCCGACAACGTTGTTCATCTTATCATAGGTCTTGAACACTCGCTCAAAGGCAGGTCTTGCAATCTTTACAATTATAATCATACCGACAAGCAAAATCGGAATTACACCTACAAAAATAAGCGCCATACCGGGATTGATACTAAACGACATTACAAGCGAGAAAGCAAGCATAATAGGGCTTCTCACCGCCATACGTGTAATCATCTGATAGGCGTTCTGAACATTTGTAACGTCTGTTGTAAGACGTGTTATAATGCTTGAGTTTGAGAAGTTGTCGATATTGCGGAACGAAAAATCCTGTAGAGTATAGAACATATCGTGGCGCAGATTTTTTGCAAATCCGGCTGACGCTTTAGCCGCCGTTGCACCTGCCATTGCGCCGAAAAACAGTGACAATATTGCACAAGCAACAAGCAGTAAGCCCATATTGATAATATAGTCCATATTATTTCTTTCAATACCGTAATCAATCAGCATTGACATAAGCAGAGGTATTATAACCTCCATTGCCACCTCTAAGGAGACAAGCACAGGGGTGAGAATAGTAGGAAGCTTGTATTCTCTGATACTGTGCATAAGCTTTTTAATCATTTAATTCACCCTTTCACATTCACTTTAACATACCAAATTCTTCCTTCACAACCGGATAGTTACTTTAAATTATATTATATATCCTCGCTCCAATCTACAAGTCCGTTATGAACTAATTGTTAATAAATTATGATTAATTTTTGGTCTGTTATTTTGTTTGAGTTTGTGTTATTATTAAAGGTATGATTAGATTTTAAAGCATAAGCAACCACATTGCATTGCAATATGCTGCAACAAGGTTGTAAAATTGCGAATACACTTTTACTCATTCTACGAGCAAACTAAGCCAATGAAAGGGAAAACTATGAAAAAATTCATCTCTGTATTAACCGCAGCCGTAATTTTAACTCTATCTCTTTTTGGCTGTGCGATAAACACCGAGCAATCGGACAAGCTGAAAATAGTTGCCTCTCTTTTCCCTGCTTATGACTTTGCACGCAACATTGCTCTTGACAACGCACAGGTCACCCTGCTGCTTCCGCCGGGCGTTGAAACTCATTCCTATGAGCCGACCCCGAAGGATATGGTTGAAATACAAAACTGCGATATTTTCATCTATAACGGCGGTGAGTCAGAAAGCTGGATAGACGGCATACTGGACTCCCTTGACAGCACTAAGTTTAAAACTGTAAAATTGATCGACTGCACCGACGCTCTGCTTGAGGAGGACGAGTCCTACGATAATGATGAGCAAGAACACGGTCATGAGCATGATGGCGACGAGGTCGGCTATGACGAACATATATGGACCTCTCCTGCAATATGCATTGAGCTGTGTAATGCGATTGAGTCTGCAATTTCCTCTGCTGACAGCGGCAACGCCGCACAGTACCGAAAAAACCTTAAATCCTACACTGCAAAGCTTTCACAGCTTGACAAAAGCTTTAAAGATGTTGTTGATAACAGCGCAAGGCAGGAAATAATCTTCGGCGACCGCTTTCCGTTCAAATACTTTGCACAGCACTACGGTCTGACATACCACGCTGCTTTTCCGGGCTGCAGCTCGCAGACCGAGCCAAGCGCCGCAACAATGGCAAGGTTGATAACAGAAACCAAGGAAGATAAAATTCCCGCAGTATTTTATATTGAGATGTCAAACCACGCTGTTGCCGACGCTATCTGTAAGGAAACAGGGGCAAAAGCTCTGCTGTTTCACTCCTGCCACAACTTAACAAGGGACGAAACTAATGCCGGCGAAACATACCTTTCGCTTATGAATAAAAATCTCAAGAATCTTAAAATCGCACTGAATTGAGGTGAGCGCAATGCTGAATGATGATGAACATTTCGAGCCTCTCGGAAACGGTATTGAGGTTATAGTATCAAAAATACACCGTTTTGGCACCGACACCGTACTGCTAGCCAATTTTTCCAAACCTAAAGAATGGGAAAATGTCTGTGAGTTTGGCAGTGGCTGCGGAGCAATTGCGCTTATCTGGTGCAGGGAAAAGCCGCCAAAGCACATTACGGCAGTTGAGCTGCAATCTGACGGTGCGGATATGATAAGGCGCAGTACTGCTCATAACGGACTTGAAAGAAGGATTGACGTACTAAACGACGACCTGCGCAGCCTAACCTCGCTCTCACCCGGAAGCTTTGACCTTATCGCCTGCAATCCCCCTTACAAGCAGCAAGGCGGCGGCATAATAAATACAAACGAAGGAAAGCTGCTTGCAAGGCACGAATACACCTGCACAATTGAGGATGTATGTCGGAGTGCCGCAAGGCTTCTGCGTTTCGGCGGCAGGCTTTGCCTTTGTCAGCGTCCCGAAAGACTCAGCGACGTTATCTGCGCTATGAGAGAGTCGGGCATTGAACCGAAAAGACTAAGACTTATCCAGCAGAGAAAAACAAAAGCACCCAAGCTGTTTCTTATAGAGGGCAAAAAGGGCGGAAAAAGCGGCGGTCTTGTTGTTAATGACACTCTGCTTATTGAGGATGAAAACGGCGGGTTATCAAGTGAGATGATTGAAATTTACGGCGACTATAAGACAGGTCACATATAGTAAAGCTTTGTGTTAACAGCTTTACGGTTAAGTCTGCCTTACATCAGGCGAAGTATTTGCCTTGCAAATATAATGTTTATTTTTGGGGCAAGTTTTTGGAGGAAATAATGAGCGTATTATATGTTGTAGGAACGCCGATAGGCAATCTTGGCGATATGTCGCCGAGAGCAGTTGAAACACTATCAAGCGTTGATTTTATTGCGGCTGAGGATACAAGGGTAACGCTGAAGCTACTCAACCACTTCAATATCAAAAAGCCGCTTATCAGCTATTTTGAGCATAATAAAGCAGAGAGAGGCGAAATTATCTGCCAAAAAATACTAAGCGGTCAAAGCTGTGCGCTTGTAACAGACGCAGGTATGCCGGCTATATCAGACCCTGGCGAGGAGCTTGTGCGTCAGTGCCGTGAAAAGGGCATAAAAACCGTTGCGGTTCCCGGACCCAGCGCAGTCGTCAGCGCACTTGCACTGTCCTCGCTGCCAACAGGAAGGTTCACCTTTGAAGGTTTTTTGAGTATGAACAAGAAAAGCCGCCGTGAGCATTTAGAGGAAATTAAGGACGAGCGGCGTACTATGGTGTTTTATGAAGCTCCTCACAAGCTGCCGTCAACACTTAACGATTTATACAATGCTTTGGGCGACCGTGAAATATCAATTGTGCGTGAGCTTACAAAACTGCACGAGGAGGTTATACACACCACCCTTAAGGCTGCTGTCGAAAAATACGGTGACGGCGGCATAAGGGGTGAGATTGTGCTTGTAATCAAGGGAGCTGAGAAAAAACAGGAGGAAAACCTTACTCTTGAACAGGCTGTTGCCCTTGCAGCGGATTTATGCAATAATGACGGCTGTTCCCTGTCTGACGCTTGCAAAAGAGCCGCCAAAGAAACAGGGTTTAAAAAGGGCGAGATATACAAGACTTTACTCTCCCGAAAGGACGGATAAAATGGACTTTAATACAGCTATGGAAAAAATCAGCTCACTTCTGCGCTTCGGCTCAATGCCGGGGCTTGCACGAATACAAAAGCTTCTTGATAACATAGGCAATCCCGAACGCAAGTGCCGCTTTATTCACGTTGCAGGCACAAACGGAAAAGGCTCGATATGCACAATGCTGTCAGAAATTTTGCGCAAAAGCGGATACAAAACCGGTCTTTTCACCTCCCCTTATATAATCGAATTCTGCGACAGAATAAGCATTGACGGCGAGATAATACCGAAAAATGATGTTGCCGATATTGTCGAAAAGATATTCCCGATAATTGAGCAAATGAATGCAAACGGCGAGCCGATAACCGAGTTTGAATGTATAACGGCTATTGCCTTTGAATATTTCTACCGCCAAAGCTGTGACATTGTAGTGCTTGAAACGGGACTCGGCGGAAGGTTTGACTCTACAAACGTCATATCCACCCCTGTCACATCGGTAATAACCTCAATAAGCCTTGACCACACTGCCGTTCTCGGAGATACGCTTGATATGATAGCGGCAGAAAAAGCAGGTATAATCAAGCAGGGCGGCTCAACCGTATTCTGTCCTCAGGAGGACATTGTAAACAAGGTAATTACAAAAACGGCACAGAGCCTTGACAACAAGCTGTACGGGGTTGATATGAGCCGCTGTACCGTTTTATCGGAACAGCTCGGCAACAGCAAGTTCGAGTACAAAGGCGAAAAATACGCAATCACTCTCGCCGGTAGACATCAGATTAAAAACGCCTGCACTGTTGTTGAGGCTGTAACGCCGCTTAGAAACGCAGGCTTTGATGTAAACGATGAAGCCGTAAAATACGGCATAAAAAAGGCGTTTATTCCGGCACGGTTCGAGGTTGTCAAAAACGACCCATTGACTATTCTTGACGGTGGTCACAATCCATCCGGTCTTGCAGCACTGTCATCAGCGGTTAAAGAATATCTTCCTGACAAGCACATTTCCTGCGTAATGAGTATGCTGCGTGACAAGGCGGTTGAATGTTCACTGGTACATCTTAAGGGACTTTTTGACAAGGTGTATATAGTTGAGATTGAAAACCCACGTAAAATGCCCGCACAGCAGCTCAAGGCAATAGCAGACAGCTATTTTGACTGTGTTGAAATCTGCCTTGATAAGCAGGAGGCAATAAGCCGTGCAATAAATGACGCTAAGCAAAGCGGCGGTGCGGCTCTTGTTTGCGGCTCGCTGTATCTTGCGTCTGAAATAAGAAAGATTATTCTGGAAAAGCTGTAAAATTTATTTTCTCAACGCAATTCGATAAAATAATTTAAAAAGATGACTTATCATTATAACGGTAGGTCATCTTTTTTATATACAAATTTATACTCAAAAATCTGCAAAGGGATGAAAAATATGAATGTTTCTTTCAGCCTCCGCCAAGGGGAGCTAACGGCATATCTTTACGGCGAAATCGACCACCATACCGCCCGTAGTATGCGCCAGAGAATTGACGGTGAAGCCGAGCGCACTCACCCAACTCTGCTTATTCTTGATTTTTCGCAGGTGGTTTTTATGGATAGCAGCGCAATCGGACTTATTATGGGCAGATATCGCTTAATGCAGCTTATCGGCGGATACATAAGAGTGTCAAATGTGCCGCCGCATTTAAGGCGAATAGTCGAGCTGTCCGGCATAGGCGCACTCGGTGTGCTTGAATTCAAAGGAAAGGAGAAGAGTAAAAATGAAAGTGCTTAACGAAATGAAGCTGTCCTTTCTGAGCAAGAGCGTAAATGAAAGCTTTGCAAGAGGTGCTGTCAGCGCATTTTTAATGCAGCTTGACCCCACAGTATCACAGCTTGCCGACATAAAAACAGCGGTTTCCGAGGCTGTAACAAACTGTATTGTTCACGCATACCCCGAAAGCACGGGTATGATATACATAACCGCCAAGGTTCTTGAGGACAACAAATTTGTTGTCAGCGTGCGTGACAAGGGCTGTGGCATAAGCGACATAAAGCAGGCTATGGAACCGCTGTTCACCACAGGAGGCGAAGAACGGGCAGGCCTTGGCTTTGCAGTTATGCAGAGCTTTACTGACAAGATAAGGGTAAGCTCCACTCCGGGCAAGGGAACTACCGTAACAATGACAAAGCAGCTTGATGACAATGAATGAGCGTGAACGCTTTATAAGCAAAAACACAGGGCTTGTCCACAGCTGCGCCGCACGCTTTAAAAACAGGGGTATTGAATACGAGGACTTATACAGTGCAGGCTGTATCGGACTTATTAAGGCATATGACCGATTCGACCCAAGCCTGGGGTACAAGTTCTCAACCTACGCTGTGCCGCTTATACTCGGTGAAATTAAAGGTCTTTTCAGAAGCGGCGGAGCGGTTAAGGTAAGCCGCAGAATAAAGGAGCTGTCAATTAAGGTTATAAAGGAACAGCAGAAATATATCGCCCTGCACGGTGAAAGTCCAAGTGTAACTATACTTGCGCAGTTGCTCGGTGAGAGTGAGGAGCTTATAACTCAGGCAGTGTCATCAAACGTTCAGGTTCTATCGCTTTCATCATGCGACAATGACGAAAACGGGCGTGAAATCGACCTGCCCGTTGAATCACATGATACATCACTTACTGAGATACTCTCGCTTCGGCAGGCAATAAGCGAGCTTCCTGAGAATGACCGTGAGCTAATAAAGCTCAGATATTTCAAGAACAAAACTCAAAGCCAGACTGCAAAGGAGCTGAATATGACTCAGGTACAGGTAAGTCGACGAGAGAAAAAGATAATGGCGGTTATGCGTGAAAAGCTGACGGTGTAATCACAAAATCATATTCATAACAAGCAGCAGCGTAACGCCCGGTATTCCGCCGACAGCCGCACCGCACAGACTGAGTATACTCACAGGCAGGGTAACGCCTGTGTATGCGCCTGTTATGTTGACAACGGCAAGTGCAATAAGCCCGCTGCACATTGTCAAGAACGCCTTACGAAACGGCTTCTTCTCCCCCGAAAACGCTTGTATTATCAAAAAAACTAAAAATCCTCCGCCGAGTATTATCCACACAAGCCAATGCTCCATATATAAAACCTCCTGCTGATGCTTATTAATTCTATGCAGGAGGCTTTGTTTTTATGTTTTTAAACAGCAGAGCCGATGAATTGTGACTTTTCACAGCTCATCGGCTCGGTATTATATTAAATTCAGGGCTTAATCAAGCACTGCGCCTGTGCAGCCGGAGGAAACAAGCTTTGCATACCTTGAAAGATAGCCTGTTGTTATTCTCGGCTCTCTCGGTTTCCAGTTCTTTCTTCTCTGTTCAAGCTCCTCGTCGGACACGTGCACATTTATTGTGTTTGCCGGGATATCTATTTCAACAATATCACCCTCTTCGATAAGGGCAATGTTGCCGCCGACAGCTGCCTCTGGAGAAACGTGACCGATTGCGGCTCCTCTTGTTGCGCCTGAGAAGCGTCCGTCTGTAATTAGCGCAACGCAGTTGCCAAGACCGCTGCCCATAATAGCAGAGGTCGGGTTGAGCATTTCTCTCATTCCGGGTCCACCCTTCGGGCCTTCATAGCGAATAATAACAACCTCGCCTGCGTTTATCTTGCCGTCATAAATAGCGTTAAGAGCGTCCTCCTCACAGTCAAACACTCTTGCCTTACCGCTGTGGTGCATCATCTCAGGTGCAACGGCTGAGCGCTTTACAACACAGCCGTCCGGCGCAAGGTTTCCCTTGAGCACTGCGATACCGCCTGTTTTACTGTACGGGTTGTCTACTGTTCTTATAATCTCGGTATCCTTAATCTCGCAGTTTGCAATGTTCTCGCCTACTGTTTTACCTGTGCAGGTCATAAGGTCTGTGTGCAGAAGATTGAGCTTAGTAAGCTCATGCATTACGGCATAAACGCCGCCTGCCTCGTTAAGCTCCTCCATAAAATGCTCGCCCGCAGGAGCAAGATGGCAAAGGTTAGGAGTTTTTGCGGAAATGTTGTTTGCTATGTCAAGGTGCAAATCTATGCCACATTCATGAGCGATAGCCGGAAGGTGAAGCATACTGTTTGTACTGCATCCGAGAGCCATATCAACTGTCAGGGCGTTCTCAAACGCCTCCTGTGTCATAATATCTCTCGGACGGATATTCTTTTTGTACAAATCCATTACAGCCATACCGGCAAGCTTGCCAAGGCGGATTCTTTCGGAATAAACAGCAGGAATTGTGCCATTGCCCTTAAGTCCCATACCGAGAACCTCAGTAAGGCAGTTCATACTGTTAGCGGTAAACATACCTGAGCAGGAGCCGCATGTCGGGCAAGCCTTGTTTTCGTATTCACAAAGCTTTTCCTCATCAATCTCGCCAACCTTAAAGCGGCTTACAGCCTCGGAAACGGTTGAGTAGCTTACCTTCTTGCCATCAACAATACCTGCAAGCATCGGACCGCCGCTGACAAATACGGTTGGAACATTTACCCTTGCCGCCGCCATCAAAAGGCCCGGAACATTTTTGTCGCAGTTTGGAACCATTACAAGCGCATCAAGCGCATGAGCCTTAGCCATAGCCTCGGTTGAGTCTGCAATAAGCTCACGGGTTACAAGAGAGTACTTCATACCCTCGTGACCCATTGCAATACCGTCGCAAACAGCAATAGCCGGAAATACAAGCGGCACACCGCCTGCCATTGCAACACCCTGCTTAACAGCCTCAACAACCTTGTCAATATTCATATGACCCGGTACAATATCGTTTTTTGAGCTTACGATACCTACAAGCGGCTTGCCAATCTCTGCGTCTGTAAGACCCAAAGCATGCAGAAGCGTTCTCTGCGGAGCAGCGTTTACTGATTTTGTTATCATATCACTTTTCATTTTATATTCACTCCCGAAAATAATTTTTGTTTATCGGCAGAACCTTTCAGTTGAAATTAAAAGCCTGCTTTTTGACTTATAATTATATCACACTTACAAGACTCTGGCAAGGATTTCATTCGACAATTTGCTCTTAATTTTCTGCGTTGTAAATAGATGTGACCCAATTTGGTAAAAAAATAAACTAACGATATGGTATAGTGTTTTTGCTTGCCTTTGGAGTGGAGCGTAGCGTAACGGAAAAGGCAAGCAAAAACACAGCGGTT
>NZ_WNJZ01000014.1 GCF_024433635.1 Ruminococcus sp. zg-924 | reverse complement strand
ATATCGTATTCAAACAAAAACAAAACTGACTCCGCTAGAAAAACGAAATCAGTTTGTTGCTTAAATTTTAATTTTAACTACATCAAGTAGGCTTTTTTGTACTGTCTGCATAACTTGGGGCAGTTCAGTTTACACGGCTAAGGGCTTTTTGTCGCTATTTGGAGGAGGCGGTCTTCTTTTTCTTTGGTACGGGAAGTTCATCATACATCGTTAGAAACAGTTTGCAAAGGAACTCCCTATCGTCAATGTTATCGACTAAAAGCATTTCTTTTGCACCCTCGTATGGTAATTCATAAGTCGCTGACGGCATAAGGGAGATCGCCGCAGGAACAGGCTTTACAAGCAAGCGGTCATCGTAGATACCGCCAACAATTTTTTCTCGGAAATAAAGGATATATTCGCCCATCATTGCCCGATAGGAAATACTGTCTAAACATGATAGCTGTTCCAGTACAAAGGTTAAATATTCTTTACTTGAAGCCATAAAGCACCTACTTTCAATTATCGGTTTTGAGCTTGTCCTTGAAAGCTTCGACTAAGGCATCGCTCAATTCTTGTGACGGAACTTTCGCCCAAATCTGCGTTGTGTCATACTTCGGGTAATAATAGCGCCACTTGTCATAGTCCTCTTGGCTGATTTCGCCTGCTGCAAGTTTGGCAGACTGCTCTTGCCAGGCGGCAAGCATTTTCAGCAAATCATTTGTGGTGTGTTCTTTATCCTTATTAATCCGCAGACATACTTCCCCGTCAATTTCCCCGATGGTGATGCCGTAAACATCTTCGAGGGTAAACAGCGTGTGCATAAGCCCGATTTGGCTGTCAATGTCCGGCACGGCAAGCGCCTGCGGCGCAACATCAAGAGCCTGTGCCAATGCAGCGGTCAAATCCGCTTTGGGTGTGCGTGTTCCCGTTTCATACTGAGCCAAACGCACATCTGCGGATTTTTCGGGAAAGCCGATCAATGTTCCGAGGTATTTCTGTGTCATTCCCCGCAGATTGCGGAAGAAATGTATTCTCTCACCAATAGCCATAGAGTTTTCTCCTCACCTATGTATTTGCCAACAGTATAGCATATATGTTTAGGATAGTCAAGAGAAAATAAAACAAAAAAGTTTAATATTTTTTTGAAAACCACTTGACAAAAGCAAATATGCTTAGTATAATGAAAGAGCATTAAACAAATATGCTTAACTTAATTGCCGTCGTGTGTCACGGTAATGGCACATCCGCCCGGGCAAATCGGAAGGCGGCAAGAAAGTATTCCGACACTAAAGAAATGGTATTGAAAAACAAAAACGAAAGGAGATTTTTATGGAAAACAGATTTATTCGTGCAGATGAAGTAGCAAAGGAACTTGCTGTTTCAAAGCCTTATGCCTATAAGCTCATCAGAAGGCTGAACGACGAGCTAAAAGCACAGGGTATGATCACAATCGCAGGGCGAATCAGCCGTCAATATTTCAATGAAAGGCTCTATGGAGCAGGAAAGGAGAAAGAATAAATGCCTGTATTTAAGAATGAAACCAACGGCACTTGGTATGTTATGGCTCGATATGTGGACTGGAAAGGAGAACGCAAGCAGAAATGCAAGCGAGGGTTTGAAACCAAACGGGAAGCGCAGGAATGGGAACGCACCTTTCAGCAGCAGAACGCCTCTGATCTCGATATGACCTTTGAAGCCTTTACGGAGCTTTATACGAGAGATATAAAGAGCCGCCTAAAAGAAAACACTTGGCTCACGAAGGATCATATTATCAAAACAAAAATCCTGCCGTATTTCGGCAAGTTGAGGATCAGCGAGATCACCACAAAGGATGTCATTGCTTGGCAGAATGAAATGCTTGCTTTTCGGGATGAAAAGCGACAGCCGTACTCACAGACCTATCTCAAAACCGTTCACAATCAGTTGAGCGCCATTTTTAACCACGCAGTAAGACACTATGACCTGCGCTCCAATCCCGCCGCAAAAGCGGGCAGTATGGGCGATAAAGAGGGCGGTAACATCAGCTTTTGGACAAAGGACGAGTATAAACGCTTTGCCGATGAAATGATGGACAAACCGACTTCCTTTTATGCCTTTGAAATGCTCTACTGGTGCGGTATCCGTGAGGGCGAACTATTGGCGCTTACCGCCGCAGATTTCGACTTTGAAAAGGAAACTGTTCGGATCAACAAGTCTTATCAGCGGCTGCATGGTGAAGATGTGATTACCACGCCGAAAACCAAAAAGAGCATCCGTACAATCAAAATGCCGAAGTTCCTTTCTGATGAAATGCAGGACTACCTCGGTATGCTGTACGGGCTGAAGAAAAAAGACCGCATTTTCACCATAACAAAAAGCTATCTGCACCGTGAAATGGACAGAGGGGCGAAAGCCGCAGGCGTAAAACGCATAAGAATTCACGATTTACGACACAGCCATATATCCCTACTGATTGATATGGGATTTTCGGCGGTGGCAATCGCTGACCGTGTAGGTCACGAAAGCATTGAGATCACCTATCGCTATGCACACCTGTTCCCGTCAAAACAAATTGAGATGGCAAAGAAATTAGAGTATGAAAGGATGGAAATCTAATGTCTGCAAAAAACCGTGATAACCACAACCGTTGGAGAAATAAGACGATTGGTTTTCGGGTATCGCCCGAAGAAAATGAACAAATCGAAACCGCTGTTCGGCTTTCGGGTCTTACCAAACAGGACTATATCACAAGACGGCTCCTTTGTCGTGATGTAGTCGTGCAGGGCAATCCGAGAGTCTATAAGGCACTCCGCAATCAGCTTGCCGCCGTTCTCGCTGAGTTAGAGAGGATTGAAGCAGGCAGCAGTGTGAACGATGAACTCCTCGATACAATCGAACTGATCTCCGTTATCCTCGGAGAGATGAAAGGAGAGGAACAGAATGAATGAACAAAAAGAAATGACTGCCCGAAGCACATCTGTTGGCGCAGATGTAAGGCAGTCACCCAATGTATCTGACAATAGTATAACCGAAAAGAACGGAAAAATCAATCCTCTTGAAGCAATTTCTATGAGCGAATTGTATGACACCGTGTACCAAAGCAAGCCGCCGCTGATCGACGGCTTGCTTTACCCCGGTGTCTATCTCTTTGTCGGAGCACCGAAGCTTGGCAAAAGTTTCCTGATGGCGCAGCTTGCCTATCATATCAGCACCGGCACACCGTTGTGGGATTATCCCGTCCGCAAAAGCACTGTGCTGTATCTTGCGCTTGAGGATGATTACCGCCGCTTACAGGAACGGCTGTACCGTATGTTCGACACAGAGGGTGCGGAAGATCTGTTCTTCTCTGTTTCGGCAGGTAATCTTGACAGCGGCTTGGACGATCAGCTACAAGGCTTTATGAAAGATCACCCCGACACAAAGCTGATTATCATTGACACACTTCAAAAGGTGCGAGAGGTCGGCGGTGATAATTACAGCTACGCAAATGACTATCAGATCATCGCCCACTTGAAAGAATTTGCTGATACGCACAATATCTGTTTACTGCTCGTACACCATACACGCAAGCAGCAGTCGGATGATAAGTTTGATATGATTTCGGGAACAAATGGTTTGCTCGGTGCGGCAGACGGAGCGTTTCTGCTCCAAAAGGAAAAGCGCACAAGCAATGCCGCCACGCTTGAAATATCTGGCAGAGATCAGCAAGACCAAAAGCTATATCTTTCCCGCAATCCTGAACGCCTGATATGGGAATTGGAAAAAGCAGAAACGGAATTGTGGAAAGAGCCGCCCGAACCTTTGCTTGAAGAAATCGCAAAGCATATCAATGCTGATCTACCACAATGGCAGGGTACGCCCACAGAGCTTGTGGCTCTGCTTGCGATTGACATTCAGCCTAACGCTCTCACAAAGAAACTGAATGTCAACGCAGGGCGGCTGTTCAATGAGTACGGTATCCGCTATGAGAACAGCCGCAGTCACGACGGGCGCAAGGTGAGCTTTCAGCTTGTGCAGGCGTGACGATGCGTGACGGTCGTGTCGATGTTTTAGGGGGCGGCGGTGATATCAAAATCACCGTCACCATCGACACGTACCGTCACGAATAAAGTTTAGGCGGGGTGCAGGGTGCCCTTTTCAAAGGGCAGTCCTGCTGGGGAGTTGTCCGCAGACAACGGGGCAACGCCCCACACCACCCCGTAGGGCGCAACAGCAGCTTTTGATGGCCAAAGGCTGTCAAAAGTGCTTTTGCGTTACTTTTGACAAAAGTAACAAAACCCGCCGCTAAAGCGGCGAAAGGAAAAGGAAGTGATAATTTGAAAAGAACGATCAGCGCAATGGTCGGAAAAGGGTCGATTAACCATAACAGCCGCCTATTCATAGCAGAAAATGTTGATCCCGAGCGCACCCATCTCAATATAAGTTACTGCAACCGAAGCGTTAAAAAGATCTATCACGAACTGTTTGACGAAGCCCTGAAACGCTACAACGATAAGCAGACAAGAGCCGACAGACGGATTGACGATTACTATGAAAAGATACGGTCAAGCAAGCAGGAAAAGCCCTTTCACGAGATCATTTTGCAGATAGGAAATCTTGAGGATATGAATGCCCAAAGTGAAAACGGATTGCTCGCCCAAAAGATACTCGATGAATATTATCAAGGTTTTCAAGCGAGAAATCCAAACCTCTGTGTGTTCTCTGCTCATCTCCATATGGACGAAGCGACGCCGCATTTGCACATTGATTTTGTGCCTTTTACCACCGGAAGCAAGCGAGGATTGGGCACCCGTGTGTCGCTGAAACAGGCGCTTGCCGCACAGGGATTTAAGGGCGGAACTCGTGGCGCAACAGAATGGAACCAATGGATACAGTCCGAAAAAGAACAGCTTGCTGCCGTAATGGAACGGTACGGTATCGAGTGGGAACGCAAAGGCACACACGAAAAACATCTTGATGTTCTGGACTACAAAGTACAAGAACGGTCAAAAGAGATCGAGGCGCTTGAAGCACAGATTGCAGCGAAACAGGACGTGGTAAAAAGCCTTTCGGCAAGGGTAGATAACTTCAGCAAAGGTCTTGCGGAACTGCAAAAGGTGGAACAGGCTTTGGATACCAACGCCGCCTTTCAGTTACCTGAACCGCAGGGATTGATGTCTGCTAAAAGCTACAAAACAAAGGTCGCCGAGCCGCTAATAAAGAAGCTTAAATTTCTCGTCAAGCGTGTTCTTGCACGGTGCTTTGATGCGTGGGACAGCTATCACCGGCTCAATGTCACCAACGCAAATCTCTACCGTGAGAACGAAACGCTGAGTAAAATCAATGACCGCCTTAAAGGAGAAAATGACAATCTGCGAAGCGAAAATCGGGATTACAAGCTGCTCCGAAAGGTGTTCGGCAGTAAGCAGATCGACAGCCTGTTGGAGCAGGCAAGGCAGTCTAAACAGCGTGATAAACGCTTTAGAAATATTCAAAATGAAAGGTAGGAAACCACGATGAACAAGCACATCACAGACAAAAAAACCGGTATCAGCTACACCTTGCAGGGAGATTACTATTTGCCTGACCTTGCACTACCGCCCGAAGAAGAACAGCCAATCGGCATTTGGGGACAGCGGCATTTGCGGTATATCCGACAGCATAAACGCCTGCTCTACTCCAATTTGCTGACAAGCGGAAAGCTGAACAGCTACCTTGCCGATATTGACAGACAGGCAGAGGAAATGTTCTCTCGGCTGGTAAAACAGATGGCTGAACGTGAGGGCATTAGCGAAAAGTTAAAGGCAGGAAATCAAAAGCTGTGGGTAGGTAAAATGAACACTATCCGAGAAGCAGCAACGGAGGTGGTCACTAATGATTTGATTTGCAATTAAAGCATATTGGCGGCAGTGAGAAATCTGGAAAGGTCTCAACCTTTGAATTCACATTTTACGGGGTCAAAGGTTGTGACATTTCTTATTATAGCAGTGTTTATGATATTCCGTTTCAAATTGACACGGAGTTTTCATGTTCAGTTTTTGATTCAGCCGCTCTTCGTTATAAAAATGGAAATACGCTTCAATAATTGACGCTGATAAAATAATTCCAGAATCGGTAAACCCATTGACAAATGATCAACAAAAGAGTATAATGTACTTGTATCAGATACTTATACTAATTAGGGGGTGATGTTGTGGCTACTTCAGTGAAGGAGATTATCCGCAGAAGAAAAAGTGTACGAACCTTCAGCGGGGAGACACTTCGTTCTGATGACAGGCAGAAGCTGGATGAGTTCCTCAAAACACTCAATAATCCCTTTGGCGTTCCGGTAGAGTTTCGTTTCCTTGACGCAAAAGAGTACAATCTCTCCAGCCCCGTGATCGTCGGGACAGAGAAATATGTTGCCGCTAAGGTCAGCCACATTCCGCAATCGGAAATTGCCTATGGGTATAGCTTTGAAACATTCTGTTTGTTTGCAGAGTCGCTTGGTATCGGTACTGTTATGTTGGCGGCGACAATCAGCCGCAGCGCATTTGAGAAAGCGATGGAAGTCAAGGACACAGAGGTCATGCCTGTTGCAAGCCCTATAGGATACCCTGCAGATAGGCAGTCTGTTCGTGAAAAGCTGATGCGCAAAGGAATCAAGGCAGATGAACGCCTGCCCTTTGATACGCTCTTTTTTGAGAATTCTTTTGCTCAAGGTTTAATCCCAGAGCACGCTGGACTGTTCCAGGATGCGCTTGAAATGGCGCGGCTTGCACCTTCTGCCGGAAACAAGCAGCCTTGGCGAGCCATAGTGTGCGGCGACAAGGTGCATTTCTACGAGAAAAAGACAAAAGCAATGTCAAACAATCCACTTGGAGATATTCAGAAAGTGGATGTAGGGATTGCGCTTGCCCATTTTGATCTGACGCTGAAAGAAAGCGGGATCAGTGGGAGTTTTGCTGTAGGCGATTATGGATTTGCAACAGACGATTCGATAGAGTATATCGTAACCTATGAGGTGAAGCACTGATGGATAACAAATTTTCTTCTGCGATTCATACGCTGGTTTTGATTGCAGAATCAGATAAACCGCTCACATCTGAGGATATTGCCGGGAGCGTTGGTACAAATGCCAGCTATATTCGTAAAATCCTCGGCTTGCTTAAGAAAAAAGATATTATTGAAAGTCATCGCGGCGTCAGCGGATTTTCATTAAAGCCGAGATCCGAAGATTTGACGCTTCTCAAAATCTATCAAGCTGTGAATGAAACGGAACGCCCCAGCCTGTTTGACCTGCATCAAAATCCCAACGATAAATGTATCGTCGGACGTCACATAAAGCCGGTTTTGACCGGATTGTTTGCGGAAATGGAAGATGCTTTTGCCCACGCGCTTGCAAACAAAACATTAGCTGACTGTACCGCCGGGATTCGCAAAAGATCAGAATCGGAAAGTTAATATTAAAATCAGAAATCACATACAGGAGGATTTTCTTATGAACGTAGTAGAGATCGTATTCAGCCCCACAGGAGGTACTGAAAAAGTCGCCCATATCATTGGAAAGCAGTGGAGCGAAAAACCTGCAATAATTGATTTGAGCGATGCAAAGGCAGACTTTTCTAAATGTAAAATCACAGAGCAGGATATGGTTCTAGTTGCTATGCCTTCCTTTGGCGGACGTGCGCCCGCTGTAGCGATCAGTCGTTTGAAACAGATTGCCGGGAACGGAGCAAAATGTACGCTTGTCTGCGTATATGGAAACCGTGCTTATGAAGATACGCTTGTGGAGATGGAAGACACAGCAAAGGAGTGCGGTTTTCAGGTGGTTGCGGCAATCGCCGCTGTTGCTGAGCATTCCATTATGCCGCAGTATGCTGCGGGCAGACCAGATGCGACAGATCAAAAACAGCTAACGGATTATGCCAATCAAATTGCAGATAAAGCGGGGATTGTCTCCGCCATACCGGGGAATCGCCCCTATAAAAAGGCTGGCGGCGCAGGACTTGTTCCGAAGCCGGATAAATCCTGCGTGAAATGCGGAGCGTGTGCCGAAACTTGCCCTGTGCATGCCATTGATCCAGTGAACTTTACGGCGGACTCCAAAGCTTGTATCTCGTGTATGCGCTGCATGAAACAGTGTCCGAAAAATGCAAGGAAAGTCAACGGTATGATGGTATCTGTTGCGGCGCTTGCTATCAAAAAAGCCTGCTCAGTCAGAAAAGAGAATGAGCTGTTTTTGTAAAGAGAGTATGGGAGTATTGCGTAAAATACAAATCATGACGGATTTCGCCGGCAATATTTCCTATGAAGATGAGATAAGGTGATTATTTTATGAAAATTGGTGTTATCGATGCAGGAGGTGGATTCCGAGGAATTTACGCCTGCGGTGTATTGGATTACTGTTTAGATGAAAATATCCGGTTCGATCTTGGAATCGGCATTTCCGCCGGAAGCGCAAATTTAGCGTCCTTCATTGCCGGTCAGAGAGGACGTAACTATCAGTTTTATACGGAATACGGTCTCAGAAAGCAATATGCAAGCTTGCGAAATTTCATTCGGAAAAGGTCTTTTATTGACATGGACTATGTCTACGGCACGCTCAGCAATCACGACGGAGAGAATCCTCTTGATTATATCGCCATAAGAGAGAACCCGATGGAGTTTATTGTTGTAGCCGCAAACGCCGTGACGGGAGACGCAAAGTATTTTGATAAACAGGATATACGACAGGACGAATACGATGTATTTAAGGCGTCCTCATCCATTCCTTTCATCTGCAAACCCTATTTTGTTCAGGGGACGCCCTATTATGACGGGGCGCTCGGCGACCCGATTCCTGTAGAAAAGGCTTTCGATTCCGGGTGTGACCGGGTCGTTGTATTGCTGACAAAGCCGGAGAATGTCCTTCGGACCTCTGAACAGGACGAGAAGCTGGCTGCCCGAATCCGCAAAAAATATCCCAACGCAGCGGAAAAACTGCGCCAGAGAGCAAACCGATACAATGCAGGCGTTGCGCTGGCACAGGAATATGCAAAACAAGGGAAAGCGCTGATCGTTGCGCCGGATGATACTTGCGGCGTCAGCACCCTATCTCGTAACCCTACAGATATGCAGCGCCTTTACGAGAAAGGGTATGCCGATGGGAAGAAAGTAAAATCTTTTATGCAGACTAATTTTTGAACATCGATCAGGTATATGGCATTTTGATTTATTGAAGCAGGATATAAAATCTCCCATTCTATATTTCTGAAATTCATTGAAAATCTAAGCAAAATAGTTTATAATATTGCTTGTCACCGATGGTGATTTATCCACAGCGAAACGACTCCTGTTATCAATAGCGATAACAAAATGATAACAGGAGGGTATATAGGCTGTATAATATGGATAATTCAAATAATCAAAAGACACACAGATATGGCGGATAACAATTCCTAAACGGGATTGTTTAAGCCTTGTTGAGTGGGAATGACAATAAATCCTCAAAAAAAACTTGATTTTTACTTTTTTTGAATTCCCGACTACATTTAGATTTTGAGATGCTCTGTTTTTTTCGGCAGAACATCTTTTTTCTGCCTGTAATGCCTTCAAATACTCTTGGAGATGCACATCGAATTTCGCCTATGAATAACATTGCTTTACATTTAAAAATGTAAGAAAAATCGAACTTTTTATCGATATTAATTGATAATCAGGGAAAAGAGAGTTATAATAATATGTATCATACCATCGATGAAGTGAAGAATATGAAATTTGTATCATACAAACCGTTATTTAAGTTACTGCTCGATAGAGAAATAAGCAAGACACAACTACGAGAAATGTGCGGTTTTCCTTGCAATGATTATTTCATCCGTTATAGGAACTTTGGTTATGGGACTTGTGGGAATACTTATGACCGCATCTTTTAAGGATATCAACTGGGACGACTTAAGCGAAGCGATTCCTGCATTTTTTACAGGAATATTTATGTCGTTTTGTTATAGCATTTCAGATGGTATTGCGGCAGGATTTATATTCTACTGCATCGTAAAAATCTGCCGTAAGCAAATTAAAGATATACATCCGATTGTATGGGGATGTACAGCATTATTTATTATAAATTTTGCTTTATTATCATTTATTTAATATGTGGTGACTAAAAATGCAAAATAGGAAGTTTAAAATGTTAAAGGCATGGGTGCTTATTCTTGTCCTTCTTTTCTCTTTCTCTGGCTGTGTGGAAAAAACGACAAAGGAATTGTATGCGGCATCGGTGGAGGACGCAAGGCATGCCGAAGAAAACGAAATTCTTCCGCTCGTAACCCTCACGCCCGACTCGGATATGGTCACTTGGAATGCCGACGGTACGAAGGTTCTGCTTCTATCGTGGCATAAGTACCCCGACAGATACATCGCCGGTGAAAGCGTTACCTGCACAGATGGAGATATTTGGACGTTTACCGATAAAGAAATTCTTTCCTGGTATGACGAAAATTCCAAAGGTGTAAAGGATTGGGAATTGCGACTTGAGCAGCTGATCGGACTCCCCACAAGCTCGGAATACACTCATGTTTCAGCATTCTGGGTAGATATTGAGGAAGTAATTAGACCTGCATATCAGATTGATGTTACCAAACAAATGTCGGCTGCGCTTTTGGACGGCTCAGGGCTCGGTGCGTACAAGCCCTGGTTTGATGATAACGCCGAGTATTCTTATTCAGAAGACACTCCGTACCCATGGACAGGACTCGGCTATACTTATGATTGGGCAGATGACGATGACGAATACGGCCTTTCCGAATTTCTTGTTCTTGCCGACTCGGTGATTGAGGTGGAATGGACGAAGACAACCAATGAATTTTTAGATTGGATGGAGAAAAACTGAGATGAAAACAAAGAGGCATTTATGCGTGCTGTTGACTCTGCTTGTCACACTCGCGATTCGCTAAGGGTGCTCTCACAAGTCGGCGGACAACGACAAAAAAGCCTGTCGAATTATAAGAATGCAAAGGTTGGCGTTATGACGGGAAGCTAACAAGCAACTATTGCAGACAAAATATTCCCCGAAGCAACGGTGCTTGAGTATAATACCACCGCCGATGTGCTTCACGCCCTGATCGGCAGCCTATTATTGATAATTCTTTTCTTTATATGTAAAGGGAAACTAACATTTTATCAGCATAAAAGACAGTTTCTTTGGCTTGCTGTGTCCTATATATCAAAATAAAACACGTGTTAAAATACGGGAGGATACGGAAATCAAAAATTTACCCCTGTTATGTCTGAATTGTCAGCAGGAAACCGTAAGCAACCTAAAGCAATTTATTGATCTCAACGAGTAATTGCGGTGAATATCTTGAAAATCTAAGCAAAATCGTTTATAATTTTTTGCTGTCCGTGGCAACACTATGGCAACAAAAATCTTGATAGACCATACTTTATGGATAATACAGATAATCCCGATAGCTTGTGCTAAAACGCCTACACAAAATTGTTTAAGTTAAGGTTTTCAGGAGCGAGTGGGAATAATACATCACGATAATGCTAAAGCTTTTAGACATCAGTTCTATAAAAAAGGATCTGTATTATCAAGAAGCCTTGAGGGGATATCTAAACGGGCTAAAGAGTCCAAAAGGCAAATCGACAACATCTTATAATTATTTAATGATGTGGCAGACTGAATGAATACCTTGCAAGTGTAGATGAACAGGCAGAGGATATGTTCGCTCGGCTGGTAAAGGAATATGCCGACAGGCAAGGCGTGACCGAACAGTTAAAAGCAGACAATCAAATGGAGTAGGTTGCTCGGATGAATAACATCCGCAATAGAGCCACATAAATCGTAAATAACGATATAATTTACAACGAACCGAGAACGGCGGTAGGGAGATTTTTCTCTCTGCCGTTTTTTTTGCAAAAAGTATTGACAAGTATATCGTACTGCGATATACTTGAATATATCGAGGTGAGATATATCGCACTGAAGTTTAATGGAGGTTGATGTTATGGATCAGCATATAAAAAAAGTTTATGTTCCTATGACGGAAACTGCTTTTTTCATCTTATTGTGTTTGCGAAAGCCTAATCACGGATATGGCATTGTTCAAATGGTTGAAAAAATGACAGACGGTTGTATTAAACTTACACCCGGTACAATGTACGGTAGCTTATCAAAAATGGAAAAAGACAAGGTAATCCGTTTTGTTCGTGAAGAAGATAAACGAAAAAGCTATCAAATTACTGATTTGGGATTAGAGGTTTTACAGATTGAATTAAAGCGAATTGAACGCTTATATAAAATAGCGAAGGAGGAAATGTAAAATGAAAACTAAAAAGCAATTCAAATGGTTTACAATATTTGAATATGAAAAAGAGCAGGATTATCTGCGAGAAATGCACAAGGCAGGTTGGAAATTTATTAAAGTAAAATTTGGAATATATTATTTTGAAAAATGCACTCCTCAAGACGTAGTGTATCAGCTTGACTATAACGAAGACGGACTTAAGTATAAAGATGAATACTTGAAAATGTTTGATGATTGCGGTTGGGAATATATACAGGATTATATCGGCTACAGTTATTTTAGAAAAGCGGTCGCTGCTGTAGATGGTGTAGCAGAAGAAATCTTCTGTGATGAAGAATCAAGACTTCAAATGATGCAACGTGCATTGAAAGGCAGAATGTTGCCTCTGTTGGTTATTTTCTTTGCAACACTATTGCCGCTGTTTCTTATTAACCTTTTGAGCACTCATAACTATGTTATTACATCCATTATTGGTGGTATCTTAGTTTGGTATATTGTGATATTCGCTATGTGCTTTGTGAAATACAATCAGTATAAGAACAAAAAATAATTCAAGCAAGAGGTAAATATAAATGTACGAATTTTTAGTAGCAGCACTTCCGTGAATTTTATTGGGATTATTCGTGGCTGTTAGTTGTGTGATTATTTGCAAAAACAAGAAATGATTTTTTTCATATTTGGTGATATAATAAGCTTAAATTGGGTAAGGCAACCTAAAGTTTACATTTAGAAACGCCAGATTGGTGGTATGTTTTCGCTGAGTGTTCTACAATAAAGACAACGCAGAGTTAGAAAACATAAGGAGAAATGATTATGACACTTGGCGAAAAGCTATCAAAATTAAGAAAAGAATACAACTATACACAAGAACAGCTTGCCGGCATCCTCGGTGTTTCCCGTCAGTCAATCAGCAAGTGGGAGTCGGATATCGCATATCCCGAAACTGACAAACTAATAAAAATGGGAAAGCTCTTTGAATGTTCAATGGATTATCTTCTCAACGAGGATATTACCGAAAAGCAAGGTTTACAACCTACTGAAACAGAAAGCATTTGGGATATGTTCAAAAAGCAGCTTCACGAACGCAAGAGCGAAAAGATGATCTTCGGTATGCCTCTTTATCATATCGGAAGAAACGCTCACGGCTTTTTTGCAATCGGATTTAAGGCTCGTGGAGTATTTTCCTTCGGTCTAATGTCACGAGGTGTTTTCTCGGTCGGTCTGCTCTCGCTCGGAGTAATTTCCATTGGACTGTTGTCCCTCGGCTTTATTTCTGCAGGTGTGTTCTCAGCCGGACTTCTTGCAGTCGGTACGATTGCTCTCGGCTTATTTGCGGCAGGCGCAATCAGCGTAGGACTTATATCTTTCGGAGCTCTCTCTGTTGGGTGTTTCTCAACGGGTGCGCTTGCTATTGGTAAATATGCCGCAGTTGGCGATCACGCAGACGCCATGGTTGCCATTGGTAAAACGGTGGCAGATGGAAGTGTTTACAGACACATCGGAGATCTGACTACGGCAGATATACCAACTGTGGTTGAATGGCTCGATGCAAATGTACCGTCTTGGCTATGCTGGGCAAAAGAAATTTTCAAATTCTTTATACAGTTAAAGTAGAAACACTTGAATTTTCAAGTAAAATTATTTATAATATCCTTGTCAGCGTGGCAACACTATGGCAACAAAAATCTTGATAGACCATACTTTATGGATAATACAGATAATCCCGATAGCTTGTGCTAAAACGCCTACACAAAATTGTTTAAGTTAAGGTTTTCAGGAGCAAGTGGGAATAACAAATACAGCCCCTTAAATTCGCATGACAGCTGAATTTTCGGGGCTATATGTTGTTTTTTTAAGGTATAACAAAAAATTATTACAGTAAAGATGGAGAAAGATAAATAATATGATTACATACGAACGCTTTAAAGAAATGAATATCAATACCGAACCTGTTGGCTTTATTCTCGGTGGTGAGGACTGTGAGGAATTCTGTACGCCTGTCGGTGCTGAAATAATCGGTTGGGCAGGAGTTGACGGAATACACTATTGCTTTGTAAAAGGCTTTGGCGATACGGTTTTCTCTGTAAATCCAACGGAGTTAAAAGGAGATTGCGTTCACCCGATAGCCGAAAACTTTGAGATGTTTTTGCGCTTGATTTTATCATGTGGTTCAGCTGACGCAGTCGAGCAGGTGCACGGTTGGAACAGCGATGAGTTTGATTCATATCTTTTGGAATATCCGCTGAGTGATGAACAGAAAAATGTACTGTGTACACTTAAGGATAAGCTCGGTTTGCAGGCAGTGGACAAGCCGTTTGAATATATCAAAAATCTACAAGCAGGCTTTGATTACTCGAATTTAGAATTTAAGACTGAATATTTTGAAGACCTTGCACCTTATGACGAAGAAGTTACTGCTAATTGGGCAGAAGGATATTTAAGTGATTTATCAAAAAGAAAAGGTAACTGCGGCAATGAAAATGTTGCTGTAATTGGTAGCAGTGACGGCCCGATTGCATTTTATTATTCTTCGGACGATGAGTAATAATAAGTTAGTACCCAGGATTATCAAGACAGTTATACAAGATATAAAAAATAACAGCAAAAAGTATTGACAAAACCTTGCGTAAGGAATATAATAGCATTGTTGAATGATTGCTCAACTAATACAGGAGGAACACAATGGAGAAACAACCGATTTGCGACTGTGATGTAATTCACAGTGATATTGTAAATTCTGTCAGCAAGCAAATGTGTGCAAAAGACGAATATATTGAGCTTGCGTCGCTGTTCAAGCTTTTCGGAGATGGAACAAGGGTTCAGATTCTTCACGCTTTGGAGCAAAGCGAGATGTGCGTATGTGATATTGCGGTACTGCTCGGACTTACAAAGTCTGCTGTTTCTCATCAGTTAAAGGCACTCAGACTTGCAAACCTTGTTAAATTCCGCCGTGAAGCTCAAACAGTGTATTATTCGCTTGCGGATTCTCATGTTAAGGAGATTTTAGACAAGGGCTTTGAACATTTGCGTGAGTGATTTTTGATTTTGCATAAGCTTGCATTGTTTTTTTACCCTCTTAGTTGAACGGTTGAGCAACAACTAAATATAAGGAGGCGCACTATGGAAAGGGTGTTTTTGTTAAAGGGGCTTACATGCCCGAATTGTTCTGCTAAAATTGAACGTGAGGTCGGCGCATTAAGCGGCGTTTCAAGCTCGTCAATAAATCTTGTAACACAAACGCTGACCGTCAGCCTATCTGAAAATTACAGTGGCGATGTCTTTAACGACATAAGCAAAATTGTCCATAATCACGAAAGTGATGTTGAGGTAATTGCAAAAGGAGGCAAAGAAGAAAAGCCTAAGAAAGAGAAAAAGGACAGAGCAACAATTATTCGCCTCGTTGTTGGTGCTGTAATTTTTGCCGTTGGAATTTCCTTTGAATATTTCACAAGCATAAATCAATATATTACTCTTGCTGTTTTGATATTGGCATATATCATACTCGGTGCAGATGTTGTGCTTAAGGCGCTCAGAAATATAACAAAGGGCAGAGTTTTTGATGAAAACTTTTTGATGACTGTTTCAACAATCGGAGCTTTTGTAATTGGCGAATATCCTGAGGCAGTAGCTGTTATGCTTTTCTATCAGATTGGCGAATTCTTCCAAGGGTTGGCTGTGAAGCGTTCAAGAAAATCAATCTCAAGCCTTATGGATATCCGACCTGACAGCGCAAATGTTGTAAGGAACGGTGCTATTGTAACAGTATCGCCGGAGCAGATAGCCGTTGGTGAAACAATAGTTGTAAAGCCGGGTGAGAAAATACCGCTTGACGGAATTGTGCTTGACGGAAACGTTATGCTCGACACGAGGGCACTTACAGGCGAGGCTGTGCCAAGAAGTGCAAAAATCGGCGACGTTGTTCTGTCCGGCTGCATCAATCAAAGCGGAGTTTTGACAATCGAGGTTACAAAGGCTTACGGTGACTCAACTGCATCGAAAATTATAGATTTAGTCGAAAATGCCGCAAGCCGTAAGGCTCCGACTGAGAGCTTCATCACTGCATTTTCACGCTACTATACGCCAATTGTCGTTGGCTTAGCAGCCTTGCTGGCCGTTATTCCGCCGCTGCTATTTGGAGGAAACTGGGCGGAGTGGATAAACCGTGGTTTTGTATTCCTCGTTATATCCTGCCCGTGTGCGCTTGTAATTTCAATACCGCTTACATTCTTTGGCGGTATTGGTTCGGCATCAAGGAAGGGTGTACTTGTTAAGGGTGGCAATTATCTTGAAGCGCTTAACAACCTGGAAACCGTTGTTTTTGACAAAACAGGGACGCTAACAAAAGGCGTGTTCAGAGTGAGCGAAATTAATGCTGAAAACAGCTTTACTGCGGAGTGGGTTTTGCGCCTTGCCGCAGCAGCAGAGAGCCTTTCAAACCATCCGATTGCACGCTCTATAATTGAAGAATACGGAAAAGAAATTGACGAGAAGTCGATAACTGCTTACAACGAGATTTCCGGTCACGGCATTAGTGCCAAGATAAGCGGTAAACATATTCTTGTTGGCAATGATAAGCTGATGAGAAAATACGGAATAGACTTTTTGAAATGCGAAAAAGCAGGAACAGTTGTTTATGTTGGCTGTGACGGAAGCTTTGCCGGTTCGATTCTCATATCAGATGAAATAAAGCCGGACAGCTGCAAGGCAATTGCTAAGCTTAAGGCTTTGGGAGTTAAGAATACAGTAATGCTCACCGGTGATAATGAAGATATTGCAAAAGCAGTGAGCCAAGAGCTTGGTATTGATAAACATTACTCTCAGCTTTTACCCGCTCAGAAGGTTGAAATAGTTGAGCGCCTTGACAGCGAAAAGAGCAAGAAAGGTAAGCTTGCGTTTGTCGGCGACGGTATCAACGATGCGCCGGTGCTTGCACGAGCTGATATAGGAATTGCAATGGGCGCCTTAGGTTCAGACGCTGCAATCGAGGCGGCGGATGTTGTGCTTATGACAGATGAGCCGTCAAAGCTTATTGACGCTGTGAAAACTGCAAAGGCAACAAGGCGCATTGTAATGCAGAATATAATATTTGCTCTCGGTGTAAAGGCAGCGTTTTTAGTCCTTGGTGCATTCGGCATAGCAGGAATGTGGGAGGCTGTGTTCGGCGATGTTGGCGTTATGCTTCTTGCGGTGCTAAATTCAATGAGAATTTTGAGAAAATAAGTGATTTTGCGTGCCCTGCTAAGAATAAAATATAGTTTTATCCCTCTGTGTTTAGCTTCAGGTTAGGCGCAGAGGGTTTTGATTTTGTCAAAAATAATCAAAAATGAGAAAAAACGGTCAAAAAATAAAAGGGGAAATTGTTAAATCGTCCAAAGTTAATGAAAAAGAATTGACAAATATTGTTAAATAGCTTAGAATTGTATTGAAAGAAAATGGCAAAATTGATTTATAAGATTTCAGCACATTTTAAAGGGCTTTATAACAATAATAAAACAGAAGGGACGGATGATTATGTTTAAGGGTATAGCGGCTTCTAAGGGAATCGGAATAGGCAGAGTGCTTATTATTAAGGAGCAGGATTTGTCTTATGAGGCGAACAGTGTTATTGACACAGAAGCGGAGGTTGAACGCTTCAAAGCGGCTGTTGCTAAATTTTCAACAGACACTGAGAAAAAGGCGGCAGATATAGAGAAGAACGTAGGGCAGAAGGAAGCTGAAATTATCAGAGGACATATTCTGATGATTCAAGACCCATTTGTAAGCGGCGAGATTGAGAATAAAATAAAAGCAGGCGACTGTGCTGAAAAAGCTCTTGACGAAATATGCTCCATGTTTGCCGCAATGTTCGCTTCAACAGGTGACGAGCTTACAATGCAGCGTGCAACTGACATTGAGGATATACGCAAGGGTATTTTGTCAATACTGCTTGACAGGGAAGAGGCTGATATTTCCACCTGCCCTGAAGGAACAGTTATAGTTGTTGGTGATTTAACCCCGTCAATGACAGCGAGCATCAATAAGGATAATATTGCCGCAATTGTTACCGAAACAGGCGGCTACACCTCTCATTCCGCAATTCTGGCAAGAGCTCTTGAGATTCCGGCAGTTTTGAGCGTTAGTGATATTTTGTCGCAGGCAAGTGATGGCGATGAGATTATTGTTGACGGCTCAAAGGGCGTTGTAATAAAGAGTCCGAGCGAACAGCAGAAATCGGAATATACTTCAAAGCGTAATAAATATTTAGCTGATAAGGAGGCGCTCAAGGCGTTTATTGGTAAGGAGACCGCAACATCTGACGGCGTAAAAGCGGAGCTGTGCTGCAATATTGGCAAGCCGACGGATGTTCACAATGTGCTTGAAAGTGACGGCGAAGGAATAGGACTTTTCAGAACGGAATTCCTGTTTATGGACTCAACCTCTCTTCCAAGCGAAGAGCAGCAGTTTGAAGCTTACAGCAAGGTTGCAAAGGCTATGAACGGTAAGCCTGTTATTATCAGAACACTTGACATAGGCGGCGACAAAGATGTACCATATCTTGGACTCGAAAGTGAGGATAACCCGTTCTTAGGCTACCGTGCAGTTCGCTACTGCCTGTCAAGACCCGATGTTTACAAGCCGCAGCTTAGGGCGCTTCTGCGTGCCGCTGTATATGGAGATATAAGAATAATGGTTCCGCTTGTAACAACGGTTGAGGAAATGCGTCAGGTTAAAGCTCTTGTTGAGCAGATTAAATCTGAGCTTGACAGCGAAGGAGTTAAATACAAGAAGGACGTTAAAATCGGCGCAATGGCTGAAACAGCAGCAGCAGGCGTTATTCCTGACTTACTTGCCGAGGAATGTGACTTTTTCAGTATAGGAACAAACGATTTAACAGGCTACACAATGTGCGTTGACAGAGGAAACTCAAAGGTTGCCTACCTCTATTCCGCATATAATCCTGCTGTGCTCAGAATGATAAGGAATATTATTACTGAGGGCAAAAAGGCAGGAATACCCGTTGGTATGTGTGGTGAAGCCGCCGCAGATCCGCTTCTTATACCAATGCTTATTGCATTCGGACTCGATGAATACAGCGTAAGCCCAACTTCGGTTTTATCAGCAAGAAAAACTATATCGCAGTGGAGTTTAGCCGAAGCACAAGCTCTTGCCGACAAGGTTATGAAGCTCAAGACCGAAAAAGAGGTCAAAGAAATGCTTGAGGCAAACGTAAAGAATTAAACGCTGTCCAATATTATGTACAAAATGTAATATTATAAAGAGCCTGCCGCAATGATATGAACATCCAAAAGTGTCTAAACTTTAGGGCTTACTTCATTGTGGCAGGCTCTATCTTTATGTGAGCTAATCGCTTACCTTTCCGTCGCTTATTGTTATCCGCCTGTTGGCAATCTTTGCAAGCTTTTTGCCATGCGTGATAACGACAACCGTTTTACCGCTTTCGTTCAGACGTTTTAATATCCTAATAACGTCATTTTCGCTTTTTGTGTCGAGATTACCGGTCGGCTCATCGGCAAGAATAAGCTGCGGTTGAGCTGCAATAGCACGTGCAATGGCAACCCTTTGCTGCTGACCTCCGGATAGTTGGTTTGGTTTGTGCTGTGCTCTTTCAAACAGACCAACCTCGTCAAGTGCAGTTAGCGCAAGGTGCTTTCTTTCATCCTTAGCTATTCCTCTGTATTTCAGCGGAAGCTCAACATTTTCGCAGGCGGAAAGGCTTGGAATCAGATTGAAGCTTTGGAATACAAAGCCTATCATTCTGTTGCGTATTCGTGACAGCTCGTTTTCGCCAAGCCGTCCAACGCTTCTTCCGCTCAAAAAGTATTCTCCGCTGTCGGGTGTATCAAGACAGCCTAAGATATTCAAAAGCGTTGACTTGCCCGAACCGCTTTTGCCAACTATGGCGGTGAACTCTCCGTTTTCAATTTTAAGAGATACATCGTTAAGCGCAAAAATCCGATTTTCGCCTTGATTATATATTTTGCTGACATTTTGCAGCCTCAGCAAAGACATTCAATCACATCCTCAATTTAATTATTGCCAAAATTTCTTTTTTCTATTTAATTTCGTATCAAAAATGTGTATAATGATACTGTAAAATTTTAGAGATAATTTGTGTATGCCCTGTATTGCGGCAGCACAATGAAAGGAAGGCAAAAAATGCTGAATGATTACTGGAAGCAGTTTAAAAGCGGCACTGATATAAGAGGAATTGCAACCGAGGGTGTTGAGGGTGAAGACGTAAACCTTACAAACGAGGCTGTAAGAGCTATGAGCGCCGGTTTTGTGCTTTGGCTTGCAAAAAAGTGCGGCAAAAAGCCTGAGAAGCTTGTGATATCAATTGGACGTGACAGCCGTGTTTCAGGACCAAGAATCGTCGGTGAATGCAGTGATGTTATGAAAAATGCCGGTGTGCGTGTGCTTGACTGTTCTCTTGCGTCAACTCCGTCAATGTTTATGACAACGGTTGACTTAGGCTGTGACGGCGCACTGCAAATAACTGCAAGCCACCACCCGTTTAACAGAAACGGTCTTAAATTCTTCACACGTGACGGCGGTCTTGAGGGCAGCGACATAGAGGAGATTCTTCTTTATGCTCAAAACGGGGACACACCCGGTAGCTGTGGCGGCGGTGAAATTGTACAGACAGATTATATGAGCGACTATTCGGCTCGCCTTAGAGATATGATTTGTAAAGGGGTAAATGCAGACGATTATGAGCATCCGCTTAAAGGCTTTAAAATCGTTGTTGATGCAGGCAATGGTGCAGGCGGCTTTTATGCCGAAAAGGTATTGGCTCCTCTTGGCGCAGACACAACAGGCAGCTGCTTCTTGGAGCCGGACGGAATGTTCCCTAATCATATTCCAAACCCGGAAAATGAGGAGGCTATGGCTTCTATAAGCCGTGCTGTGCTTGAATCAAACGCTGATATGGGCGTTATCTTTGACACAGACGTTGACAGAGGAGGAGCCGTTGACAGCAAGGGCAACGAGATAAACCGTAACCGACTTGTTGCTATGGCGGCGGCTATTGCGCTTGAGGGCAATGCAGGCGGAACAGTTGTTACAGACTCTACAACCTCAGCAGGACTCAAGGAATTTATTCAAAATGATTTGGGTGGAGTTCATCATCGCTTTAAACGAGGATATAAAAATGTTATCAACGAGGCTATTCGCTTAAACGGCGAGGGTGTGAATTGCCCTCTTGCCATTGAAACATCGGGTCACGCCGCAATGCGTGAGAATTATTTCCTTGATGACGGCGCTTACCTTTGCACAAAGCTTATTATAAAGATGGCTCAGCTCAAAGCTGAGGGCAAGGAGCTTGAGCAGCTTATTGCAACGCTCAAGGAGCCTGTTGAAGGTCGTGAAATCCGCTTTAAGATAACAGAGCAGGATTTCAAGGCTTGCGGTAACAGAATACTCAAAAACCTTGAGGAGTACGCAAAGCAGCAGTCCGGCTGGATTCTTGCCGATGACAGCCGAGAGGGTGTCCGTATTTCCTTCTCAAAGGATGACGGCGACGGCTGGTTTATGCTTCGCTTAAGCGTTCACGACCCGATAATGCCGATGAATGTTGAAAGCGACAGCAAAGGCGGCGTTGATATTCTTGTTGAGAAGGCAATGGAGTTTTTAAAAACTCAAACAGGCTTAATTCTATAAGAAGAAAAATAAAATTTAAAACCGAGGTGTAACACTATGAAAAAACACAGATTTATCGGAAGCTGTGCTTCTGACAAATTCTGCATTAAGGGCATTGATGTTTTTAAGTACAAGTGGATTATGATAGGTGATGTCGTTATTGTTATCGACCCGGACACAAAACAGCCGCTGAGCTTTTCAGCCTATAAAATTGAGGTCAACGGAACAACGCTTAGCTTTGTAGCCGGCAAGCTTTATAGCGGTAAATGGGGATTTTTTGACTACGAGAACTAATAATAATCTCATATATTTAATCAAGGAGTAGAATATTTTTATGTTTGAACAAGTAACAACAAAGGCGTTATTCAGCGACTTAGACAAGACTATTGCAAAGCCGCTGCTTGAAAATACAACATACCCGTGGGAGGCTCTTGACGGTCTTAAGGACTTTATTTTAGAGCTTGGAAAAACCTTGCCGCAGGATAAATATGATAAAATTGGTGATGACATTTGGGTTGCAAAGAGCGCAACCGTTGCGCCGAGTGCGTCAATAACAGGTCCGCTGATTGTGTGCGAGGACGCTGAGATAAGGCACTGTGCTTTTATCAGAGGTGTAGCAATTGTCGGCAGAGGTGCAGTTGTGGGCAACTCAACCGAGCTTAAGGGTACGCTGCTGTTTGACGGCGTTCAGGTGCCACATTACAACTATGTAGGCGACTCAATTTTAGGTTATAAATCGCATATGGGCGCAGGCTCGATAACCTCTAATCTCAAGTCTGATAAAACAATTGTGCATTTGGGTATAGGCGGCGAAAAGCTCTGCACTAACCGTAAGAAGCTTGGCGCTATTTTGGGCGATAATGTTGAGGTTGGCTGTAACTCAGTACTCAACCCCGGTACGGTAATTGGCAGAAACACAACAATCTATCCTGTTTCTATGGTTAGGGGATATGTTCCGGAGAACAGTATATATAAATTTAAGGACGAGGTTGTTAATAAAATAGAATCTAAAGAATTATAAAAATAACAAATAACAAAAAAACGGGCGGTCACATTGAACCGCCCGTTTGCTGTATTACCGTAAAATCATCGCTTAAATAAATTTAATTGCTGTTCCATAAGCCAAAATCTCAGCCGCACCCTGGGTAATAGAGTTTGATGTGTAACGAATACCTACAATTGCGTCAGCTCCCATTTGCTGAGCCTGCAAAAACATTCTCTGTGTAGCTGTTTGGCGGGCGTTAGTGAGCATTTCGTTGTAGGCGGTAAGCTCGCCGCCAACCAAGTTTTTGAAGCCTGCAAGAATATCCTTTCCTGCGTGAACACTCTGAACGGTGTTGCCCATTACAAGACCAAGCTCTGTAACATTTTTTCCTTTTATGCTGTCTGTTGTTGTAAGTATCATTGTATTTCTCCTTTAAATTTTAATATTTTTTTACAATTGAAGCTAAACACTTAAGATGTTTTCTTCAATCGTTATTCATTTGTCTTTTCCGGCAGTTCAAACTCCCTTGTGTCTGCAAGTCGTCGTTTTGCCTCACTGCTCGAATATTTTGAAATATCGGTTTCACGCAGAGAAAACTCAATCGTTTCGTCAAACTGAGGGTTGTGCTTTACTTCAGGCTCGGCTTGTGCTTCCTCTGTCTGTTGTAAAGACTCCGGTTCAGTCTGCGGATTTTCATTTGAATATGCTGACTGAGCCTGTACCTCTGTCGGTTGTTCGCTCGAAGCTGCTTTATTGTCGGAGATTTTTTTCTCCGACGTTTTCTTTTCGGTTTGCGTAGTCGTCTCTTCGGTTACAGTGCTTTGCTTTGTCTTATTTGAATTTGGAACAAAAACCTTTACGTCCTCGCTGTCCTCAGCATTAACCGTGTTTTCGTCAGGAGAGCCTTTTTTTGACTGAGCATTGCTCGATTCGCTGCGCTTTGGGTATTTTTTTGGCAGATCATGCTTGTCGCTAATCGGCTGTGAAACCGAAATACTGTGGTAGATATGCTTGGGTCTTTGTGCATTTAAGTATTCACCCAAATCCATAACCACAATATCATGGCTTGTCTGCCTTTCACTTGCAAGCACCATATTTTTGTAGTCGCCGTAAAGGTATCTGAGGTATTTGTCATAGTCCTTTGGAACAGGGAAGCGGTAGCCCTCAAAATCCCAATATACAGTATCCTTAAGCCATTTTTTTGGGAAGTCACCCTTATATACATTTCTGCCCATACCGTCATAAAGGTATTTTGCGTCCTTTTTCTTTTCAAACCAACGCAGACACTTAAACTGGAGTTTTTCCGAAGCCTTAAGGGGCAGAATTTTTTTAATCATATCGGTAACGGCGCTCTGGAATTTATGCCCGTTGTTTACCTTTCTGCCGTGCCACTTGTTGAACACAAGCGAGCGAGTCATAAGCGTAAGCTGAAGGTGAATTTTCCTGCCAAGCTTGCTGTTTGCTGTCTTATCGTGTGCCAAAACGTCAAAGAAAATTCCATTGTGCATATCAGGAAATTTGCTTGTCCATTTTGTTGCAAACATTGTGTTGTCAATTCTGAGCTTAGTGAAAATGTTGTGCGTTTTCGGGTCGGTGTCAACCGTGTGAAGCTTAACATTGCCCGGCAGCTCGCTTTGAACAACCTCAAGGAATTTGTTGTAGTCCTCTCTGAGCATCATAACGTCGGCGTCATCATCCCAAGGGATAAAGCCCTTGTGGCGTATTGCGCCTAAAAGTGTGCCGCCTGCTAAGAAATATTTTATGTTGTGCTTGCGGCAGATTCGGTCGATTTCAAGCAGATACAAAAGCAGAATATTTTGTATAGACTTAATTTTGCCCTGATACGAATCGTCAAAGACGAACGTTTTTTCCTGATGGGAAAAGCTCTTTACAACAAGCTCAACAGCCTGCGCAAGAGTAATTTTAGGCTTGCAGCCGCCAAAGTTAACTATCTTTTGGTTGTTCATAGAAACGCCGTAGGCAGGGTCTTTGTCGCTTTGCTCAAGAGTTATTTTGGTTCTTTCAGGGTAGAGGTCATGCAGTATAGCTGAAAGCATACCTGTTGAAACAGTGCTGTCAGCGCCGACTACATTATACGTTGTGTTCCTCCGCATAAGCGAAGCGGCATGAAAAACAGCGTTTAATACGTCGCTTAAGTATACGAAGGAGTACTTATTCTTACTGTTGATAATAGTATATTCATCGCCTATGGCAACAGCCTTAAGCATATCCGAAATAATGCTGTCATCAAGCTGTGCACAGGCTCCTAAAATTATAGCACAGCGCAGAATTGTAAAGTCAAAATCTTTTTGCTTTGCATATGCGGCGCATTGAGCCTCAATAGCCTGAGTAAGCATTGAGGTAAGACCGCTGGACAGAGAAAAGCTTACTCTGCCGTTTTCGTATTCCGACATAAGTACTCCACGCTCTGCTTTGCCATAGGCTCTGTAATCCGATAGGAGAATAAAATGCTGTGCCCCTGTTTTTTCGGCAACCTCAAGAGTATATTTTGACCTGCTGATACAATCGCTGAAGAACTCGGGCGATTTGCTAAACGCTGTATTGCATATGCCGGTTGAGATAACTATATCTGCTTTCGGAAGTTTTTCCGGCTGCTGACCAAACACAAAAAATCGGAAGTCACGTCTGCCGATTAAGCCGTCGGGAATATTGTCGATATAGTCATCGTCAGCTAAAAGCGAAACCGATATGCCTGTGCCTTTTAAGTCATTTGCAGCAAGAAGCGCATACAAAAGTGCACGGGCAAGATTTGACTGTCCGCCGGCTATTATTATGCTCTTGTCCTTAAGCTGATTATACGGGAAATCCTCCTGCATAGAGGGGAATGCTGCCCAATCAAACTCGTACTCATTTAAGAGGTTTTTTACTTCCATTTTTATACTCCATCATAGCCGTTTTGTGCCGAAACAATTCTAACCGATTTGGCTATGCCGTCCTTAAGTGTTGTTCTTCCGACCCAGCCTAAATCCTTAAGCCGCTTGTTGTCAAGAATTTCCGGTGTTGCGCCAAGATATGAGCGCTGAGGTTCTTTTTCATCCTCAGGATTTGCAAATTTCAGCTTCATCATCTTTTCGGGGAAGGTTTCAACTGCCGCCTTTGCAAAATCTCTGATAGTAACATTTGAGTATTCACTTGAAATATTGTATGGGTAAACATCTGCTCCGCATAAAAGTATAGTGAACAATGCCTCGGCTGTATCGCTTACATAGCAGAATGAGCGCAGAGCCGCACCGTTGCTTTTTAGGAGAATGTCCTCACCCTTAACCACATTTGCTATGAACTGCGCCCAAACCCTGTCATCATCAAGGCTTGACGGACCGTAGATATAGCTTGGTCTTGCAATTTTAACCGATAGGTTTTTCTGACGGCAGTAGCAGGCGCACAAAGCCTCGCTTGCTCTTTTGCCGACAGCATAGCAGTTTTTGTAGTTTGTCTGGTCTATATAACCTATATCGTCCTCGTTTATCGAGTCCTTGCCGTTGTGAAGAGCGCCGTAAACCTTGAGGCTTGAAATAACAAGAGTTGATTCAGCCTTGCATCTCTCGGCATATTCAAGAACTCTTGTTGTTCCGGTAAGGTTTGCGTCAATCGTGCCGACAGGGTCATGCTCAAAGAAATATGCGCTTGCCTGGCTTGCTGCGTGGATGATAAAATCAGCCTTTTGCTTAAGCTTGATTTCATCACATACGTCCTGCACAACAATTGTCAAATCCTCACGCATAAGCAAATCACCAAAGCGTGCTTCACATTTTTTGTTGTTTCTCACAAGAGCGATTACGTTTATGCCGTCACCGTACAAATCGTTTCTAATAAGAAGCGCCGTTACCAGATAAAAACCGATAAAGCCTGCGCCGCCTGTTATCAGAACGGTTTTATTTCTCATTTTTTCCCATGGGAGAGCCGCAGTAGCAACGTCAAGAACATCGTCATACACCGGTCTTATAAGCGCCTGCTCAACCTTAATCACCGATATTCAGCTCCTTTGCGAAGTTTTCAAAGCTGCGGTAATAGTAGTATGAGCGTAAAAATCTTAAATCCTCAGGAGTGGTAACCTTAATGTTCTCACGCTCGCCAATGAAGATATGAACCTCTTCGCCAAGCTCAATCAAAAGCTCACTGCTTGAAATCGGGTTAGTTATACCTCTTCTTTCAGCCTCATCGTGTGCCCACATAATTTTTCTCATAGTGTATCCCTGCGGAGCCTGAGTGATGAACATTTCTTTTCTTTGTAGTGACCTTTTGCAGGTCTTGCCGTCAAAGCTTTCAAGAACTGAGTCTATGCTCGGTGTAACCGGAACAGCCGTTTCATATGCACGAGCCGTTGCGATACAGTCGGAAATGAGCTTTTCAGTTAACAAAGGACGAACACCGTCGCATATAAGCACAATGTCATCGGGCAGAGCGGTTTCATTGACCTTAACAAGTCCGTTGTGTATAGAGCCGTGACCGTTTTCACCGCCCGGCACTATGGCCTTCACTTTAGTAATACCATACTGAAGTACAAGCTCCTGAAGTTTGTCTATCCACGATTCAAGACAGGCTACAACAATCTCGTCAACCTGTGTGTGAAGCTGGAAGTTCATCAATGTTCTTATGATAATCGGCTTTCCGTCCACCTCAATAAACTGCTTCGGAATCTCCGCCGACTTCATTCTTGCGCCTACGCCGCCTGCAAATATCATAGCTGTAACCATATTTTATCACCTGCTGTTTTTATTTTTTCTGTTCCGTATAAACCTTTAATGCTTCCACTGTGGGACCGTCAAAAATCAATTCGCCCTTTTTGAGGTAAATAGAACGGGGACACATTTCCTTAACGCTTTCCTTGGAATGGCTTACATACAAAACAGTCTTTCCCTCTTTTATTATGCTCGAAATTTTGTCCTTACATTTCTTTTTAAATTTAGCGTCGCCTACGCTTAGCGCTTCGTCAATAACGAGAATATCAGGGTCGATATTGACGTTGATTGCAAAGCCCAGGCGCATTTTCATACCGCTTGAATAGGTACGTACAGGCTGGTCGATATAATCGCCGATTTGCGCAAAATCAACTATATCCTCCTCAATCGTCTTTATGAAGTCGTCCTTAAGGCCGAGAATATAGCCCTTGAGATATATGTTCTCTCTTCCTGTCATTTCAAGAGAGAAGCCTGCCGTAAGCTCCAGCAGAGCCGCAACCTTGCCGTTAACCGTAACCGTGCCTTCGGTGGGGAAGCTTACGCCTGTTATCATCTTAAGCAGGGTAGACTTTCCTGCGCCGTTGTCGCCGATTATTCCGACGCTTTCGCCTCGGTTTATCTTAAAGCTAACCTTTGAAAGCGCCCTGTGATCTTTCGCAGTTTTCGGGCGCACGAAAAGAGCTTTCATTCTGTCACGGTCATTTTTGTAAAGAGTGTAAACCTTTGAAACATTGTCAAATGAAATAATCGGTTCTTCCATAACGCTCTCCTTTCAGCCTTTAAAGCACATCGGCAATCTTTTTTCTCAAACGCTTGTAGTTGTAAAGTCCTAACACAAATAACAGTGCGAACTCCGCAACAAAGATAAGCGTTTCAAGCGGGAACTGCGGATAATCCCAGAACCAGCGCTTATATAGAAAAGCGTTGCGGTAGCCGTTTGTGAAGTAGTTTATCGGATTAAAAAGCATTATTACTCTGAGCCAGCCCTCTTCAAGGTCATAGCTTGAATAGATGACGCTCGACAACCAGAAAAGACCTGACATAATAGAGTTTATTATGTTGAAGAAGTCAAGGCTGAAAGCACTCATAGGCGCCGTTGACCAAGACAGCACAAGGAAGAAAAGGAACATCAGCGGACAGTACATTATGAATTGGATATTGTAGATTGACGGACCGCCTGTTGTGAAGATAACGTAAATATACATACAGCCGACAAGCAGAAAATGCACAAACAGCTTTGAAAGTACTGTAAAGGACATTATTGTCGACACAGGGAATGAAACCTTTGTGACAAACTGCCTGTTGTCACGTATGCTTCGGGCGCCGAAAATAATCGAGTCGCTTATAAAGCACCATGGAACAAAGCCGACAAGTATAAATATAAATATCGGGTAGCCGATTGTTTCGCCGTGAATGTTTGCAACCTCAACCACCTTGTTGCCTCTGAGTCCTATGCTGAACGCAAACCAATATACAAACAGGGTGAACAGTGGCTTTACAACTGCCCAAAGAGGACCAACGGCTGAACCCTTGTAGGTTTTAATCAGCTCGTTTTTAGCCAAAAGCACAATTTGCCTGCCAAAGCCCTTATGCTCCTTGAAAATATCAAACAAATACTTCACATCCTTAATTTTTAAAGAACGATTTTAACCTATACTATTGTATGCTTTTTTCTGAATTTGTCAATATGCGTAATAAAAAGGGGAATAACAGCACTTATTCGCTGAGATAATTGTTTCTCTCAAGCCATTCCTGATGCGACATAAGCACCTGACGTGATTTAGAGCCTTCATGAGGACCTACAATGCCCATCTGCTCCATTTCATCAATAAGTCTGCCTGCTCTTGCGTAACCAAGGCGAAGCCTTCTTTGCAGAAGTGAGGTTGACGCCTGTCCTGCTTCAACAACAAGCTTTATAGCTTCGTCAAGCATAGGGTCACGGTTGCTGTTATCATCACTGCCTGAATACATATCGCTGTTTTTCTTGCCGCCCTGAGCAATCTCAGTGCTTGCGATTTTTTCAATCTGCTCAACAATGTTTTCGTCATAATCTGAACGTGCTGACTGCTTTGTGAAAGAAGTTACGTTTTCTATTTCCTCATCCGAGGCATATCCTCCCTGAACACGAAGAGGCTTTGAACAGCCGATAGGGGCAAACAGCATATCGCCCTTGCCAAGCAGCTTCTCAGCTCCGCTTAAGTCAAGAATTGTTCTTGAGTCAACCTGCGAGGAGGTCTTAAGAGCAATTCTGCTTGGAATATTCGCCTTAATAACGCCCGTGATAACATTGACGGAAGGTCTTTGCGTTGCAATTACAAGATGCATACCTGCGGCACGTGCCATCTGAGCCAAACGGCAGATAGCCTCCTCAACCTCGTTTGGCGCCGCCATCATCAAATCGGCAAGCTCGTCAATTGCAATAACAATCTTCTCAAGTCTTTTTTCCGGAATAGGCAAGCCGCTTTCAGTCAGAGGCAAATCCTCCTTCGGTGTGTCCTCCGGCAAGTCCTTGTACTTTTCCTTATATGTATCAACCATCTTGTTGTAGGTTTCAATGTCACGCACACCGTAAGCCGCAAAGGTCTTGTAGCGGTCGAGCATTTCACTTACCGCCCAGTTGAGCGCACCCGCCGCCTTTTTAACGTCGGATACAACGGGAATAAGCAGGTGAGGAACACCCTTGTATTTTGAAAACTCAACCATTTTAGGGTCAATAAGCACGATTTTTACTTCGTCCGGAGATGCCTTGTAGAGGATACTCAGCAAAAGTGAGTTTACGCACACTGACTTACCGCTGCCGGTAGTACCTGCGATAAGCAAGTGAGGCATTTTTGCAAGGTCGGTAATTACTATATTTCCCGAAATATCCTTGCCGAGCACAGCCGCAAGCTTGCTCTTTGCGCTTCTGAATTGCTGCGATGCTATAAGCTCACGCATTGTTACCATACTAACGCTTTTGTTTGGAATTTCAATGCCGACTGCTGCCTTGCCCGGTATAGGCGCCTCAATTCTTACGCTTTCAGCGGCAAGGTTCATCGCAATATCGTTTGCAAGGTTTGTTATCTTACTTATCTTAATGCCTGCCGCAGGCTGAAGCTCAAAGCGTGTTACCGCAGGACCTCTTGCAATGTCGGTAATCTTTGACCTGACGCCGAAGCTTTCAAGTGTTGATACAAGCTTGTCGCCGCTTTCACGCAACTCTCTTGCAAAATTGCCGTTGTCTGCGAATTCGTTAGGATTTGGTGCGAGAAGCTCAATCGGAGGATAGCGGTATCCGCTGCTGTCGTCTTCTCTTTCGCTCAGTTTTTCTATCTCAACAGGCACTGTCTGCGGGTCCGGCTGAAGCTGGTCGGGATTAGATTTCTTTGGCTTTTTCTTTTTATCCATTACCTGTTGTGCAGCAGCTGTTGCAGCGGGGACATTTCTGCTGTCTTGCTTAGTTGGTGAATCAGAATTTGCATTAACATTTGCCCATGCAGCCTGAAGCTCGTCAAGCTTTGAGCCTTTTGATTTTTTGCCGCTGTTTTTCGGCGAATCAAGCGGAACATCAACCTGAAAGTCCCTTTGGTGCTGAATCTCATATTGAAAGCTGTCATTCTGCTGCGGATAATCGTCGTATGAAAAAGGCTCATTTTCATATGACTCTTCGTTTTTCTTGATACTTGAACGTCGTTTTTGCTCAGCACGGCGGCGTTCACGCTCCGCAGCAGCCGCATCTTTAACTTTATATACAGGCTTTTTTACAGCGCAAAGTACATTCTTGATTGATACGCCGAAAAGCAGAAGCAGAAGCGTTATAAGTGCAATAACGGTGATAATCTGCGCACCGAGCGTACCGCCGAGCATTACAAGAGGAATGCCGAGAACACCGCTTAAAAGTCCGGCTCCTGAGCCGTTTACACCGCTTATATAAAGCTGTGAAAGCTCCTCAAGATAATTCAAACCGCTGTGACTGTCTGCGTTAAAAACATAAATAAGTGTTGAAATACACACAGCAGTGCCGATAGCCAATAAAAGCTTGCCTGCAACCTTGCCGTGAATTTTTCGTTCGAGCGCAGTCATAGTAGCAACATACGCAAGCAGCAGCGGCCAAACAAAGCCGCAGAATCCAAACAGACCGCTGAATACGTTATGAACCTCAAGCCAAACGCTCTCGTTCTTAAAGATAATAATGCAGAGCATAAGCGCCGCAACCGCAAACATTATAATTGCTTTAGTTTGTGATGAAAGCCCTCTTTTTTCCTCGTTTTGTTGCGCAGCCTTAGTTTGACTGCGTTTTGAAGCCGGCTTTGAACTTCCCTTAGCGGCAGTTTTTTTGCTCTGTGTTCTTTTGCCTTTTGCCGTTGTGTTTTTCCTTTTTTCTGCCAATATTTCTACCCCCGAAATTCAACAATTCAAATTTGACAATCAAAATTTATACAAATTGAAGCTGTTCGCCTGTAAAGATGTTAGTCCCCATTTGCAGCTCGATAATACTTATAATAATAACAGCCGCCGCTGCTATTGCCGTGTAGATAACAAATATGTACATTCTGTCCTTTGCAAGCATCCATTTGAAAAGCAAAATAGCAAAGAAACCGACAACAGCTGATACCGCAACGCCGATAATAAGCGGTAATATTTCAATATTTTGCACAGCGCCGGAGGCTATTGCGTCCTTTCCCTCTAAAATGGCCGCCGCCAAAATTGACGGAATACCAAGCACAAAGCTGTAATCAAGCGCAGTTTGTTTGTTAAGACCGCACAGCTGCCCCATTGCAAGCGTTGAGCCTGAACGTGAAAGACCCGGAAATATCGCCGCAAAAAGCTGTGCTACACCGATTAATGCGGCGTCGCCGGCTTTTAGTCTGTGTCTGCCGACACCCTTGGAGCTATGACTTCTCCGTGACGCTCTTGTTTCGTCGCTGTGACGTAGTTTTCTTTCCTTTAATTTCATCTGCCTGTCAGCGGCTATGCCGACTGAAAGCAGTATGCTTGTGAACAAAAGAGCCGCTCCAACAATAAAGAAATAGCCCGTGTTGCCCGACCATATTTCGGCCAAGTCCTTTGCGCTTATTCCGCCACTGCCGGGAACAGGCAGAAAAAGCAGAAAGAGCGGCAATAAGCCTATAACCAGCATAACAACCATATTTTGCTGATACGTCATATTTTTGTAACTGAATCGTTTTTTAGCAATGTCGCTTAACAGGCTGACAAAGCCTTTAATCAAATCAACCACTGTTTTGCGATATACGGCAAGCACTGCAAACAGTGTGCCGACGTGGAGCATTACATTAAAGAACAAGTTTGAGTCGGTAACGCCTAAAATGTGCTGTGAAATTGCCAGATGACCACTGCTGGAAACAGGCAGAAATTCTGTAAGCCCCTGAACGGCGCCCTGAATTATTGCGTCAAGTACAGTCATTTTATCCTCCGAGATATGTAGCGGCTGTACTTAAGGCTGTTTTGTACAGTCGCAAAGTATTTATAGCTTTTAACCCGTGCGGCTATTTCTTCTTTTTGCTTTTTTGCTTCTTCTCAATAAGCTCGCACAGCTTTTTTGCGGCGTCGCTGTATGTCCCAACATCGTCTATAAGACCTTCGTCGGTAGCCTCCTCGCCGTCAAGAATTGTTCCGACATCAAGCACAAGCTGCCCTGTGTTCATAGCAAGACTGTTGTATCTGTCAGCAGAAATGTTGGAATTATCAGCCACAAAGCCATTGATTCTTTGCTGAAGTCGCTTGAAGTATTCAAAGGTCTGCGGCACGCCGATAGTAAGACCGGTGGTTCTTATCGGGTGAACTGTCATCGAGGCTGTTTTTGAAATAAAGGAATAATCAGCAGATACGGCAAGAGGAATACCGATTGAATGACCCCCGCCGAGAACAAGCGATACCTTAGGCTTTTCAATGCCTGAGATAAGCTCGGCTATGGCAAGTCCTGCCTCAACATCGCCTCCGGCTGTATTTAAAAGCAGTAAAATTCCCTCCACACGGTCGCTCTGCTGCGCCGCAACAAGCTGGGGAATAACGTGCTCATATTTCGTTGTCTTGCTGTCATTCGGCAAAATTGAGTGACCCTCGATTTGACCTATTATTGTAAGGCAGTAAACAATATGCCCTCCGATTTTTACAAGAACAGCTCCTGTGCCTGTTGCTCTTGCGCTGTCGTTTATTTCCTCGCCCTGTGCGCCGTTGTTTTCATTGTCGCATACAGCAGACCGGTTTTCCTTGCTCATCTCAACTCTCCCTTTCAGCGTTTTTTTAGCTTACAAGGAGTAGTTTGCCATTTTTGCATAAATTAATTCAAAATATATTATATCATTATTAAAGAATTTCTTCAAGTGAAAATCAAACTTGTTTTCCGTTTATCTATCTGCGGAGCCTTGCCCTTGTTTCACGCAGATGCGAGGGAAGCTCATCATCTGCCATGTTATCCGGTACTGCGGTGGTGCCTGCTGCTTTTGCTGTTTCGTAATACCAGCACTTGAAATTAATGGTGTCAAGCGTTTGCTCAAGCTGTGCTATCTGCTTTTCAACCTCAGCCTTGCGCTTTTGAAAAAGCTCAAGCCGTGCATCGATAGTTTCATCACCCTTCATAACTAATAAAATAAACTCCCGAATATCTTTAATCTGCATACCTGTCGCTTTAAGACAGTGTATGATTTTTAGAAATTCTAAATCGCTGTCATGAAACACCCTGATTCCGCTCTCTGAGCGTTCCATAAAGGGCAGTAAGCCTTCTTTATCGTAGTAACGCAGGGTAGAGGGAGCAATGCTGAGAAGCTTCGCCATATCGCCGATTGTGTAAAGCATAAAAATTCCTCCGATTTTTTCTGAAAGGGTATTGACTTAAAGTTAACTTTAACTTATATAATATAATTAAGATAGTATATCAACACTAAAAACAAATGTCAAGCAGGCGTTCAGCCTGCAAAGGAGGAACATTAATATGTTAGGCAATTTTACTTATTCAAACCCGACAAAGCTGTATTTCGGCGAGAACGCACTTGATAATCTCGCATCTGAGCTAAATAACTACGGCAAAAGTATTCTGCTGGTTTACGGCGGTGGCTCAATCAAGAAAAACGGAATTTATGACAAGGTTATCAAAATTCTTCACTCCTGCGGCAAAGAAGTGTTTGAGGATGGCGGTGTTATGCCGAACCCAACATCGGAAAAGCTTTACGAAGGATGTGAACGTGCAAGAAAAGGTAAGGTTGACTTGATTCTTGCCGTAGGCGGCGGCTCTGTTTGCGACTATGCAAAGGCTGTTTCTGTTTCAACATACTGTGACGATGACCCATGGGATAAATACTATCTGCGTATGGAAGAGGTTGACAATAAAATCATTCCCGTTGGCTGTGTTCTGACAATGGTTGGAACAGGTTCCGAGATGAACGGCGGCTCGGTTATTACAAACCATTCACAAAAGCTCAAAATCGGTCATGTTTTCGGCGACAATGTATTCCCGAAATTCTCAATTCTTAATCCGGTGTTTACCTATACACTTCCGAAATATCAGATGGTTGCAGGCTTTTTTGACATTATGTCGCACATTTTGGAGCAGTATTTCTCAGGTGATGATGACAACACCTCTGATTATTTAATGGAGGGTTTGCTCAAATCTCTTATACACAGCTCAAAGATTGCTGTTGAAAACCCAAAGGACTATGAGGCACGAAGCAACATAATGTGGATTGCAACATGGGCGCTAAACACGCTTGTTGCTAAGGGCAAGACAACCGACTGGATGGTGCATATGATTGGTCAGTCTGTCGGTGCGTATACAGACGCTACGCACGGTATGACTCTTGCGGCTGTATCAATTCCATATTATAAATTCATTATGCCTTACGGACTGCAAAAGTTTAAACGCTATGCAATAAATGTATGGGATGTTGCGCCTGACGGAAAAACAGACGAGCAGATAGCCGATGAGGGCCTTGCCCGTATGGAACAATATATGAAACAGCTTGGACTTGTAATGAGCATTAAGGAGCTTGGCGTAACCGAGGATATGCTTGACGGAATAGCTGACGGCTCGTTCATTATGGACGGCGGCTACAAGGTGCTTAACCACGATGACATTGTTGAGATATTAAAAGAGAGTATGTAATAAAAGAAAGATATAAAATGAGGCTTTAGCAAACAAAATGCTAAAGCCTTAATTTTTTCAGTGACGGAGTTTGTTATGAGATTCGATATCATCGCTTATGCGGTAGCATAGAGTCATAAGACTATCTGACATATGTACGTTTTCAACCACAACATCTGAATAGTCTGTTGTAAGGTCATAATGGCTGAAATTCCAGTAATATCTTATTCCCAAGTTGTAAAGTCGGCGGCAAAGATGTTCAGCTGCCTCCTTTGGTACGCAGAGGATAGCCAAATTTGGAAGATTCCTCTTGCAAAACGGCTCAATCTGGTTTGTGTCGGCGATAATTACGTTTCTCAGTTTTGTGCCGATAAGCTTCTCGTTCTTATCAAAAATCCCGATAAGACTTATGCCCTTAGGCTCAAACGCCATATGCGACGCTACGGCTCTGCCGAGGTTGCCTGCTCCGACAAGGATAGCCTTTTTCGGTTTGCTCAGACCGAGAATAGACTCTATTTCATTTTTAAGCTGTTCAACGCTGTATCCGTACCCCTGCTGTCCGAAGCCGCCAAAGCAGTTGAAATCCTGCCTTACCTGCGAGGCAGTCAGGTTCATTTTGTCAGCAAGTTCTTTTGAAGAAATGCGCATAACGCCTTCAGCCTGTATTTCGGTCAAAAAGCGGTAGTAGCGAGGCAGTCGTCTTATTACCAGCATAGATATGTTGTCTCTTTTTGCCATAAGGTCACCCTTCTCAAAAATCTATACTTATTATAATACAAGTGTGCGGTGAAATAAAGAGGAAATTGTTAATTTTTTAACTATCTGCGAAAATTCTTTGAGGCAAAAGCGTAAAAATCTTTTGACGGTTTATAATTTATCTAAAGAAGAAAAGATTTTGTTATTATGGATAAAAATAAAATAAAATTATAAAAATAAATATTAGAAAATGTTGAAATGCGTATTTATATATGTTATAATATTGATAAACAGATATGATTTTTTAATTATAGTAGCTATAAACTTGTGTTTTATTATTTTTTTTAAGAAAACACGATAGAATTAATATTATGACATTTAATATTCTGATATGTTAATTGTTCTGATATGCGCTTAATAGTTAGCTATTTATAGTCAGCTGATTATATATTGATTGACCAAAAGGAGGAGATACCGATGTTCTGTTGAAGTGTTATCCGTTTTATGTTGCCGGATAAAAATATATAATTAATTATTATAATTCGATTTTAAGGAGGCAAAACATTATGAAAACAAAGTCAATATTTAAAAAGATTATAATTACAATTTCTGCCGTTGCAATACTGGCTGCCGGAACAATAGTTTCAGCGTATGCTGCGACAACTCGTTTAGGCTTTATCTCTGATTTTTTGTTACAATCAAGAGATGATTATTATACATATACCAACACCAGCTCAAAAGGTATGGTTGTTGATCAGTTAGGTTCTTATCCAACGATTCTTGATGATTGTTATGATTACTCCGAAGGTTACGCATATATATTCAATAAGACAGAAGGAAAATATTACGGAAGAAAAACGAATTACTATGTGCAATATAATTATCCTGCGCCGGTTGATTTAAGATATGCAGATGTTAGTTCCGGCTTGCTGGAGCATCGGTGGTTTAATTGCAGCGGCGGTGGGTTCAGAACAACTCTTACTTGTACTCTATATACGTGAGTCTATTTAGCAGAGCAGTCCTGTGCGAACAGGGCACAGGACTGCCAAAATATCGAGGTGCAATATGAATATATCTAAGCTTTTATTTGTATCAAGAGCAAATCTTAAAGGCGCAAAGCGTAAAAAGACAGTACTGGTTATGATGGTTTTGGCTGTAATATCCGTTGCGGTTCTCGCAAACTTTTTAAATCTTATTGCTTACAACTATAACACAAAACTAAACTCAATTGAGTTTAGACAGATTGAGGTTGACCCCGAGGTTGTTTATCCTTCTCACAGCTATAAGGGTGTAAATGATAAAACAATAGACGAAGTTCTTTCAATTGAACACGTTGTATCCTGTGAACCGATTAGGTACAATGAATATCAAAGTTTTGATATTATTGATATAAAAGATGATAATGGAAACGATGTTACCGTAAACGGCAATGAAATAGATTTAGAGAAGATTGAAAGAGTGTTAGGGGAATACAGAGTTGATGAGGAACTGACAGTAAATTGCGCTGTAGGTCAATCGTTAAAGGACTCACCTGTAATGTCCTGCATTATTCCGGACAAAGGTATGCTTTTTAATCAGGAAAATTTCACGATGAGCGATTATGATATTTCATATCTTTACGGCAAAACACTTACAGTTGAATGTCTGTACAATGCTTTAGTATTTAGCAAGGCTGACGGTCAGGGCTTTGAAGAAGGCGGTTATTCCAATGAAACAGTAGAGCTTGCAAAGTTAACGCTTAAGCTAAAGGTTGTTGGTGTCTATTCATTGTCGGAGTATGCTCCGGTCACAGGCGCAAATACCTTGCTTGTTTCGCCCGAAACAGCGCAGACTATTGAGAATATGGCGGTTGAAGAAGCGAAGAAAACAATGCCGAATACAGTTGATGAATATGTGAGCGACCCATATGCAAGAAGATTTATGGTTACGGTTGACAGCCGAGAAAATGTTGCAGAGGTTGAAGCCGAGCTATTAGAGCTTGGGTATCGCCCGTTCATCTGGGGCATAATGGACCCATCCTTTGAGCAGTTTGCCACTATGTTCAGCGGAGGCGGAACCTTTTTGCTTGTTGCTGTACTTTTGCTTACGACGATTAACCTTTTCTTAAGCGTATACAGCAACATAAATGAACGCAAAGCGGAGATAGGGCTGCTAAAAGCGATAGGCTACAAAAGCCGCCGGATTTTCCTTAGTATGTATCTTGAGAATGTAATTCAAGCGGTCAGGGCTATTATTATTGGCGGAGTTGTCTCGGCAGGAATTGTTTTGACAGCAAATATAATTAACCTAAACAGTGTTGTCTTTCAATACAGAATGCTTATTATTCCGTGGACGAGGTTTGGTTTTTATATTCTCATCGCTTTTGCTTTAATTCTTGTTATTCCACTTGTCTGCCAGCTCATTATGACAACGCTAATTACAAGAATTCAGCCGCAGGAAGCTATGAATTCTTAATGAATGCAACGGAGGCTTAAAATATGAAATCAATCTGTGTAAAAAGTTTAACCAAGGTGTATGATAACCGAGTTACCGCTTTGAAAAACGTAACTCTCAGTATAGAAGAGGGCAGTTTTATTGCTGTTATGGGTCACTCCGGTTCAGGCAAAAGCACACTTCTGCAAATGGCAGGACTTCTTGATTTGCCAAGTGAGGGCAGTGTTGTAATAAACGGCGAAGAGGTGTCAAGCCTTAAAAAGAACGAGCTTGCAAACGTGCGAATGAAAACAATCGGTTTTGTGTTTCAGGCGTTTCACTTAAACCCTCAGCTTAAGGCGTATGAGAATGTTATGCTGCCGATGCTGATAAATCCTGAATATAAAAAGAAGTCGGAAATTGAACAGCATGCAAGAAAGCTGATAGACAAAGTAGGACTAAGCGAGCGTGCCGAGCATTACCCGAATGAGCTTTCAGGCGGAGAGCAGCAGAGAGTAGCAATAGCAAGAGCATTGGCTAATGACCCTGACTTTATTTTAGCCGACGAGCCGACAGGTAATCTTGATTCTGATAACGAGGCGAATATATTTGAACTGCTGAAGGAACTTGCCAAAAGCGGCAAGGGAGTTATGGTTGTGTCGCATAACGAGGCTATACTTGACTATGTAGACAAGGTTTACTATATGAAGGACGGCACTTTGGCGGAGGAAAGAATATGAGAGCGCTCAGGCTTATGCCTCTTGTGAAATCCTCGGTTAAAAACAGCAGGGCAAGAACAGCTGTGTTTTTTATCTTTATTCTGTTTTGTATTACCTGTATATTGCTTACAACGTCGATTATTTTGCCGATGGGCTATAATATGGAGTTTAAGGTTAACCAACATCCATATAACCTTGAACTGACCGCAGAGCTTAGCAAGGGCGACACTGTGGAAAGAAATGTTGAAGAATTGAAGAAGATTCCACACGTTGTCGATGTTTATAAAGCACCTCAAACAATAAGAGTGTTTGACGCCGACGGAAAAATGAATTTAAGCTTTTTCCTTTCATATTTTCACAATGGCTACATACCTGAAATAACATACGGTCGAAATGTAAACGAAGGCGAGAAAAACACAGCGGTTATGCCGGAGTTTGTTAAAATGAATGACCCTGAAACTCAGCTTAGTATTGAGTTTGACTGCAAAACGCTTGTCGGGCAGGTGCTGAAGTTAAGTGATGAAAACCAAAATACATATGAGCTTAATATAGTCGGCACGTTCAACGTAACCGACCCTGCGCTTGATACGGAGGAGATTATCCTTGATGTTGAGCAGCTTAACGCTTATCAGACCAACGTAAACAATGACAGAAATACAGAACCCTACTGCGTTATTATCGACAATTACAGAAATATGAACTCGGTTCAAAGCGCCTGTGACAATATAGCAGAATACAGTTACACAAATTCGTTTAAGATTGATTTGAATAATTTTAATATGTCAATGATAGTTCTGCTTATTGTTTTGACGGTATTCTTGGCAATGGTTGTTATCGGCACATCTGTTTTTGTGTCAAACTGTGTGTCAAGCCGAACACGTGAGCTTGCCTTGTACCGTTCTCTCGGGTATAGATACAGCCATATCTTTATTATTATTTTTACAGAATATCTGCTTATGCTGATTGCAGCGACAATAGCCTCTGTGCTGATTTCTTTTGCTGCTGCAACTATTTTTATCAATCCGTATCTTGATAAAACTATCGGCGGCGGAATTATGTCTATGCAGGTTCAGCTTGATTTTCTCAGCATTGCGCTTGTGTTCTGTGCGTTTCTTTTGATAATTACTATTATTTGTGTTAACGCAACACGCCGAACCGAAAGAATTCCTCTTGCCGTATTGCTCAGGGAAAGATGAAAGTGTTTTAAATTTATAATACAAAAAACGGGCTGACTTTTGTCAACCCGTTAAATTATGTAATGAAGCTTTGTTGAATTTTTTACTTCTCAACAATAGCCTTTGTATCCCTTGCAATAACAAGCTCCTCGTTTGTTGGGATAACATAAACCTTAATCTTGCTGTCCGGCGCAGAGATAAGACCCTCTTTGCCGAGAATCATCTCATCATTCAGTTTTTTGTCAAGCTTAACGCCAAGACAAGCGAGGTTATCACAGATTCTCTCTCTGTGGTGAGCCTGGTTTTCGCCAAGACCTGCTGTAAATGTGATAACGTCGCAGCCGCCTAAAGCTATATAATAGCTGCCGATAAACTTTGAAATTTCATATACAAGCATCTGGTGAGCAAGAATAGCTCTCTCGTTGCCATCTTCAGCTGCCTTTGTAACGTCACGGTCGTCGCTGGATACGCCGGAAATGCCAAGAAGTCCCGACTTCTTGTTGAGCAAATCGCTCATTTCCTCTGGCGAGAGGTGTTCCTTCTCTGCAAGGAAGGTAACAACAGACGGGTCGAGTGTGCCTGTTCTTGTTCCCATCATAAAGCCGTCAAGCGGTGTAAGACCCATGCTTGTGTCTATAACCTTGCCGTCCTCTACTGCAGTGATAGATGAGCCGTTGCCGAGGTGGCAGGAGATAATCTTGATATCCTTGATGTCAACGCCCATAAGCTCGGCACAGCGGTGTGTAACATAGCGGTGTGATGTGCCGTGGAAGCCGTAGCGGCGAATCTGATATTTCTCGTAATACTCGTAGGGGATAGGATAGATGTAGGCATAGTCCGGCATGGTTGAGTGAAATGCAGTGTCAAATACAACAACCTGCGGAACATCCTTGCCGAATACCTCCTGTGAAGCTCTGAGAGCCTGAACGTGACCCTTGTTGTGGAGAGGTGCAAGCGGAATAAGGCTTTCAATGCCCTTAATAACATCATCAGTTACAAGCTCACTCTTGCTGAACAGTGCGCCGCCCTGCACGATTCTGTGACCAAGTGCGCTAACCTCAGAAAGAGTCTTAATAACGCCGTACTCATTGTCAATAAGTGCGTCCTTAACCTGCATAAATGCTACCTTATGGTCAGGCATATCAACATTCTTTTTAAGTACACGTCCGTCCGAAGTCTTATGAGTGAAAATGCCGTCAATGCCAATTCTCTCGCAGTTTCCCTTTGCAAGAACCGTTTCATTGTCCATATCAAAAAGCTGATACTTAAGTGAAGAGCTTCCTGCATTGATTACCAAAATTTTCATTTTTATCCTCCTCATAGTTGCATATAAGTTCTATACTAATATATAATAGTACATAAGAGTAAGAAATTCAACCTTTTTATATCGTTGTTTGTAAAAAATGTATGAAATTACGGTGATTATGTATGAAAATAAGTTGTGTGATAAGCGAATTTAATCCTTTTCATAACGGACACAGATATTTAATTGAAAAGCAGCGACAAAACGGTGCAACCCACATTGTTGCTGTTATGAGCGGAAGCTTTGTGCAAAGGGGAGAGTGTGCTGCGCTTAACAAGCTTGACAGGGCGAAGGCGGCAATTTTAAACGGCGTTGATTTGGTGCTTGAGCTTCCTGCTGTGTGGGCGTGTGCGGCGGCTCCTGTGTTTGCAAGGGGAGGAGTATCAATAATAAAATCAATGGGTGTTGCCGACAGTGTTTTTTTCGGCAGTGAGTGCGGCAATATTAAGCTGATAAGTGACTGTGCCAAGGCTATGCTGTCAGAAAAATTCAAGACAGCTCTTTCGCAAGACGTGAATAATATGCCGTCATACGCCGCTGCTGTTCAGAAATCCGTAACGCAAACAGCAGGGGATGAGTGCGGCAAAATACTATCCTCACCAAATAACCTGCTTGCCGTTGAGTACGTTAAGGAGATTATACTGCAAAATGCCGATGTTAAGGCTGAAACAATCAGCCGCACAGGAGCAGAGCATGACAGCAATGCCGCAAGCGGTGCATTTGCCTCGGCTTCAATGCTGCGTGAAAAAATAGGCGAGCCTGACTTTGTGCGAAACTATATTCCCAAAAATTCAATCCCAATTATTGAAAACGCAGCGGATTCAGGCGATGTTGCCAATATGAACAGCCTTGAAAGGATTTTGATGTATTCTCTGCGCAGTGCAAGCCTAAGCGAATTGTCAAGTCTACCGGAGGTATCCGAAGGACTTGAAAACAGGCTTAAACAGTCGCTCAAAGGCTCAAAAAGCATTGACGAGCTTATTAGCAAGGCGGTCTGCCGACGCTATTCCGCACCGAGAATCCGCAGGGTGCTCTGCTCACTGGTGCTCGGTATCAGTCATGAAATGCAGTCTGCTATGCCGCCGTATATCCGTGTTTTAGGTTTTAATTCAAACGGTACACAGGTGCTTAAGCTTATGAAGAAAAAATGTGCATTGCCGATTATAACAAAGCCTGCGCACTACAAAAAACTGCTTGACGGTAAAGCCGCAGAGTTTTTTGAAAAGGACATTCTTGCCGCAGATATCCGCAGTCTTGCCTGCGGAAAGGCTATGGGCCAAGAGCTGTTGCAGGGAGCAATAATTGCCGGACGTAATTTTTAACAGAACACCGGGGCTTACTCTGAAGGGAGCTGTCACCGCAGGTGACTTAAGGATGATAACTTTTCCGGCAAATTCTTACCAATACTTATAAAAGGCAACAGCCGCCCATCTTTTAACCGATGAACGGCTGTTGCCTTTTAGTTATTCATTGCAAGGAATTTGTTAAGTAATCCGGATATTACACAGCCATTTGCAGTGCAACAATCTGCGCCTTAATTGCGTCAATTACGCTTACTTTGCCGTCCTTGTTCAAATCAGCATTAATAAGCGCCTGACCCGTAAGCTCTTTAATTTGAAGCGCAGCCTTTTGAATGTTAATCGAGTCGGTAAGCGTTACTTTGCCGTCGCCTGTAACATCGCCGGGGACATCGGGTAATGTGAGAGAAACAAATTTAAAACCATTGTTGATTGCGTAGTCTTCTGCGGCTGTGTCAGCGTATCCGTAGATTGTGAAGTCGTCAAATTTTAAATCACCAGAGTCAGGAACAAAATAATACCCAAATGCCCAAGCACCAATACTTGTAACGCTGTTCGGGATGGTTATGCTTTTCAGGGAGGTGCAGTCTTCAAATGCCGAATCGCCAATGCTTGTAACGCTGTCGGGAATTGTTACACTTGTCAAATCATTGCAATTATAAAATGTCCAAGCACCAATACTTGTAACGCTGTCCGGAATGGTTACGCTTTGCAGGGAGTGGCAGTATTCAAATGCACCATCACCAATGCTTGTAACGCTGTTCGGGATGGTTATGCTTTGCAGGGCGAAGCATAAGGAAAATGCCGATTCGCCAATGCTTATAACGCCGTCAGGAATTGTTATGCTTGTCAACTCAAGGGAATTACAAAATGCATAAGCACCAATACTTGTAACGCTGTTCGGGATGGTTACGCTTTGCAGAGAGTCGCAGCTATCAAATGCATAATCACCAATGCTTGTAACACTTTTTCCGCCAATCTCGCTCGGAATTGTAATCTCAGCATCACTGCCTGTGTAGTCTGTTATTATAACCGTATCGTCATAAATTTCGTATTTATAATCACCAAAGTTTTCTGCCGCCGCAGTTGGGAACACCGCAAGACTGAGCATCAGCGCAAAAGCAAGCGCAAACGACACTATGGCTTTAAACGATGAAGTGATTCTTGACTTATATTTTCTTGTGTTTTTCATTGTCTTATCCTCCTGTTAGCGAAATAAAATATCATAATAAGATAACTTTAATATCCTTATAAGAAAAAGTCAATAGATTAAATTTCAATAAAGATAATAATTCTGTAAAAATTTAAATAAATGGTATAATAAGCTTAAATAAATATCCTATCAAGACAACAGGAGTTGCCATGAATTTCTCAGAATTTCTCAGTTAGACTAAAAGCCATACCTAAGGCTGTGGGTATGGCTTTTAAAATTGCATATTATGCGTATTAAATTATTAATCCTCTGAATCCTCTGAATCCCATGAGAGTGTGTAGCTTATACTTTCACCGTCATCGAGTATTTCAAGCTCTGCCTTGCCGTCCTTGCTAAGTTTAGTTTTAACGTCAAGGTCTTTGCTGTCATCTGAATTTGAGAGCGTAAGGTCTTTTTCACTTACGGATATATCCTTGTCAAAGAACTTAAGCTGCTCAGCGGCAAGCTTTGCACAGTCGCTAAGTATGCTTTTGTCAAAAGAGGTGTAGCTGTATTTCAGCGTAATATCTCCGGTTGTACCGGTCAATGTGCTATCTAAGTAGGATACGGTTACATCTGCGCTGTCAAGTTTTGCGTTATCCGAGTCGAATGTAAAACTGTCTGATGCGTATAAGCTAACCTCTTTGAGCTTACCGTTTTGATCCTTTGTGTAGGATACTGTCGGATAGTAATTCTCGTTTGAAATCTTCTTAGCGTAGTCAACAGAGCTGAGCTTTGAAAGTCCCTGCTTTGATAAATCGTCGTTAAAGTCAACATCTGAGTTGTTGAACACCTTGTTTAAGTCATAATATTTTGAAAAATCGTCTTCAAAGTATTTCGGCTTAATTCCCTCCGGTGTGTCGCTTGAATATTCCGGATAGAAGTAAATGCTTATGTTCAGTTCGTCCTCGTCAATCTCGTTGAGGAGATAGTAGCTTCCAAGATCGTTTGACGCTGTTATTGAATCGGAGTCCTCTCTGTCTGAATAAAGCAGGGCATCAATAGCCGTTGAATCAAGCTTTGTAAGCTCTAAAAGCTTCTTTGCAGTTGAACGTAAAACGGATAAATCCACGTCATCGGAGAGTGAATTGAATATCATACTAAGGCTTGTAGGAGCTTTGTTGCCTTTTTCATCTGTGCTAATGAAAACAGAATAGGAAACGCCGTCGTCTATGTAACTGTTAAATATACGTCGGGTTAAGAAGATATTGTTTTGCTCAACATTGTATGATACATAAGAATCCTTGTCATCTACAATATCCTTTATCTCCGGCAGCTTCTCGAATTCCTTGATTGTATCAACCTCGTCAAGACCTAAGCCTGAATCAAATCCGTTCTTCTTGTCAAAGCTTGCCAAATTCAGCTCGTAGTCAGACGGAAGTGCATAACTGCTGTCAAATATTTCATTGCTTGAAACATTTGAATCCTCCTGTGCCTGTGTTTCTGCTTCGGTTTCTTCTTCCGGCAGTGTTTCCGCTATTGCTGTAGGCTGTGTTGCAATAACCTCACCGTTTTTCTGGTTGGAGAACATAATAACGAGTATAATAACTATTACCGCAATAACCAGAGCAGCCGCACCGCCAATAATTAAAGCAAGCTTTGCTCCTTTTGAGATTCCGCTTTTTACGGCAGCGGCGTCCGGAGACATACCGTTGTTAACCGTATCGTGCTGTATGTTCGGCTGAACACTCTGCATATTAGGCTGAGCGGGAGTAGGATTCTGAACGGGAGTAGGATTAGGAGCAACAGGGGGAACAGCAACGCTGCCGCCTGTTAATGTGTTTATAATATCCTTAACCTGTTCCTTGGGAGCAATACAGGTGTTTGATGCCTGAACAAAGGATGAGTAAATGACTGACGAAACAGGTATGTTCGGCGGTGTAATTACAGATAAATCTTGCTCAATAGCCTGCCTTGCATTGTAGAGAGTGCCCTTTACCTCGTCAACTGAGATTGAAAGTGTGTCGGCAATTTCAGCGGTGTTAAGCCCCTGGTTGTAATACATAATAAGTATGAGTTTTTGGTTTGCCGGCAGTGCGTAAATTGTGTTCATAGCAGCAGTGGCAAGGTTAGGAGTAACAGAAAGCTTAGGTGCAGACTCGTCGCTCCAGGATGAGGCCGCCGAACTTATGCTTTGAGGAAAGATGTTAGAGTTGGTTTTGAGTAAGTATTCTTTCGCTTTTTTGTCAACAATTGTGTTGAACCATTTGTCAAAGGCGCTTACATCGGGAATTGTGTTAATGTTGTAAAATGCCTGAAGGTAGCTTTCCTTTACAAGCGAATCGGCGTCGGCTTGATTTTGAACAATTGACTTTGCGGTAAGGTATGCCGACTTGAAGCTTTGCTTGTATAGGCTGCTTACGGCTTTTGTGTCGCCACGCTGAGCAGCCTGAACAAGCTGTGTTGAATTAGCAATCATATTATTTCTCCGGTTTCGTATATTTCCGACTATGTTTAGAATATAATCGAATAGATTTATTTTACCATATTAAATCACAGAAAACAATTCATATACTTCACCAAACAAGTCGATAAAATCCGAGGTTTTGTGTTCAATTCAGGCAAGGATTATTATACTAATATATGTATAAGTGTTTATATATTGCGAGAATTTTACATAATGCCGTGAAAGAAGGAAAAAGTGAAACAGAGCAAGCCCAAATACGCCAACTTGTATTTCGTAACGTAAGTTAATACATATTATATGGTGAATTTTTCAAATTCCGAGAGCGTTTTTCATTGAAAAAAGCCGATGCGTATGCATCGGCTTTTCTGGTGGACCATCAGGGACTCGAACCCCGGACCGACCGGTTATGAGCCGGTTGCTCTAACCAACTGAGCTAATGGTCCTTGTCGTTTTGTTGCCATAACATTATATCAAACTCCTGTTATAATGTCAACAATTTTACAGCAAAAATTTAATATTTTCTTTTTCAGTCTAAAAGCTTATTTCCTTATTGCATATACTTCCTTTTTGTGCTTTAATTAAATTGGGTGATAAGTAATGGTAAATGCAATTTTAACTGAAGCTATGCTGCCGTATCAAGGCAGGGGCGAGAGAAAAATATGGGTGTATGTTCCTCAGCATAATGACGGTGATGTTTTACCTGTAATTTATATGACAGACGGTCAGAATCTTTTTGACAATAACGCAACTGTGTACGGCTGCTTAGATGTTATTGGTGCGGTTGAAAACAAGGTAAAATGCGGAATTACGGGTGCTGCTATTGTCGGAATAGACAACGGAAATATCTACCGTGACAGCGAGCTTACGCCGGACAGCATAGGGACTGTACTTCACACAGAGCTTTTAAACGAAATATTCAAGCCTGAGGGCGAAGGCTTTGACAGCTTTTTGATAAACACAGTTATGCCATATGTTCAGTCCAATTTTCCTGTAAGCTGTGATAAGCGCTTCAATGCTGTTTGTGGCTGTTCATCGGGGGGACTCCAGGCATTTTTTGAGGGAATGGAGCACAGCGACCTTTTTTCTGCTGTCGGCGCACTTTCTCCTGCATTTTTACTCTATTCAAGGCAGGACTGGGAAAGATATCTTGCGCTAAAGCTTACTGAAGAATCGCCGTATATCTATATTTACAGCGGTGCTGTCGGTGAGGAGGAGCAGATGATATTTGAAAGCGTTGAAATGTTGTATGATTTGCTAATTGAGCTTAATTATCCGTATGATAAGCTCAACGAGGTTGTGCTTACGGAAAATGAACATAACGAAAATGCGTGGAGAGAAATCTTTCCAGATTTTTTGCACACGTTTTTGAGTCGAGCCTTTGGTGAATAATAACGTGTTTAACGGCTTAATTTGTTTTTCGACATTTTTGTTGAATTGCTGTCTATATTGTGATAAAATGTAAATTAAGCTGTGGGGGCGTAGCTCAGCTGGGAGAGCGCTGCGTTCGCAACGCAGAGGTCAAGAGTTCAATCCTCTCCGTCTCCACCAGAAAAAGCGCCGCAGGGCGCTTTTTTCAATGAAATAAATACCTATCAAGATTTGTGAAATATGCAGCGGTATATAAGTTTTTTATATGAGCAATATTGATTAAAAGGAGAATTAATATGGATGACGCATCGTTGAAAAGAATAAACGAGCTTGCTAAAAAGAAAAAGACAGTCGGACTTACCGAGGAGGAGCAATCAGAGCAAAAGAAGCTTTACAGGCTATATATTGACGAGATGAAGTCAAGCCTGCGCTCACAGCTTGAAAACACTGACGCTGTTATGCCGGACGGAAAGGTGGTTCCGCTGACAAGCTTCAAAAAAAATAAAGATGACAAGTAAAATTTTGCTGACATAATACAAAAATTCGACAACTGTTTTGGCTTTTTTGTAATATAATATATAAAAAGCTATTGCATAGCAAAGCTAAAATATGTTATACTATTTGCACAGCTTTGATAAATCTAAGCTGCACAAAGGCTCAAGAGGTGTTGAATCATGAATCCGAAAATATTTCAAACCCTGTCATACGGTATGTATGCTATCGGAGTTGAGGGCGAAAACCGCCCGTCAGCCTGCATTGCGAACACTGTTATTCAGATAACTTCCTCGCCTATGATGATTGCTGTGAGTGTGAATCACGAAAATTACTCAAACGAACGCATTAAAGCAACCGGAAAGTTCTCGGTATCCGTTTTGTCTGAGGATACCTCCGGAACGGTTATCGGTGCTCTCGGCTTTAATTCCGGCAGAAATGCGGACAAGCTTGCTAATGTAAATTACAAGCTACTGCGTGAGAATGTGCCGGTATTGCGTGAAAATATTTGCTGTTGGTTTTTGTGCAAGGTCGTAAATACTGTTGAAACCCTGACCCACACTGTCTTTATTGCTGAGGTTAAAGCAGGAAGTGATAACGTCGCTGGCGTTCCGATGACCTATGATTATTACCACCGTGTTATTAAGGGCAGAGCGCCGAAAAATGCTCCGACATATCAGGACAGTGATGCAAAGACAGATAACAGCCCGCAGCTGAAATATGTTTGTCCGATTTGCCGCTTTGAATATAAGGACTCAGAGCAGAAGATACCGTTTGACCAGCTTCCGGACGATTGGAAGTGTCCAATTTGCGGCGTGTCTAAGAAGGAGTTTAAAATTGAGGGATAATTCCCACAATTTGATTATTTGATAAATTAGATAAAAGTAAAAATCCGAGAGCCACAGTGCTTTCGGATTTTTACGGCAATTTTTTGTAAATTCTAAAATTTTACTTGATTTTTTACAGCGAATATTGTATAATACCAAAGTGCTTGTGAGCGCAGAAAATTAATAATTGGAGAGATGTCCGAGCTGGCCGAAGGAGCATGATTGGAAATCATGTGTACGGTAATAACCGTACCCGGGGTTCGAATCCCCGTCTCTCCGCCAAAATGCCGCATAGATAAGCTGTTTTTAAGAGCTTGTCTATGCGGTTTACTTTTTGCTTAAAATCACTTCAATACATGGAAACAATGCGTAATTTACGGTTTATACGGATCACTCGCAGTTGTTTAAAATGAGTTTTTTCACGTGAAGATTATGTACGGTGGTTTTTTCGGTATGCCAGATAATCCTCAAGTATTATTGTTGCCGCAACGCTGTCTATAACGCTCTTGCGCTTTTTGCCTCTTGTGTCAGTAATGTTCAGGTAATTGTGCGCCGTTATTGTTGTGCCTCTTTCGTCCTGCATATCGCACTTTAGCCCCGTCTTTACCGACAGGGCTTTTGCAAATTCCCTCGCTCTTTGTGCCGATTCTCCTTCGCTGCCGTCCATATTTTTCGGCAGTCCCACAACTATCAGTTCGGCTCGGCACTCCTGCGATTTCAAAGCAACTTTATCCGCTAATATATCCAAGTCACGCTCCTCAATCACACACAGCGGTGAGGAGAGAAGCTCGGTTTTATCGCATACAGCAAGACCTGTTCTTGCAAGTCCCAAGTCAACTGACATTATAATCATTTTGCACCTCGTAAAATTATTGAAATATATCGTTTTGGTTTTCCGTTTGGTCATATCCGTAAGCCATAAGCTCAATTCCGTCGCTTGCGGCGTAGAAAACCTCTGAATATTTGTTGTAGCCTAAGCGCTTAAGCTCTTTTTTAAGCCAAATCTCGTTTTTACCTGCGGCGTGAAGATTCTTGAATAATACCTCACCGTCGGAAATAATAGTTGCGTAATAGCCGGCCTTATTTGGAAACAAATGAACATCCTCAGGACGGACAGGACGCTTGCAGGCTTTTGGCAGAAATGTAATTCTGCCGTTGCTTTCAAATACGGCGGTTTCAATATCATCAAGGTTGAAATAGCCGTTTACTCTGCACTGAATCAAAAATTCATTCAAATCAAGCTTTGCTTTCTTAAGGTTGTTTTTGAAGATTTTGCCGTTGCTCATTATGACAAGAGAACGTCCGCCGAAGAAACGCTTTACTCCTGACCATTTTGACGAAGCCAAAGAAATCAGCACAACTACAACAGTATAAATTACCATAGCAGTAAGCGGTTTTAATATGTCATCCTCAAGAGAGGTTGCCATTTCGGCGGCAATAGAGCCTATGGTTATTCCGTTGATATAGTCAAACATTGTCAGCTGTGATATCTGACGGTTGCCCATAAATTTTGTCAGGATAAACAGTGCGGCAAGCGATGCGAGAGAGGCAAGTGCGATTTTAATTAATTCCATAAATTTCACCCATATTCATTGTTTGTAAGAATGGGGAAAATATGCATAAAGAAATCAAGTTTATTTTATCGGGATAAGCATTGGTTTTCTTTGTTTGAATACCGTAATTTCACTGTACCCAAGCTCACATAAAATATCAATTGCCCCGTCAATTCCCTTTCCGAGGTCTTGAATTTTGTGTGCGTCACTGCCAAGAGTAACATATCTGCCGCAAAGCTCCTTATAACGCTTTAAATACGGTATATCTCGGCAGCTGTCTATTGTTTTCAGCGACAGCTCACAGTTGCGGCAGGTGTTAAATTCAAGCGCCTTGTCTCTTTCTGCAAGCAGCGAGAGTAACTCGTCAATCTCATTTTTGTAGTCAGAGAAGTTAACCGCAATTTTGCTCCTGTCGCAAATATATCTCATAGGGTATGTAATGTGTGCAAGACTGTCAAAACCGCCCCACTGCACACATTCACAAAGCTCACGGAAATATTTTTTTATAAGCGATGGTATCTCGTTGCTCTTATAGTCAAGCCAAAAGAAATCTCCCATATCTCTAAGATTATGCGTTGAGCACAGCACAAAGTCAAAGTTTGTAAGACCGAGCACCTCATCGGTTGCCTTTATATTGTGCAGCGGTTCACCAAGCTCTATTCCACATAAAAGCTCTGTTTTGCCCGTATTGATTTTCTGCTGATTTTTTACGTCATTTACAGATTGCGGTAAAAGAACCCTTAAATCGCCGAACTCATCGTCCGGCTCAAAATAGAACGCAGACTCGAAATGGTCGGTTATCGTTAGATAGTCAAGCCCTATTTCATTTGCTCTGTTAAGCATTTCCGAAACGCTGTTTTCTGCGTCAAAGGAATTATTGCTGTGTGTATGGCTGTCAACGATAATTCTGTTTTTCATTGGCCCGCCTCCTTATTTTGTAATGTTGTAAACATAAGAAATATAATTTAATCTGTGTTTGGGTAAAACCCGCCATTACATTGCCAAAAGGCAAAATTCATATTTGCAAAGCAAATATTTCAAATGCTGTAAGTTAGGTCTAAAATTGCATTATAACGTCGCTTATTTGATGACATTGCCTTATATGGTGATATGACATTTTATAAAATTATATCCTCTTGCCGATTCTTTTTCAAGGATTTTCTATTCTTTATTCAGTTTTTTCGTATCAGACCAATAAAAATTTACTTATTTTACAAAATCCGCCTGCGCTATTGACAGGCGGAGCGAAAAATAAGATAATAAGATGTAAAACTATAATTCAGGAGGAAATTTATATGCGTGCGTTTATTACTGTTATCGGCAAGGACACAGTAGGAATCCTTGCAAAGGTGTCATGTGCCTGCGCTGATTACGGCGTTAATATTCAGGAGGTAACTCAGTCCGTATTGCAGGATATGTTTGCAATGATAATGCTTGTTGACATCGACAAGTCGAGCATTCCGTTTGACAAACTGGCTGACAGCCTTTCCTCTTTGGGTGATGAGATGGGACTTAAGATTCACATTATGCATGAAGACATCTTCAACTCAATGCACAGGATTTAATTTTTGGAGGCATTATTTATATGATTAATACACATGATATACTTGAAACAATCAATATGATTGACAACGAAAACCTTGACGTAAGAACAATTACAATGGGTATTTCGCTGCTCGATTGCGTTGATGAGAATATTGATAAGGCTTGCGATAAGGTGTATGACAAAATCTGCCGCTATGCCAAGGACCTTGTAAAAACGGGCGAGGACATTTCAAAGGAGTACGGTATTCCGATTATCAATAAGCGTATTTCTGTAACCCCGGTTGCAATGCTTGCTGCCGCTTGTCCTACAAGCGACCCTGTTAAGTTTGCCCATGCTCTTGAAAAAGCCGCTCAGACAGTCGGCGTAAACTTTATCGGCGGTTACTCTGCACTTGTGCAAAAGGGCTTTGCAAAGGGCGATTATGGTCTTATTGAGAGTATTCCCCGTGCGCTTGCCGAAACAGAGCACGTTTGCTCGTCTGTTAATATAGGCAGCACAAAGGCGGGCATTAATATGGACGCCGTTGCAAAAATGGGCAGAGTTGTTAAAGAAACAGCCGAGCTGACAAAGGACAGAGAGTGCATTGGAGCTGCAAAGCTTGTTGTTTTCTGTAATGCACCCGAGGATAACCCGTTTATGGCGGGTGCCTTCCATGGTCCCGGCGAGCCTGACTGCGAGATTAACGTTGGCGTATCAGGACCGGGCGTTGTGCGTGCAGTTTTGTCAAAGTGCGGCGACTGTGATATTACAGAGGTTGCAAATCTTATCAAAAAGACAGCGTTCAAGATTACAAGAACAGGTCAGCTTGTAGCTCAGGAGGCTTCAAAGCGTCTTTGCGTTCCGTTTGGCATTGTAGATTTATCGCTTGCTCCTACTCCGGCTGTTGGCGACAGCGTTGCCCATATCCTTGAGGAAATGGGTCTTGAGCAGTGCGGCGCACACGGAACAACAGCGGCTCTTGCTCTGCTTAACGATGCGGTTAAGAAGGGCGGTGTAATGGCTTCTTCACACGTTGGCGGTCTTTCCGGTGCGTTTATTCCCGTAACAGAGGACGCAGGTATGATTTCGGCTGCAAAGAGCGGCTGCCTTACACTAACAAAGCTTGAGGCTATGACGGCTGTATGTTCGGTAGGTCTTGATATGATAAATATTCCAGGCGACACAACAGCCGAGGTTATCTCTGCTATTATCGCAGACGAGGCGGCAATCGGTATGGTAAATTCCAAGACAACTGCTGTAAGAGTTATCCCTGCTATCGGCAAAAAAGCAGGAGATTGGCTTGAGTTTGGCGGACTTTTGGGCGGTGGCCCCGTTATGGAGCTTAACACAGCCTCACCTGCAAAATTTATTTCAAGAGGCGGCAGAATTCCTGCTCCGCTGCAGAGCCTTAAAAACTGATTGTTTTGTAAAAACTTAATGTGCATACACACATTCATTTGTTCTATGTAAATAAAGTTTAAAAATTTTTTAAGATATGCTAAATATACCTTGAAAAAATTCTTTCTGAGTGCTATAATAGCGACAACGCTAACACATATACATATTAATATGTATAGTTTTTGCTGTTGTTATCTTTACGTTTCAATGACGAAATGCGAGGACTGCGTTCCTCGCATTTATTTATTTAATCCCGTACGGAGGTGTTCATATGGAGGATATGCTTGCAAAGATTGTTGAAATGGACGAAAAGGCACGTGAGCTTACTGAGGAGGCTAACCGGGAAAAGGTCAACTCTGAGGCAGACATAGCCAAGGCTAAGGAGGACGTTTACAACAACTATATCGAAAAAGCGAGAAAGCGTATCGCCAAAAACGAAATTACGGAACGCAAGGCGGCGGACGAAGAGCTTGAAAAGTTTAAGCTCAAACAAAAGGAATCTCTTGAAAGACTTGAAAAAACCTTCTCGGAAAATTGTGATAAATGGGTTGATGGCATTGTTACTGCTGTAATCAACTCGTAAGCTTAAGCTTATGCATATTTTTAAGAAGGGAGCCTGAGCAATGATTTTTACAAAATATGCAGCAAATGCTATTATAGCAAAGGCAAGATGCAAATACGGCAGGCGACTTAAGGAAAAGGACTATCAGACCCTGCTTGCATGTTCAAGCGTTGGCGAGGTTATGTCTTACCTTAAGACCCACACAAGCTATTCGTCGTTGCTCAATAATATGAACGAGCGTGACGTACACAGGGGTCAGCTTGAGGCTGTGCTTAAACAGCAGCTTATTCATGATTATGCCTCAGTGTCACATTACGAAATAGCAACAGGCGAGTCTTTTTCACAGTTTCTTATAAATAGGGCGGAGGTTGAGCAGCTTTCACATTTTGTAATGCTCTTAGGCTCCGGTAATACGGAAAGATATGTTTTTGATTTGCCTTTGCAGTTTAGCGCCCATACCAAGATAGACTTGCAGGCTATGGCGAAGGCGAGAAATTACAGCGAATTTTTAGCGGCTGTTGAAAAGACAAGATACAAAAAGCTGCTTGAGCCGTTTCGCCCGACAAACAACGGTGAGCTTAATGTTCCTGCAATTGAAAATGCACTTTACTCTGATTTATACAACCGGCTCTTTGAAATCATCAATAACCACACAAAAGGCGAAGAAAAAAGAGGACTTACGGAGCTTTTTACAACTCATATTGATTTGATGAATTTTGTCAGAGTGTTGAGACTTCAGAAGTATTACCACCTTGAACCTGAGGAAATCAGAGCGCAGCTTTTGCCGCACGGCTCTATAAGAGAAGCAGTGCTGAGGCAAATGTGCGAAGCAACCTCGCCCAAGGAGCTTTTCGCAGCGGCTGCTCAGTCGAGCATAGGCAAAAGAATTGCTAAAATGGAATATAGCTACGCCGGTGAGATTGACAGACGAGGTGATTTCAGCTATGCAAAGCGGCAGATACGGTTTTCAACCGTGCCGACTGTTGTAATGATGAGCTACTTCAGCCTTGTCCAAACCGAGCTTACTAACATTATCAATATTATCGAGGGTGTACGATACAAGGTTGACCCTGATACAATAAAAAAACTTTTGATATATCAATAATTTAAGGAGGTAACCAGATGGCTGTTTCTCCAATAAAATCAATTGGTATAATCGGTCTGAGGTCGGAGCTGGAAAAGGTTATCGACATCTGCGGAAGTTCCGGGCAGTTTCAACCTGATGACCCGCTGAATTTCTATTCCGATACAAGGGGCTTTATGCCTGTAACTGACAAAAACCCTTACACCGATCCGCTGTCGGAGTTTACTGAAACTCTAAGTTTTGCCGGTATTGAGCCGGACATAGTGGATGTAAGCGATGTTTTGGACAGCAACGAGCAGGTGCTCGACAGAATAGAAGCTATGAGTCATGAGCTTGAAAGGCTCATTGCAGATAAGGCTGAATTAAACCAAAGGATTGATCAATGCAAGCGCAGCATTGAAGAAGCATCTCATTTTGTTGGAATGGATATGGATTTCGACAAAATTTTCTCTTGCGAATTCATTAAGGCAAATTTCGGCAGATTGCCGCATGACAGCTACAAAAAGCTTGAAAATTACAGGGATGATCCGTATATATCGTTCTTTATTTGTACAGAGGATGAAACGCACTATTGGGGTGTTTATGTTACTCCGATTGACAAGAGAGAGGATATAGACAGGATTTTCTCGGGTTTGTATTTTGAGCATTGCGATATAGACGGTTTCCACGGAACTCCCGAACAGAGTATGAAAATTCTGGGGTCGCACCTTGACGCACTGCTTAAAGATCTTGATGTTGCCCAAAGCAAGCTTGACAGCTACTACAAGTATAACAAAACAGATATAAACCGATATTTCAGCAAAATTTCGGAGCTTGAGCTTTATTCAAGTATCAAGAAAAATGCAATGTATTACCACAAAAGCTTTATTCTTGTCGGCTGGGTTCCCTCAAGCTGTGCAGATGAACTTGTATCAAAGCTTGAGAGCATTGACAGTATAGAGTGTTCTCTTACGGACGGCAAGGACGAGCTAAAGCACTCGCCGCCGATAAAGCTTAAAAATAACTTATTATCAAAGCCGTATGAATATTTCGTTGATATGTACGGTCTGCCGTGCTATAACGAGCCTGACCCGACCTTCTTTGTGTCGCTCACTTTCACAATACTGTTCGGCATAATGTTCGGTGATGTGGGGCAAGGTATAGTCCTTATTATAGCAGGCTATCTGATGTGGAAGCTAAAGAAGATGGATATAGGAAAAATCCTGATGCCGTGCGGAGTGTCGGCAACGCTGTTCGGATTTGTATATGGCTCGGTATTCGGCTTTGAAGATGTTCTGGATCCGCTGTATCACGCAATCGGACTAAGCGGCAAGCCTGTACCTGTGCTTGAAAGCGCAACAATGCTTGTTGTAGTCGCCGCCGGAATAGGTGTTTTCCTTGTGTTAGTTGCAATGCTTTTAAATGTCTATTCGTCGTTAAAACGGCGTGATTTCGGACGGGCAATTTTCCATCCGAGCGGAATCTGCGGAATAATCTTTTACGCATCGCTTGTTGCGGGTTTACTTTGCACACTGTTTGGAATACCCGTTATGAACATTTGGTATGTTCTGTTCCTAATAGTTGTGCCGCTTATCTTTATCTATCTCAACGAGATGTTCACAAAGCTTGTAAACGGCGAGAAAAATTGGAAGCCCGAAAAATGGGGCGAGTATTTGGTGCAGAGCTTCTTTGAGCTGTTTGAAACGCTTTTAAGCTACGTTACAAACACAATGTCATATCTGCGTATCGGCACCTTTGCACTTGTTCACGCCGGAATGATGCTTGTATTCTTTACGCTTGCAGGGTTGCTCGGCGAGCCTGGTTCAATACCGTATATAATTATGGTGGTATTCGGCAATGCCTTTGTTATTGTGCTTGAGGCAACTCTTGTTACAATTCAGGTATTAAGGCTTGAATATTACGAGCTGTTCAGCCGCTACTACATCGGCGGCGGCAGAGCCTTTAACCCTGTAAGGCTGAATAAAAAATAATAAAATGTCAACAACTCCGCAAAGCGGAGCAGAATATTTTAATTTCAGGAGGAATTTATTATGCAGTTAATACTTCTTACTTTACCGGTACTTTTCTTGATTATCTCAATGTATATGTCATACCGTTCGGTTATCAAGCACCGTCGTAGCAGAAAGAGCGCTGTATTAAGACAGCTCTTATCTTTTGCAGCTATGCTTGTGCTTTGCGTTGCTTTCCCGGTTGCAGCCTCGGCTGCCGGCAATGACGCTGCTGCCGCAGCCGAAGCAAGCTACAAGGGCTTGCAGTATATCGGCGCTGGTCTTGTTACAGGCCTTTCCGGTATAGGCGGCGGTATTGCTGTTTGCGGTGCTGCTCCTGCTGCTATCGGCGCAACTTCAGAGGATCCTAAGGCGTTCGGTAAGGCTCTTATCTTCGTTGCTCTTGCAGAAGGTATCGCTATTTACGGTGTACTTATTTCAATCCTTATTCTCTTTGCTTAATTCGCTTCGCAGCGGAATTAGACGAAAGCTTTGGTGAGATAAATGCGTTTTTACTTAATCAGTGACAATGTAGATACTCAAATCGGTATGCGCCTTGCAGGCATTGACGGCATTGTTATCCACAGTGATGACGAGGTTCGCAAGGCTTTGACCGAGGCAATGGAGATGGAGGACGTTGCCGTTATATTGATGACAGAACGGCTTGTTTCCCTTTGTCCGGAGCTTATTTATGATTTAAAGCTTAACAGGCAGCGTCCTTTGATTGTTGAAATTCCCGACCGTCACGGTAATGGAAGAACAAAGGACTCAATCACAAGATATGTTCAGGAGGCAATAGGGGTTAAGCTTTAACCCCTTGCCTCTTACAAGATTATTACTCAAAACTATTCGGAGAGGAATGGTTAGTATGTCGCCTGATACAAAAACAGGTAACTTCTTAAACGCTATACAAAAATTTGCTGACGAGCAGAAACATATGATTCGTTCAGAGGTTGAAAAATTTAAGGCTGAGGAGCTTAAGAAGGCTGAGGACGAGGGCATAAGAGATGCTCATGCGTTAATTCAAAGAGAAATGGCATCAATGCGTGCCGGTATTGCAGGCGAGCTCGCCAAAAAGGAAGACGAAGGCAAGCGTGCACTGTATAAAAGACGTGAAGAAATGGTGAGAGAAATTTTTGAAAAGTCCAAGGATAAGCTTTTGGATTACACAAAAACAGCCGAATATAAGGCTGCTCTCAAAAACGATGCTCAGCAGGCTGCCGACTTCTTTGGCAGCGAGGAACTCACCGTTTATCTCAAAAGCGACGATATGGCGCTTGAGGGTGAGCTTTCAACTATATTTGGAAATAATTGCAGCTTTACCGCTGCTTCAGACATTATAATCGGTGGTTTCAAGGCACAGTGCGGTAACAGAGGCATTGTTGTTGATTTTACCCTCGATACAAAGCTTGAAAACCAAAAGGGCTGGTTCTTGCAAAACTCCAACCTTAAGATTTAGCCCTTGTTCCCGGTGAACAAATTTTGATGTGGCGGAGGTTGAATTTGATGGCAAATAAGAATGTAATATACGGCATTAACGGCCCTGTTGTTACCGTGAAAAATGCCAAGGACTTTTCGATGATGGAAATGGTTTATGTCGGCGAGGAAAGGCTTGTCGGCGAAATCATCGGAATAACAGACAACACCACAACCGTACAGGTTTATGAGGAAACCTCGGGCTTAAAGCCGGGTGACCCGATAGTTGGCACAGGTGCGCCAATGAACGTAACTCTCGGTCCCGGAATAATAGACAACATATTTGACGGCATTGAAAGACCGTTGTCGGAAATTGAAAAAAGCTCGGGTGCATTTATTTCAAGAGGTGCAAGCGTACCTTCGCTTGACCCTAATAAAAAGTGGAATGTTACAATAAAGGTTAAGCCGGGCGACAAGCTCTTTGGCGGACAAATTTACGCAACACTCCCCGAAACACCGATAATTGAGCACCGTCTGCTTGTTCCTCCTCTTGTTAAGGAGTGCGAGGTAATAAGCGTTAAACCGGACGGCGAATATACCCTTCACGATACAATAGTAACTGTAAAGGACGAAAACGGTAAGGAAATGGAGCTTACGCTCTGCCAAAAGTGGCCTATCCGTACCCCACGTCCCGTTAAAAACAGATTGTCCGCATCTATTCCGCTTGTAACAGGTCAGAGAGTTATCGACACGCTGTTCCCAATAGCAAAGGGCGGCACAGCAGCAATACCGGGCGGCTTCGGCACAGGTAAAACAATGACTCAGCATCAGCTTGCAAAATGGTGTGACGCAGATATTATTATATATGTAGGCTGCGGTGAGCGTGGCAACGAAATGAGTCAGGTTTTGCAGGAGTTCTCGGAGCTTATTGACCCGAAGTCAAACAGACCTATGACAGACAGAACAGTGCTTATAGCAAATACATCCAATATGCCTGTTGCGGCTCGTGAGGCTTCAATTTACACAGGTGTTACACTTGCCGAGTATTATCGTGATATGGGTTACAACTGTGCTATTATGGCAGACTCAACCTCACGTTGGGCAGAGGCTCTGCGTGAAATCAGCGGACGTCTTGAGGAAATGCCTGCCGAGGAAGGCTTCCCGGCTTATCTTCCGTCAAGACTTTCTGAGTTCTACGAAAGAGCATGCCTTGCAGATACACTTTGCGGAGCACAAGGTTCTGTAACAATGATAGGTGCCGTATCACCACAGGGCGGTGATATGAGTGAGCCTGTAACGCAGAATACAAAGCGTTTCACACGTTGCTTCTGGGCGCTTGACAAGGATTTGGCTTATTCAAGACATTATCCGGCTATCAACTGGCTTTCAAGCTACAGTGAATACTTCACAGACCTTGACCCATGGTTTGTAAAAAATGTGGGTGAGGACTTTATAAAATACAGGGGAAGAATAAGCGCACTCCTTCAGGAGGAAAGCTCGCTTATGGAGATTGTTAAGCTTATCGGCTCAGATGTTCTGCCGGATGATCAAAAGCTTGTTATCGAAACCTGCCGTGTAATCAGAGTTGGCTTTTTGCAGCAGAACGCCTTCCATCCGGAGGACACATACGTTCCGCTTGAAAAGCAGAAGCAGATGATGAAGACTATTCTCTATCTGCACAAAAAGGCAAAGCATCTTGTTGGCGCTGGAATTCCTATTTCAAGAGTGCTTGAAACAGGACTTTTCGATAAGCTGACAAAGATGAAGTACGATATACCTAACAACAAGCTTGAAATGTTTGATCAGTACAGAGCTGAAATCAGAGAGAAGCTTGCACAGGCAGCACAGGCTTAAGAGAGAAAGAAGGTTTTTGAATTGATTATAGATTATGTTGGCGTAAAGGAAATCAATGGCTCTCTTATAGTTATAGACGGCGTTCAGGATGCGTCCTTTGATGAGATTGTAGAAATTCGTCTTGACAACGGCACACGACGTCAGGGAAGAATTGTTCAGATGGACGGTCAGCGCATTGTTGTGCAGGTTTTTGAAGGCACAAGAGGGCTTTCACTTGAAAACACAAGAACAAGACTTACCGGTCACCCAATGGAAATTGCACTCTCGCCTGAGATTATCGGCAGAGTGTTTGACGGTGTGGGCAGACCGATTGATGGGCTTGGTGATATTTTTCCCGATAAAAAGGCAGACATAAACGGCACGCCTATAAACCCTGTTTCAAGAGTTTATCCGCAGAATTATATAAACACCGGTATTTCAACAATAGACACGCTTATGACACTTATCAGAGGTCAGAAGCTTCCTATATTCTCAGGCTCAGGTATGAGTCACAATGAGCTTGCGGTTCAGATAGTACGTCAGGCAAAGATTGCCGATGAAGCGGGACAGGGCTTCTGCGTTGTATTTGCCGCAATGGGTGTAAAGAATGACGTAGCGGATTACTTCCGCCGCAGCTTTGAGGAAAGCGGAGTTTTGCAGAGGGTTGTAATGTTTTTAAACCTTTCAAACGACCCTATCATCGAGAGAACCCTTACTCCTCGCTGTGCGCTTACAGCAGCCGAGTACCTCGCATTTACTCTTAATATGCACGTTCTCGTTATTATGACAGACATCACCTCATACGCTGAGGCTTTGCGTGAGTTCAGCTCATCAAAGGGCGAGATTCCGGGCAGAAAGGGCTATCCGGGTTATCTCTATTCCGACCTTGCATCTTTATATGAGCGTGCGGGAATGGTTAAAGGTTCAACCGGTTCTGTAACCCAAATTCCTATTCTTACAATGCCAAACGATGATATTACTCACCCGATACCTGACCTTACAGGATATATTACAGAGGGTCAGATAGTTCTCGACAGAGCATTGCAGGGTCAGGGGCTTTATCCGCCTGTTTCTGTTCTGCCGTCACTTTCACGTCTTATGAAGGACGGCATCGGCGAAGGCTTTACAAGAGCAGACCATCCGGCGCTTCAGAACCAGCTTTTCGCTTCTGTCGCAAAGGTGAATGACGCACGAAGCCTTGCTTCTGTTATAGGTGAGGAAGAACTGTCGCCTACTGATAAAAAGTATATGCAGTTTGGTAAATTGTTTGAAACATATTTTGTAAATCAGGGATTTTCAACCAACCGTTCAATTGATGAAAGCCTTGACTTAGGCTGGAAGCTGCTCGGCACACTTCCAAGAGCAGAGCTTGACCGTGTTGACGACGCTATTCTCGACGAGTATTATAATGAAACCTCACCGGAGGACTTTAAGCAATAAATATCTTAATCTAAGGTGGTGAATATTGTGGGTTCACAGGTTACTGCAACAAAGGGTAATTTAATGAGTACGAAAAAGACCCTTGCACTTGCAAAAATGGGTTATGAGTTGCTCGATAAAAAACGCAATATTCTTATTCGTGAAATGATGACCCTGATTGACAGGGCTAATGAAATACAGGGCAAGATAGACGATGCTTACAGTGAAGCCTACCTTGCCTTACAGAGAGCTAACATTCTCTCCGGCTTTTGCGATGAAATTGCACGCAGTGTTCCGCTTGAGAATAGTCTTAAGCTTTCGTACCGCAGCGTTATGGGCGTTGAAATTCCAATAGTATCAATGCAGGAGGAAAGTAAACCCGGTTTGCATTATGGCCTTTTCAACACAAGCTCACCGCTTGACGACGCATACCTTAAGTTCAACGAGGTTAAGGTGTTCACAACAGAGCTTGCCGAGGTTGAGAACAGTGTTTACAGACTTGCCGACTCAATTAAGAAAACCCAAAAACGTGCAAATGCACTGAAAAATATTATGATACCAAAGTTTGAAGCGGCAGTTAAGTTTATTACCGATGCGCTTGAGGAAAAGGAAAGAGAAGAGTTTTCTCGCCTTAAGGTAATCAAAAGGCAAAAATCACAGCAGGACAAATAATAAAATTATATATTTCCGACGTTTACCCGCCGGAAATATTTTTTTGCCGAATTTTCAAATTCTTTTCTCAATTATAGCTACAATCTTCCTTATCTTCAAATCAAGCGCAACGCAGATTTGATACAGCGTTTCAAGCGTTGGTTTTCGTTTTTATCTTTTACAGCACTCAAATGTGTTATGCCAATGTCGGGCAAGCCGCTTTTGAGCTAACCAAAGGCGGCTGTTGATTGCTGTTCGCTTCTTGTCTTTTCTATCCATATGTGATAAACTTAAATTCTAAATAGAGGTAATGTTACTGACTTTGCCACAGGCAAAAGTCACTGCAATTCAGTAAACGGACGACATTGCCAATGGGGTGAGAGCATTTGAAAAAGTTTGATAAAACGCCTGTGTTTGCCACGTCGGATATAATCATAATACTCTTTGTCGCATTGCTTGCTCTTGTTTCCATACTGTTTATTGTCAATAATAAAACCTCTCATGAAAATGTATCCGTAAAGCTTGGCGGCAGAGTTTATGCAGAGTATTCGCTTGATAAAGTCGGTGAGTACGAAATTGTAGGCGAAAACGATATAAGACTTACCCTTGTGGTTGAGCATGACGGCGTAAGAGTAAAAAATGCCGGTTGCCCTGATAAGCTTTGCGAAAAGACAGGTAAAATAAGCGCAGCAGGGCAGAGTATAATCTGCCTGCCGGGTAAAATTTCTGTATCGCTTACGGGTGGTTCGGAAAATATTGATGCGGCAGTGGGGTGACGAGATGAACAACAGCAAAGCCTATTTTATAACACGCTGTGCACTTTTGTGCGCTGTTGCAGTTGTACTTTCAATGCTTGAATCAATGCTGCCTGCACCCGTGTTCCTTGTGCCCGGATGCCGCTTGGGTCTTGCAAATCTTGCAGTAATAATCGCAATACCCGTAACAGGCTCCGGCGGTGCGTTTTTGGTTGTGATTGTGAAGGCTATGTTTATTTTTGTGACAAGAGGTGTTACTGCGGGCCTTATGAGCCTTTCAGGAGGCCTTGTGAGCCTTTGCGTTATGCTTTTGCTTTTTCGTTGCAGGCATTTCGGCTTTGTAGGCGTTTCTGTTGCAAGCGCAGCGGCACATAATACAGCGCAGCTTGCCGTTGCGGCATTGCTTATGTCGGATATCCGAGTTTTCTCGTTTGTGTGGCTTTACCTTTTGCTGTCGATTGTGACAGGAGCGCTTACCGGAACAGCCGCAGGGATAATTATTCCGCCGCTTAGTAAGGCGTTGAAGATAAAGAGCAGGACGGTTTTATAAAAGTGAAGTGAACCCCAAAGTTTAGACAAAATTAAATATTAAATTACTTGAGAATGAGTTCGGTATTGTACCGGGCTCATTTTCAGTTTTGATACAATTCGTTCATTGTTGTAGTAATCGATGTATTTCT
>NZ_WNJZ01000013.1 GCF_024433635.1 Ruminococcus sp. zg-924 | reverse complement strand
AGTACTAATAGGTCGAGGGCTTGACCACAGTCCTTTTGGTTAACTCAGTGCAATGTTTCTTCTTTTCTAAATCTTTATTCAGTTTTCAGGGTGCTTAGGTGTAAGCACAGAAAAATGCACCATTAGCTCAGTTGGTAGAGCACCTGACTCTTAATCAGGGTGTCCCGGGTTCGAGTCCCTGATGGTGCACCAAAGATGAGGGGCTGATGGAAAACCGTCGGCCCCGAGCAATATGGCTCGTTGGTCAAGCGGTTAAGACTCCGGCCTCTCACGCCGGCGACGGGGGTTCGATTCCCCCACGAGTCACCATGAATATTTACGCCGAAAGGTGATAAATATATATATGTGGGAAAACCACAAACAAGTTGGTATTGATGACACTGAGGGTCCACCTGTTCCCATACCGAACACAGAAGTTAAGCTCAGCGGTGCCGAAAATACTTGGCTGGAGACGGCCCGGGAAGATAGGGAGATGCCAACACATATATTCCTCCATAGCTCAGTCGGTAGTGCAGGCGTACATTCAAACCTCACACTAACGGGTAAGTTTAGAGGTAGGCAGAAACCAAGTGTTAATGCCGAAAACTTAATATGATCCTCCATAGCTCAGTCGGTAGAGCGCATGACTGTTAATCATGATGTCACTGGTTCGAGCCCAGTTGGGGGAGCCACAACAGAGGCTCATAGTTATTCTATGAGTCTCTGTTCATAAATAAAAACATATTAAGATTTCCGGTTTAACAAATTGATTTGGTTTTGTCGGAAAGGAAAGGACATGCAAGAACAAATGACTGATAAGCAATTCGATGTTCTTATGAACTCTATTATTCAGATTGTAAAGGACTCTGAAACTAAAGATGAAGCTGTAGAGAAGCTTCAAAACTTAATTAAGGAAAATAATAACTGATTTATTTTTCTTATCTGCTTAATTTAATATTTATAAAAGTTTGAGTCAATCATTATGTTTCTAATTAATTTTAGAGATATAATGGTTGGCTCTTTTTTATTGCTATTTTTTTAAATGAAAGGAGTTTGATAAATGTATTTTACCGATACTGAGAATTTGCGTAGATATGAACGTGAAATGAAAAAAGTTCCGAATTTTGATAGAAAAGAGATTTGGGAGCATTGTGACAGTTGTATTGATTGTAAGAATTACGAATTTAAGCTTGAGGATTGTGTGACTGCCTATTGTCCATATATTAAGAGAAAGATTCGTTCTAACTTTGTTGTAACGATGGATATGGTGAGAACCTTTCTTTCTGATAATGCGTATATACCATTCTCTAATAGAGTAGCTTATATGCTTATTAAATATAAGGGGAATAAGTTGTTTCTCAACAAGGAACATAAAGTTGCATTTGAGCAGACGATTACGGGAATCCCCGAAGATGACTACAATCATGTTGCTTGTATGTATGTGCTGGCACTTCGTCCTCACATTCGGGAACATACGGTACATACCTCAAAAGGATATGTTTGTATGTCATCTGATATTAAGCCGAAAGATAAAGTCTTAATTAATTTCGCCAATGACCTGTATCTCGGTACAAAAAAGCTATACCTTAAAGAAATTTCGTATCACAGAAATGTTAGTGATTCGGAATTCATATATATCTGCAACGCTATATTAATTAGAAGATTTGGCATTGTGGTAATCAAGAGGGGAGATTGATAGAAATGTTCTAATTTTATTTTACAACAGAATTTTAATAGAAACATTAATATGTTTCGGAAAGGAGCAAAATGAATGAATATGAAAGACTTCGCAGACAGGCTGAAGGTCTCCGTGAAATCTATCCTAAAGGAACTCGTGTAGAATGCCTTTCCATGATGGATCCTTTCGCTCCTGTTCCAAGCGGAACAAGAGGAACAGTGTTCCATGTGGATGATATGGCTACTATTCATGTTAATTGGGATAACGGCAGCACTCTCGGACTTGTGAGGGGCGAGGATAGCTTTAGAAAGCTGTCTGTTGAAGAAATTGAGGCAGAAAACAACGCCACCGAGAACGAGGATGAATTTTCCGATGAAGAGGGTTGTATGAGAATGAAAATGTGAGGTGATGATTTTATATTTTCGAATTTAAGATGACGAGAAATGTCTATCAAATTCATTGATATGTTTTCAGGCATCGGCGGTTTCCGTTCAGGACTTGAAGCCGTAGGCGACTTTGAGTGTGTCGGATATTGTGAAATTGACAAATATGCCAAAAAAGCATACGAAGCAATATATGATACGAAAGGAGAGTTATACTTTGAGGACGCGAGAACAATCAATCCAAATGACTTGCCCGATATTGATCTTATCGTTGGGGGATTTCCTTGCCAATCGTTCAGTATTTGCGGGAAAAGAGGCGGATTCGAGGACTCAAGAGGAACTCTGTTCTTTGAGATTGCCCGCATTGCCGAGGTTAAACAACCTAAGTATCTGTTGCTTGAAAACGTACCCGGATTGCTTAACCATGACTCCGGCAGGACGTTTGCAACCATCCTCAGTACGCTGGACGAATTGGGGTATGATGTCTCATGGCAAGTGCTTAACAGCAAAGATTACGGAGTGCCGCAAGCAAGACGCAGAGTGTACATTGTCGGATATCATCGAGAGAAATGTGCCGGAAAAATACTCACTTTCACACAAGCAAGTGAGAAAAATCTTGTACAGCTGAAATCAGGCTGTCAGGGTAAAAGGCTGTATTCATCAGACGGTGTCGGCATAACTCTTACAAGCGGAGCAGGAGGCTTTGGCGGTAAATCGGGGATTTATTTGATTGAGGACTTCGGTCTAAAAATTAAGGTGAAAACAAAATCCGGTTTCCAAATAGCATATCCCGGAGATACAATAGATACGGCATACGCTACACTAAATTCCAGACGCGGCAGGGTAGGAACTGATATCGCCCATACGCTGACAACAAGTGCAACGCAGGCATATTACTTTATAGACCTTAACCCCGATCCAAAGCTGACTGATATTGCCCGATGCATTACGGCAAGGCATAATGCAGGAGTCGGAACTCGAAAAGCTGAGCGTTCAGGTGTATTTATAGAAGATATAGATGAGGACGCACCGTTTGTAGTTTTGGTCGTAGATAAAAATGGTGAAACTCATGTTGGAAAAATCCGCAGACTGACGCCACGAGAGTGTTGGAGATTGCAGGGCTTTATTGATGAACAGTTTGATAAAGCGGAGGCAGCAGGAATATCTGACTGTCAGCTTTACAAAATGGCTGGTAATGCAGTATCTGTACCAGTTATCTCTGCAATCGGCAAAGTAATAAAAGAAATAGAAGAAAAGAATATCTAAATATGAATGACACCTTAGGTTGTCATAGCAACAAGGATATTAATTAACCTTGTAAAAAACAAATAAGAGAATTTATCAATATCAATCGTTTCTAAATGTAATGGTTGATATTGGTTTATATATATATATATCAGCCGCCGATTATGAGAAATCAGAATCGGCGGTTTTTGCATTTAGGGGCGGTTGATACAAAAATGAGGTGATATCATCAAAACCCCAATTACTTGGGTCGGAAATAAGACATCTGTACTGCCGATTCTCTATTCTGTATTTCCGTTGAATTATGAGAGATATGTAGAGCCTTTCGGCGGTTCAGGTGCGGTTTTGCTTGGCAAAGAGAAACCCGATAAGTTTGAGGTTATTAATGACTATAACAGAGATTTAATCAATATCTTTAATTGCATCAAGGAAAGACCGATGGAACTCATCTATGAACTCGGTTACTATCCTTTGAATGCAAGAGATGATTTCAATGCAATGAAACGATTTCTAAAAAAGGAGCATTTTCTAAATTTTGTAAGTGAAAAGGAATTAGAACTTACAAGAAAAATATTTCCGAGTCCATCAAATGAGGAACTAATCAAAATCTATACCACAAGAGCTGATAACTATGATATAAAACGTGCTGCTACTTACCTTAAAGTTTTAAGAGAAAGCTACGCAAGCACAGGGAAATCATACGCATGTCAGCCCTTTTCAATTGTAAGCATCTTTCAACTGATTGAAGCTGTCAGCAAAAGAATGGAAAATGTCGTGGTTGAGAATCAGGACTACAAAGTACTGATACCTCATTATGACCGTGACAATACATTTTTTTATTTGGATCCTCCGTATATCACTACCGAGGATATGTATGATGCCGACTTTGGTGAGAAAGACCACTTACTGCTCCGAGAATTACTTTTTGCGATAAAGGGATACTTTCTCTTGTCATATAACGATTGCGAATTTGCCAGAGAGATATACAAAGGTTGTAATTTCTTAGGTTTTACAAGAGTTCACAGTATGGCACAGAGGAATAAACCCGGTGCAAGATTTAATGAATTATTAATCTCAAATTATGATTTGTTTGAAAGAGAACGAGCAAAGCCGTACCAACTCAATTTTTTTGAACCCTATAATAATCTTAACGAACAATTAAAGGAGAGAATCATTTATGGAAATAGCAGATGTTAATGATTTAATCATTGTCGGTATTCCCACCGATATTATTTTAACAGCGGGTATTCCCGCCAATAATGCAGTGAATTTCTCGGCGAAAAAGGGTGTCATCATCATTGAGGACACAGGGATGACTGCAGAAGAAATGGCACAGTCCGATTGCGACTGTATTTGTGATGAGCGCCGTGAGAAACTCGAAAAGGAAAGTGAGGATGTATGATGATAGTATTCAAGTTTTTAGGTAAAGAGGGCAGAACTACCATTCCATTTCCTATCCGCACAAAACTCGGATGGAAGAGAGGAGACCTTGTTTCATTTACAGAACAGGAGGACGGTTCTGTGGTTCTCAGACGAGAATTTCTGTGTGACAGCTGTGAAAAGTTCGTCCCTGATACTCATGATAAGAACATTGAGAAAGAAGAACTTACACTTCAGGACTGCCTTGACAGTCTCAGTGAAAAGACCCAGCGTGATGTGCTCGTCTATCTGATGACGAAGTGGGCGGCGAAAGAAGCGGGTATCGGCAGATGAGGATAATGGTATTTCAAATTGACTCTGACAAAGATGTTAAGGGTGCAAAATTCTTTGGACTTACCGAAGGCGGTGTAAATCCTGCTATTTACAAGAATGTGTTTTACGGCGATGTTGAAGCGGAAAATCTTGAAGATGTGTACCGCCTTTTCAACGACAACAGACCGATGACACATCAGGGGCACAGTCTCGCAGTGTCCGATGTAGTTGAAGTATGCAATGATAACGAGGACTTGGTAACTGCTAACGGTTTTTACTTCGTTAAGGATATTGGATTCAAGAAAATCGACTTCGACTCCTCACAAGCGGAAGAAATGAGCGGTATGAGAGTTGTCTATGTCACTCCAAACAACACACCTCTTGATATCCGCATCGGTACTGACCTCAGAGATTTGCAGAACGCTGTCGGAGGTCTCATTCAGCCCATCTATAATGGTGACGGAACGATGATTGTCGGCAACGATGAGGCAAAAATCATCGGTATGAAAGGCAACCGACATCTTGATTACGGTGGCGTTATCGCTGGACCGTTTTTTGTTTGCGGTGACGGCGGTGAAGATTTCCGCTCACTTACTGATGAAGAAGTGGGGAAATATATGCAGAAGTACGCAGAGCCGGAAGAAATCAGCGACCAAGAGGTTGCCGGTGATACAGGCTTTACATTTGTTGGTTTTTAAGAAAGGATTTTTACTATGGCTAAAAGCAACAACTTTAAGAGAATTTCAAACGGCAACCACAAACTGAGTTTGCCGAGAATCAATACAAAGATTGATAACCTTGTCGATAACGACACCAACCTCCGCGCGTTCGCAAGTATTACTGTCGGCGGCGCCGTTGCCATTCACGGAATCCGTGTAATGGATTCAAAGAAGGGTTTGTTTGTATCAATGCCTTCCTACTCTTATGAGGACAGAAACGGCGAAACGCAGTACGCTGATTACGCTCACCCGATTTCTAAGGAAGCGAGGAACGCAATCAACAAAAAGGTGCTTGACGCGTATGAACAGGCTCTTGACGAGTCGGAGTCCGAAGATGAGGATGAGGACTACGGCGAGGATTACGATGAATCTGACAATGAGGAATCCGAGGAATATGACGATGAGCCGGACGAGGCTCCGAGTTTCAGACAGAGAATGTAATCATGGACAAGGAAAAACTAAAGCAGCTTGCTAGATACTGTGTCAATGAGGGAACAGATAACACAGAGGACGGAAAATGGAGTATCACCTATGATGAGTTATATTATCATTTCGGCGTAGATGTTACCGATGTAAATCAAAACGGCAAGATTCTTGCTGAAGAATTGAAAAAGCAAGATGAGATTAACGAGTTGATTATGACAGAGGATGCTATTGAAATCACTTACCACCTCGAACATTGCCCTCAATGTCAGCAGGGCGGTATTAAGGGAACAATGGAACTCATCTCCCTTATGGGCTGTAATATATATGACGAGCATGAGGAAGAAACCGAGGGTGCGGAGAAAGACTCGGATATTTCTCACGGTTTCAAACAGAAAATGTAAAATAGGTCTGGATATTTGAATTGGTTTGTGGTATATGTTCTTGTTAACAGAAAGGAGTGCGATGAATATGAAAAAGAAAATCGCAATAATCTTAACAATCCTAATGGCGGCAAGTACATTTACCGCCTGCTCACATGCAAACGAAGGAACTCAGTATGCTGTCGAAACACAGAGTGAAACAGCAGTAACCACTACGGCAGAAAAAGAAGAAACCACAATAAACACAGACATTTCAGCAGAAACGGTTACCGCCGAAACCTCGCCTGTTTCAAAAGAAACATGGCCTTCGACAACTGAGCCGAGCAAACCGAAAAAAGCCGACACAAGCCAAAATTTCGGCAACTCGGAGCGAATCTCCGAGGATAATCGTGAACAAACTGAGTCCAAGCAGACGAGCCAAAACAAGGCTTCTGCTGCGGAGAAAACCAAGAGTGAGAATAAGCCAAAAGCTACCGAGAGTCCAAAGAGTGAGACTAAACCAAAGGCTACCGAAAAGCCTAAGTCCGAGGAAAAGCCAAAGGCAACAGAGAAACCCACAGAAAAGCCTGCAAAGAAAACTATCGACTTTAATCGTGTGGCGAGTGCTCTGATCGCCTACGGAAAATCACTCGGTATGGTATATAACTCATCGCTGAACATCTCAAACGGCGGTTGGTTTCCACCGCTCGATGTAAGCGGTTACAGTGATACCGACAGTGTAATCTCAGCAGGATACGGAGAAGTAGACTATGTCACGTACTACTTCAGCGGTAGCGGAATAGTGCCAAGCGATATAGCCTTCAATATAATCATAAGCAACAAACAAATATATGTAGTCTACGGATAAGAACAAAACACCCGAACACGCTCCGGGGGTTTTGCTTTGAAAGGAATAAAGCTATGATAAACAATATTAAGACTGATGACCTTAAAAAAATGAACGGAAATGATGGTTTAATACTTCAAGGTTGTGGTGGAGATCCGCAGGAATGGGTAGACGGCATAAACAGTATGCTGACTGAGGCCGGAATTCTGCGTGACGGAACAAAGTTTACTGATGTGAGTGTATTCAGCAACAATGGAGTTACAAATATCCTATTCCTGTTCAACAACGACGTTCATCTCGACACAGGAAAACTTGCTATGTGGCGGCTTGCAACCCACAACGATTTCGGTGGTACATGGCTCACCGATTATGTCGACAATAATCTCGGTGGCTTTGAAGCCGAACAGAAAGAAAAAGTCAAACCCGACTGTGCCTTGATAGGGCAGGACGGCAATATCTTCAATCTTATGGGCATTGCATCCCGTACCCTTAAGCGTAATGGTATGAGAGAGGAAGCAACCGAGATGTGCGACAGAATACAGAAATCAGGCAGCTACCACGAAGCTCTGAATATTATCGGTGAGTATGTCAATATCACGGACGGCTCTGAAAGCGAGGATTTCTATGAGGGCGAAAGCTATAGTGAAGGGATGAGTATGAAGTTATGACCTATGACGAATTCATGGATAAGGTAGAAAATCTCAATGAGGACGTCGATACAATAGATATCTATTCCTCTCCTGATTTTTAATGTGACCAGACAGGCGGTTTCCCGACAATGCTGTGAATTGGGATAAGGGAAAAGCGTGGCTGCAACTCAACGAATTCCTCGTAACGGACGGAATGGATGTTTCGGAGTACGAGCAAAGATGTGCTGACTTCGAAATCCGTGACTGCAACGATATTGAGGACTTCAACAACATTCTTAAGTTCCTCGGTGATGACGCGGAGCAAACAGCTTTGTTGTCAGAGGATGATATAGATGGAGATTACTCGGAAGGGCAGGCGATGAGTTTATGATCTATAAAAAGCCCATCGGCTAAAAACAAAACACACAGTTTCAATGCGGCAGAGGAAAATCCTCTGCCTATTCTATTTTATCAAAGAAAGGAATTAAACATGGACAAAATTGTTTCAAGTAAAAACTTCAAAAGAGTAACAGCGCTCATTCTTGCGGCGGTTACAATCCTATCAGTATTCTTTGCTCTTCCCGTAAGTGCGAAAACAGGCGATAAGACAACAATCACCTTCGATTATTGCTATGACACAGGCGGCAATATTATCAAGTTTGCAAAAACAGTCAAGAACGGCAGTATCACAGTAGGTACACCCGGCGAAGAACTCTGCCGCATCTATGCTGACGGAAAGGACGCATACTGCATTGAACCCGGTGTCAGTCTGTTTTCCGGTAATCAGCTGACTGAGGGCAAGTCGTCCGTTTGGGATGGCGTTTCAGCCGCTAAAAGAAAGGCTGTCAATATCGCGCTCCTCTACGGCAAGCCCGGTAACAGCAAAAACCTTTCAGGCACAGACGGTCAGAAATGGATTGCAACACAGCTCATTGTATGGGAGATTATGACAGGTTGCCGTAGCACAAGCGAAGGTTTCAAGTGTACTGACACCAAGTATATTGACGGTATGACATCAGGCGATAAGAATCCGGGTGTTAAATCAGTATACAACGCAATTGCAAAGGCTATGGCTGATCACAGCACAGTACCCTCCTTTGCGGCGGCTCTTGCTTCAAAGGCAAGCACCTATGAGATGAAGTACAGTGACGGCACATATACACTCACTCTGACTGACTCAAATAAGGTGCTTTCAGATTTCAGCTATAAGTCAAGCGGAGATATTACCGTAAAGGCATCAGGAAACAAGGTTACACTCACATCAAAAAAATCGGTCACATCTGCTGTGACATTTAATTCTAACAAGAGTGTACCGACAGTCTCAAGCAGTTCTGTTCTCGTGGCACACGGTGATTCATCAAAGCAGGATGTCATCACAGGTCTTGCGGCGCCCGATCCTGTTCCTGCCGTATTTAAGGTTAAGACAAATTCGGGTAACCTCAAGATTGTAAAGACATCTGAGGACGGCGTTGTATCGGGTATTGAATTTACCGTTAAGGGTACAGGCTACAGTAAAACAGCAAAAACCAATTCAAAGGGTGAACTTGAACTCACTGACCTTACACCTGGCACTTACACAGTAACGGAAACACCTTCCGATAAATATGTGAAGCAGGCAGCGCAGACTGTCAAGGTGGAAAACGGCAAGACCACAACAGTTAAATTCCACAACAAGATTAACAGAGGTAGCCTTGAAATCATCAAGACTTCTGAGGACGGCATTGTAGCTGACATTGAGTTTACTGTTACAGGCGATAACTACAACAAAACCGTAAAGACAGATAAGAACGGAAAAATCAATGTTCCCGACCTTCTTCCCGGTAAGTACACGGTAACAGAGCATACGCCCGACAGATATGTTGAGCAGCAGTCTCAGACAGTTACTATTAGCTATGGCGAAATAGGAAAAGTAACCTTTAAGAATGTACTCAAGCGTTCTGAAATCGTTATTCAGAAGAAGGATGCCGAGAGCAAGAAGATTATTCCTCTTGCCGGATTCGGTTTCCGGATTAAGAAAGCTGACGGCTCTCTTGTAAATGCAGACGGCAAGGATACCTTCTATACCGATAAGACGGGTACAATCAAACTCCCGATTCAGCTCACTTACGGCAAATATCAGCTCATTGAGGTAAAAGCCGGAACAGGATATGTTCTTGACGGCAAGCCCATTGACTTCACTGTAGACGGCAAAAAAACCGTTGTTACTGTTGAGCAGTACAACAAATCGGAAAAGGGTACAATCACTATCTTCAAGCTTGGCGACATTTTCAAGACTGTCGATGAGAAAATCGTGACAGATCCTATCGTGGAAACCGAGCCAGCGACTGAGTCCGAAACAGAAACTGTTGAGGGAACTACAGTTTCCACAGAGGCAACAGAGCCCACCGATACGGTTGAGCCGACAGAAGAAGTAACCGAGCCTGCTGAAATTACGAGATATATCCCCGTATTTGAGGAAGGATATCTGGAAGGTGCGGAATTCGAAATCACCGCAGCCGAGGACATCACCACACCCGATGGCGTAGTTCACTACAAGAAAGGTAAGGTAGTAGATACCATCACCACCTCCAAGAACGGCAAGGCTGTTTCAAAACAGATTTATCTTGGCAAGTATCTCATTCGTGAAACCAAGAGTCCCTACGGATTTATCAAGAATCATGAAACCTATCCCGTAACTATCAGTTACGCTGGCGAAACCGTGGAGGTAACCAATGTTGACCTTAACGTACACAATCAGAGAGAAAGAGCAGAAGTATCCCTCAAGAAAATCCTTGAAAGATACGAAAAGCTGAATCTTGGTACAGAGGTACACCTCACAAAGGTTGCTTTCGCAATCTACGCTAATGAGGATATCCCAGCCGAGGATGGTACATTAATTCCGCAGGACGGCTTAATTGAAATAGTTTACTGCGATGAAGAAGGAAATGTAAAGTTTGAAACAGAGCTTCCTTTCGGCAAGTATTATGTTCAGGAGTATTCAACCGATGAACACTATGTGCTTGACGATACCAAGTATGAGTTTGAGTTTGCTTACTCTGAGAATCTCGAAATGGAAGAATTCCATATCAATGAGGACAAAGATATTGAGAATAAGCTCAAGAGAGGTACTGTTACTACCACAAAGGTAGATGAGGAATATCCCGAAAACAAGCTCTCCGGTGCTGTATTCGAGATTTATGCAGATGTTGACGGTGACGGCGAATTTAACAAGGATGTAGATGTCCTTATTGATAAGATGAACGAATCCGAAAAGGACAAAGGTAATTATTCTCTCGGTGACCTTCCCACAGGCGGTTACTTTATGTATGAGGCAACTGCCCCCGAAGGTTTCGTAAAGGATGATGAGTATCACTACTTTGAGATTAACGAGGACGGCGATGTTGCCAATGTAGAGAACAAGGCAGGCGTAGGCTTCGTTAACAAGCCCATCTATGGAGAACTCGAAATCACAAAGAGAGATGTCGCAACAGGCAAGCTGCTCCCGAATGCAGGATTCCGCATTAAGGATGAATACGGCAATGTTGTAGCCGAGGGCTATACCGATGAAAACGGTATAGCAAAATTCAAGCTTCGTTACGGCAAGTACACCTATGAGGAATTCGATGCCCCCGATGGCTATATCATAGACACAAAACCCTACTCCTTTGAAATTACAGAGGACGGTCAAATTGTCAAGGCTGAAATGACTAACGAAAAGCAGCCCACGCCCGATACACCGCAGACAGGAGATACTTCAAATACAGGCTTCTTTATCGGTCTTGGTGCAATCGCTCTCGGCGGTTTGGTAGCATTTATTATCATGAAGCTCCTCAAGAAAGACGAGGATGACGATGACTGATGAGAAATGTGTATGTCTGCTCGCCTTTGCGCGGTAACATCACTGAAAACCTTGAAAAAGTAAAGCAGTACGGAAAGTTCGTATTAGATTGCGGTATGGCTCCTGTCATACCGCATTTCTATGCGGAAATCTTGGATGATAACATTCTTGAAGAAAGAGAACTCGGCCTTACGGCTGGTACATCTCTGCTGTTCCGTGCGGACGCTTTATGGGTATTCGGTGATAATCTGACGGAAGGTATGAAAAAAGAAATCAATTTTGCAAAACACTTAGAACTTGATATCAGGTATATTACTGAAAAAGATTTAGAACTCGGAGGTAAAAAGTATGGTAAAAAATACGGCAATAAGAAAAAGTAGGAGGATTATCAAATCAATTGCAGGCATCTTACTTGCACTTGTGATTATTGCAATGTCTTCTGTATCGGTTTTTGCGGCGGGTGATGTTTCATCCGCTATTCAAAACACATGGACATCGGCACAGACACAGATTAAAAGCGTGGTAAACAATGTTGTGTTTCCCGTAATTGATATGATTCTCGCTATTCTTTTCTTTGTGAAGTTAGCGACTGCGTATATGGACTACAGAAAGCACGGACAATTCGAATTTGCGGCTCCGGCTATTCTGTTCGGCTGTCTTGTGTTTGCTTTAACTGCGCCAATGTACATTTGGACAGTTCTCAGTTAAGAGGTGGTCTAATTGTTTGATTGGTTAGGCGATTTAATAGGGAGTGCTTTCGAATTTTTAGGACAGCAAGTGTCCAGTGCCATCTTCGACATTATGCTCAAGTGGATTTATGAGCAGATTTATAATGCTGTCGCAGACTTTTTTACAATGATGGGCAACATGGGTGCGGAAATCTTTGACTTTGATGTTGTGAAATCCACCATCAGCCTTTTTACGATGTTTGGTTGGGCTCTGTTTGCGGCGGGTACGGTAGTAGCGGTCTTTGACTTGGCTATTGAGTATCAGAACGGCAGAGCCTCAATTAAAACAACCGCAATCAATGTTCTCAAAGGTTTTTTCGCTTGTTCACTCATTGGCATTGTGCCTGTGGAGTTGTACAAATTCTGTATTTCTTTGCAGAATACACTCGCCAAAGACTTATCGCTGTTAAACGCAAGCGGACAATCTCTCAATTTATCGGGAAAAACAACAGAACTATGGAAGGGCGCATTTGCTGTTTCGACGAATGTAAACTTCAGCTTGTTTAATATTCTCGCAATGATTGCGTTTGCTTATTGTGTGGTTAAGATATTCTTCGCCAACATCAAGCGTGGAGGCATACTGCTGATTCAGATGGCAGTAGGCTCATTGTATATGTTCTCAATTCCGAGAGGCTATCAGGACGGCTTCAACCAATGGATGAAACAAGTAATTGCAATATGTCTGACAGCGTTTATGCAAACTACTCTGTTGTATTTAGGATTGCTAGTATTCCCTGACAATATGTTACTGGGACTCGGCGTTATGCTTTCTGCAAACGAAGTGCCGAGAATCGCGGAACAGTTTGGTCTGGATTCAAGCGTTAAGGTGAATATGATGAGTGTCGTTCATGCTACCACAACAGCTGTTAATCTCACTCGCTCTGTGGCGAGAGCAGCAGCCTAGAATCAGAAAGGAAGAATTTTATGAAGACCTATTTGTATCCGCAGAATCTCCGCGCCACAGCCAACCTCTGGCTGTGGTCTCTGCGAGATTTTGCAATTATGTGTGTCGCTTTGCTTCTCTCAATTTTTATACTGTCACAAACGAGATTTGTTTTACCGCTTGCTTTAACGCTTGCGTTCGGATTTTTGTCAATCCGCTTTTCGGATACAACAGTTCTTGACTTTATCAGATATGCGGCAAAGTATTTCATTCTCACACAACAGAAATTTATTTGGAAAGAGGGCATAAAATAAATGACGAAAGAAGAAAAGAATAAATTGAAGGCTGACCGAGCTACGCTGAATAAGCTCAACAGAAAAAAGAGAAAAGGTCAGTCAGTTCAGGACCTTATCGGTATTAAAACCTTTACGAAGCACGGCTTGAAGGTCGGAAAGAACACATTCGTACTTTTCAGCGTAGTGCCGACCAACATCTCCGTTCTCTCCTACGAGAACATTGAAATCAAAATTAACCATCTGATGATGGTGCTTTCTGCTATTCCCGATATTGAGGTGAACTGTACGGACGCAGCTGAATGCTTTGATACGAACAAGAGTTATCTCCTTGAACGCATCGAGGACGAGCCAAATCAAGGTGTGCGTGAACTGTTGAAAAAGGACTTTGAATTCCTTGACAACCTCAATGTTGAAAGCTCTACCGCAAGACAGTTTCTGTTCATTGTCCGCTGTAAGAATGCTTCCGATGATCAAGTGTTGACCACAGCGAACAGAGTAGAAAAGATAGTCAGTGAACAGAACTTTGACATCAAGCGTTTCAAAAAGGAAGATATTAAACGATTTCTTGCCATTTATTTTGACGCAAGTCTCAACGGCGAAAGCATTCCTGACTATGACGGAATTCAGTATCTCAAAGGCAATATCGCATAATTCAGGTGTGCGGATTGCGTAGTAAGATTTTTCGTCAAGCTGGCGTAAGAATAATCAAGCAAGGCGTGCGCCGCGAATTGTGCGGTGTTGTCTTATAGGAAAGGATGACTAACTATGCAGAAAAAGAAAGTAAGGAATTGGAAAAGTATACTCGGCACAATTGCGGTTATTGCCGCATTCGGCACGATTATCACTGCCTGCGTGTATTCCATCGTTACAAGAGCGGGCGAAGAACAAAGGGCCGACGATACTTTCAGATGTATTGAGAAAAGTGTAGAAAAACCGAATCCACTTATTTTAAGCGATGACGGAGATGAGGATGCAGAAATTGAGGGTATGGCGGTAGGAAACAAGTTCGTCTATTATCAGCCACATTCAGTAGCGGAGTTGCTCGAAATGAACAACGAGTGCTTTGGCTGGATATCCATTGCTGGAACAAACACCAGCTATCCGGTTATGCACACACCATCAAATCCCGAAAAATATCTGTACAAAGACTTTTACGGCAATTACAGCTATAGCGGTACGCCCTTTCTTGATGCACGTTGTTCCGAGAATGACGATAACCTCATTATTTACGGACACCACATGAACGGTGGTACAATGTTTGCTGATCTTTGTAACTACACAAGCAAGGATTACAGGGATTCGCATCCGAATGTGTTTCTTGAAACGAGAAGCGGTGCTTCTCTGTATCGAGTGTTCGCTGTCATGAAGATGAAGTCAACCGATTATTGGTATAACTTTCTTACAGCAGAAACAGAGAGAAAATATGACACCAAGATGTCTTATGCTCTCGAACATTCTCTGTACAACACAGGAATTATACCGAAATATAGACAGCAGATTCTGACTCTGTCCACTTGTTACGGCAGTGCGAAAAATGACAGAATTATTGTACTTGCCGTAAAGGGATAACCCTTTTATTTAAATAATTATCAGTCATTTGCAATACGGATGACTGATACACATAGCCTCCCGTTGCAAATGACGCAACAGGAGGTAAAAATGTCTTTATTCAAAAGAAAACCGAAAGAACTCACAACTGATGAAAAGGAGCAGATTTATACTAAAGATTTCTTTGATATGATTCTGCCGTCCACTATCAGTTTCAAAGCAAATTACTATATCGTTGGCGACAGTTATCGCTGTGCGTGGGTAATCCATGAATATGCACCGTCTACTGAAGAACAGGCAATATTATCTCAGCTCGCAGACAGAAACGGCGTTACACTTCGAATCTACAACCGACTCGTTGAGCCGTTTGAGCAGAGAAAAATTCTGCAGAATGCGGAACGCAAAAACAAGCTGAAATCAACAGGCAACAATGTATCCGAAACGATTGAGGCGCAGGGCAACTTGCAGGATGTTACCTCGCTGATTACAAATATGCAACGCTCAAAGGAAATCCTGCTCCACTGTTCCGTGTTCATCGAACTGAAAGCTAAATCCAAGAAAAAGCTCAAGGAACTTCAGACGGACATTGACATGGAGATGGCACGTTCCAAAATGAAGGTTGACAAGCTCACCCTTCGTCAGAAAGAAGGATTCCTCTCAGTGAATCCTCTCGGAACGAATATGTTCGGCTCTCTCTATGAACGTGTACTGCCTGCAAGTTCGGTAGCGAATATGTTTCCGTTTAACTTTTCAGGCAAGACGGATCCCAACGGATTCTATATCGGCAGAGATAAATACGGTACGAACATTCTCGTTGACTTTGACCGCAGAACAGAGGACAAGACGAATTCAAATGTCCTTATACTCGGCAACTCAGGTCAGGGCAAATCGTTCCTCTTAAAACTGCTCCTCACCAATATCCGTGAAAGTGGAAAAGCCTTAATCTGCCTCGATCCCGAAGCAGAATACGAGGACTTAACCACAGCCCTCGGTGGTTGTTATATTGACTTTATGAACGGACAGTATAAAATCAATCCGCTCGAGCCGAAGGATTGGGGAGAGAACAGCGAAGAAGAAAATGACGAGAATACGCCCAACACTTTCAAGCGTGTAACAAGACTGAGCCAGCACATTGCTTTTCTCAAGGACTTCTTCCGTGCCTACAAGGATTTCACAGATCAGCAGCTCGATACAATCGAAATACTGCTGATGAAACTCTATGCACGATTTGAAATTACGGACGCGACTGACTACACTCTGAAGAAACCGTCAGACTTTCCGATTATGAAGGACCTCTATGAAATCTGTGAGGAAGAGTTCAAGACTTTTGATCCCAAGAGAAAGCATATCTACACCGAGCAGACTCTGCAGGAGGTATGCCTCGGATTGCATTCCATGTGTGTCGGCGCAGAAAGCAAGTATTTTAACGGACATACCAACATTACCGATGACACCTTCCTGTGCTTTGGTGTAAAAGGCTTGCTTGATACCAACCGCCGACTAAAGGACGCATTGCTTTTCAATATTCTGTCGTATATGAGCAACAAACTTCTCGGTGTGGGCAACACGGTTGCATCCATTGACGAGTTGTATCTGTTCCTCAGTAACAGAACGGCGATTGAGTATATCCGAAACGCAATGAAGCGTGTGCGTAAAAAGGAAAGCTCAGTCATTCTCGCATCGCAGAACATTGAAGACTTCCTGCTACCCGACATCAAGGAGTTCACAAAGCCATTATTCTCCATCCCGACTCACCACTTCCTTTTCTATCCCGGCAATATCAACGCAAAGGATTACGAGGAAGCGCTCATGGTAGAGCCTAACGAATATCAACTGATTCGTTTCAGCAGTCAGGGCACTTGCCTCTATCGCTGCGGTAACGAGCTTTATCTGCTTCAGGTTATCGCCCCGAAATTTAAGTCAGCTTTGTTTGGCAAAGCAGGCGGTAGATAAAGAAAAATGTCCGAGAAAACCTCCGCATTTCTTGCGGAGGTTTATGGACAAGTGATTGTTTTCCTGCTATTATATATGTGCGTATATAATGATATTTGTAGTCCTTAATCATAAAAGCGTATTACTATAAATAAAAAGAGGTATTTCAATGGCTAAAATAGAAGAAAGTGCAGTATATGAATTTTGCGAGCATGTATATGAAGAGCTAAGTAAGAAGGATGGTGGATACCATCCATCGAAGCATGATTCGGAAATGTTAAGGCGGACATCTGAACAGTTTTCTATATCTGAAGAAAATGTTGATAGAATTTACAAAGATTATACAAAAGTAGCTGCAGATATAGAGATACAGAAAATAAAAAAATTACCATTGCATCAACAACGTCAGATTATGATTGAAAGGTTTGGAGATATTCTCAAAAATAATAAAGACTTACCATACTACAAGTTAGAAGGAGAGCCTTCTAAACCGTTAGAATCACAGATAACTATGCTAAGTGATGAATATGAACCTGTTGTTAGGAAGGTTGCAGAAGCAGAGTGGACCATACCATTAAGTATTGATGTTAAGCATTTTCAGGAGTTGAAACAGATTTCAGAAGATATAAGCAAGTTGGATAATTTCTTTGAAAAATATTATAGTAAAGGAAAGTTTAACACTTTATGCAGAAAAATAAAAAATGCATTTGATAATTTGGCAAATAGAAATTTGTTTGATGAATGTATAGCTTCATATAAGGCTGGTCATTATTCTATATGTGTTAATTCATTGATCTCTCTTTTAGAAGGACTAATATCTACTTTTGGTGATAATATTAATGATGTTAGAGTAATGCGTGTTTGTAAATATCATAGTGATGAAGAAAAGAAGAACAATAATCTTATTAAAAGTCTTTGTTGGGAGTCTATATATGAATTCTGCAAAGTGTTATTTAAGAAAAGCAATTTTTCCGATGCAGAGCCGCCAGAAATGAATCGCCATTGGATAGAGCATGGTAGAACATCAAAAGAATATGAGAAAATAGATTGCTTGAAATTGATTAACGCTCTTTCCACAGTGACAATCTTTAAGCAAAACATGAGTTGTGAAATTTAGATTCATCCCCAATACACATAGGATGTGATATGAATCAAAAACTCCGATTGGATTTTCCAATCGGAGTTTTTACATAGAAGGAGGTGAGAAAATATGATTTACAATGTTCAGTTAGAACAGAAACGCAGTCGCATAGATTATGACGAATGCGATGTCAAATTCAGCGTGGGGTTATCTGGGAAAGAATTTAATCATCTGCGATCACACTTGTTAGAGGAATCGGAATATATCAAACCGTACCTTAATATGCTCGACAAAGGTGCAGAAGTGGAACAGGCAATACTGTTTACTTGTGATAAGGAAAAGTATGGTCTGGTTGTAATTCCGAGCGAAACAGGCTACGCAAGGTACACAGCCTTTGTCCCCGATGCGACAAGAATGCCCGAACATTTGCAGTACAGCTCACTTGACGAATATGACGGAGAGATGATACGAGTAGTGGATAAGTACGCGAAGCAGGCTGTTGAAAACCAAACTGACGGCGAATACAATCTAGATTTGGACGAGGTATATGACGAGTACAAGTTTAGAGAATTCAATCAAAACCTTTTCCTTGATATGCTGCGAGAACGACCCGAAATTGATGACATCGAATACAGTTCAGGAGTGTACACCGCCAAAATATCAAGAGAGCATCTCAGCAACGACGAATATTACCGTTTGTATCAGGATGACATTGATATTATGGAGGCTAAGCACATTCTTTGGATGCGCAATGCTGGAGGGGAACAAGCTGATTTCAGAGGTTGCAAGATGGACGGCATCCAATTCAACGGAAAAAACTTTGGTGGGGCGATATTCGATGACAGTATCATTACGAACTCGGATTTCGAAGGTGCGCTCCTCATGTCAGCAAGCTTCAATCAGGCTGAGATTCACACGTGCGGATTTAAGAATGTGACTGCCGAGGAAGTCAAGGCTGAAAACACTGCGTTCATTGATTGTGACTTTACACAAGCAGACTTTCTTGAAAGCAGTTTAAAAGGAACAGCATTTGATAACTGCGATTTTAGTTGTATCACGATAGCGGGTAGTTGTATAAAAGATACTCAGTTTATCGGTACAACACCCGACCAAGAAGAATTGGATAAATGTTATGAAACAAAACCCGATTCAAATGAAGAACTAAATATGAAACTGTAAACGCCGATTGGAAACAGTCGGCGTTTTATTATGCCCAGAGGAAGTGATAACAATGATATTAAATATTCAACTCAGAAACAAAATGGAGAGTTGGGAGTATAACAGATGTCAGATTGACAAAACGATTGAGCTATCGCATACCGAGTTTGAACATTTCAGGAGAAACACACTTGCCGATTATGATTTTATTAGAAATTCACTTGACGACCTCCCTACCACAAATGATAACACTCGTCACTGTATCATGCTGCTTGATGACGGCGGCGATGACGGTATCCTCGTAGATCCGCAGGGATATGATTACGCTCGGTATTCTGAGTATGTCCCTAACGCTCGTCAGCTCTGCAGACTTGGGCAGTTCCCTGCGCTTGAGGAAATGACGGCGGATATGGAAAGGCTTGTGGACTATTACACGAAACAGGCTTTGGAAACTCAAAGTGAAGGCAAAACTACTCTTCTTCTTTCTGATGTCAGCGAGCGATACGAGGCTACTACACAAGGTTTCCTCGACTACGATTTATTTACGAATATGCTCGCTGAACGTCCCGAATTCGATGATGTAGAAGAAAACTGCGGTGATTTGTTTATTACTGTGAATCTGCAGTATGAGCGTGTTCATACTCGTGAAATATCTCCAAGAGAATTGGAAGTGATATGTGCCAAGCATACGCTCTGGCTCAATGATGCAGGGGGAGGGCAAGCAGACTTCTCAAACTGTCATCTCAAAGGATTGAGTCTCTACGGCAAGGATTTATCCAACAGCCGATGTGAGTTCGCTGTGTTTGAGGATTGTAATTTACAGTCTGTTGATTTCAGCAATGCAGAAATGGAAACCGCAAGATTTGACGGTTGCTTTATGCAAGATATCTTTGCAAATAAAACCAACTTTCTGCAAGCGAATTTTACTAACTGCGACATTTCCAATTCCGTAATTACGGATTCACTTCTCACAAGCGCGGCGATGAATCATTGCAAAGTGGAGAATTCACAGATAACAAAATGTCAGATAGAGGGTTTTAAGTATCTCGAAACGGACATGAGCAAAGCAGCTTGCTTTGACAGTCAGCCTCAAAGCGAAACCAACGATATGAAATTATCATAAGGGGGGATAGCATATGGCAACAGTGGGCGCAGCCCTAAAGAAAATTGTAATCGCTATTCTTACCAATCCGAAAGCTTTGAAAAAGGTAGGTATGGTAATTCTGATTATTCTGTTGGTTATCTTTATGCCTGTAATTGCAATTGTATCGTTGTTAAGCGGAGGGATGGATATTGATACTCAATCCCTTCAAAGTCAGATTACCCAAGTAGCTCAGCAAGAGAATGATGAGAGAATTCAGCTGATAAATGAAACGATGACGAAAGTAGAGGAAGAACTTAAAATGAAAAAGTTATCATCCTACAACACGCAAGCCGAAGTTATATACGTGTTTGCTTTGTCCGATAAATCCAAAGAAAAAGATTTTGTCAAAAACTTTGTTTCCTGTTTTAAAAAAGATATCTCCGATGATGATTTAGTAAAAGCGGTCAATAAAAAGTTTGGAACGGATTTGAAGTATGATGATTTCAGCAAGGTGATGCAGATGGTATCCTCCACCAAGATTTCAGTATCCGACTACTATGACGCAAGTAAGAAAAATAACCTCGACCTCGTTCAATGGTGTAAGGATGCCTACAAAAATGGATGGGGATATGTCTATGGCGGCTATGGTCAGGTATGCACAGTACAGTATTTGAATCAGCAAGCAAGTCTCTATCCTGGTAGCAATGAAGCAGGCGGACCAATGAGAACAGTCGGTGAGCAATGGCTCGGAAGAAGAGTTGTGGACTGTATAGGATTGATTAAATCCTACGCTTGGTATAATCCGAGTGACGGAAGTATTAATTCCGGTGCAAACGGCTTTACCGATTGCGGCGCTAATTCTATTTGGAGCAATGTAAAGGAAAGCGGTGACATCTCTACTATTCCCGAGATACCCGGAGTTGCTGTTTGGATGAACGGACACATCGGCGTATATATCGGTAATGGAGAAGTTATTGAAGCACAGGGTACTGCTTACGGAGTTGTCAAAACACAACTCAAAAACAGAGGTTGGAGTAAGTGGCTGAAGATTCCAAATATAGAATATGTGAATCCCGACACTAAGAAAGATTCAAATTCAAAAACCGATAACAAAAACAACAGTAAGAAAAATTGAGGTAGCTAATGAAAAAAGTTAATGTCAGTATTATGTATGACGGTGAGAAACTCTCCGCCGTCAAGCTATATATGGAACAGCGGGATATAGATGTGAAGTCAGAGCTTGAAAAGGCTCTTGACACTCTGTATGCCAAATATGTTCCTGCAAATGTTCGTGAGTTTATTGATCTCAAGTGTTCTGCACAGACTCCGAGCAGACCAAAATCTTCTCGTCCAAAACCGAGTGAGAACAAAAGTGAGGTGAAAGAGAATGTTTGAAACCAACTTTGATTTCGATTATAACCGATTCAAGCTCAACGCAATTCTCGGTCAGTTTGGTAACGAGGAAGAAAATTTGCGTAATGAGTTAATTAATCACCTTGATAGGATGTACGGTGAACTCGTACCGCAGGAAGTCAAAGATAAAGTTGAAGCGGATATCGTGCAGGAGCAACAGCGTGAGTGGAAAGAGCAAAATTGTTTTGCTCTGATTCATCTTCATGATGAGGATGACGATGTTTTCTTTACCGCTAGAAATATTAATTCACTATATGATGCCGCTCGTCTTTATTATGATGAACTTTATGACATCAAGGATGAACTGTCACTTGACAGTCTTGTTGACAGATTCGATTACACAGATTATATTGACGAGCCTGTCTTTAATGTTCTGTCGGATGCACAGAAAAACGATGACAGAATTGTATGCGAAACCCATTTCGATTTTGAAGTGGGTACTCTTGAAATGCGTGATAAAAATGGCGTGGATATGTACGGCTGTGACCTTAACTATCTTGGAGTAGCAATAGATAGGTTGGAGCATAAGTTAGGATTCAGTGAAGAAGATAAACGAAACATGTTCAACGAGGATATTAAAAAGTATATTGTACAGTGTAGCAGCGAAGGTCAGGACGAGGGCAGTACAATGCACCTCTAATCGCCGTGTTCGCCTTGTGTCGGCTTTTCTAAACGCAGACGGGAAAGTAATCGTTTGAACGAAGGTAACGAAACGCAGGGCTAATTTACAGAATAAAACGAAAGGCAAAATCATCGGCAAAGTGGTGCGAATATCACGGGTCGAAAAGAAAGCAGGAGAAAGCGTGTGTGTCGCTGAAGCGACCACACGCAGATGACAGCAGTCGGCAATGCCGACTGCAAAGCCATTTTTCGGAGTTTCAGGATTTAGAAAAAGTGTGTGTCTAAAACCAACTTTTGTGTCAATCTGTGCGACTGAAATACTCGATTTGCCGATGTTCAAGCCATTATTTTGTACTCAAATCTGTTCGACAAGAGAAATTGAGGTGAAAAATATGGATAAAGCAGATAAGAAAATACGCTTTGCTTTGTATACTAATAAGTCTACTATTGATTTGGTGGATGAGAATTATGAAAAGGATAATTGCGAAAGTAAAAGTGAATTCATCCAAAAGGCTATCAAGTTCTACTGTGGATTTCTAAGGAACAATGATAACAGCCAATATCTTTCAACAGTTCTGATGTCTACTATGGAAGCGCTGTTCCGAGAAAGTGATAACAGAATCAGTAAATTGATTTTTAAGTTGGCGGTAGAACTCGCTATCACAATGAATGTTGTCGCTTTCAAGAGCGGCGTTGATAAGGAAGTCCTCAAGACCTTACGAGGTGAATGTATCAAGGAAGTAAAAAAGACAAATGGGATATTTACATTTGATGAAGCAGATAACTGGCAGAAGGGTTTGTAATCTGTGGCTAAACTTGTTACAAAATTCAAATATCTAAAGCCGGACAGAAAGCAAAGCGCAGGCGGTTATGCAAAGTACATTGCTACCCGTGAGGGAGTAGAAAAGATAGATAACTCGCAAAGATTTGCTCCGTCTACGGCAAGACAACAGGAGTTAACTGAAAAGTTACTCGTGGACTTTCCCGACTCTGCTGACAGCCTTGAATATCAGGACTATATGGCAAAGAAAACGGTTGGATCCGCTTCTGAATTTATTACTCGCACGATAGAGGATAACAGTTATGAAATCGCAGGCAGAGAAACCTATGCGAAATATATTGCGACACGTCCTCGTGCTGAAAAGTTTGGCAGACACGGATTGTTTACAAACAACGGTGTGCCTGTTAAGCTAACTAAAGTGCAAGAGGAATTGGATAAGCACAAGGGAAACATCTGGACTGCAGTCATTTCTCTAAGGCGAGAAGATGCAGAACGCTTGGATTTCAACAGAGGAGCAAGGTGGAGAGATATGCTTCGTACTCAGACGGGAGCGTTGGCAAGTAATCTCAAAATCGATATTGAGAATCTGCGTTGGTATGCGGCGTTTCATAATGAATCCTATCATCCTCACATCCACCTTATTGCATATTCTGCAAATCCCAATGAAGGATATCTTTCGGAACAGGGAGTTGAAAATCTGCGTTCTGTTTTTGCGAGGCAAATCTTTGCGCAGGACTTGGTATCTATCTATCAGAAACAGACGAAGAGCAGAAACAAGCTTAGATCTGATAGCAAGACGATTGTAGAGGATATAGTTAATCAAATTAACAACGGAGATTATGACAATCCAAAAGTAGAAGAATTACTCCGTCAGCTTTCCAACAAACTTTCTAAGCTTAGCGGTAAAAAACAGTATGGTTACCTCAAGGCTGATGTCAAGGACATGGTAGATAATATCGTCATTGAACTTTCTAAAAACGAGAAAATCGCTGCGTTGTATAATCTTTGGTATGAGCAGAGGGAAGAAGTGCTGCGAACATATACTGACACACTTCCCGATAGAATCCCTTTGGTGGATAACAAAGAATTTAAAACAATAAAAAACCATGTAATCAAGGAGGCGCTTCGAATAAAACAAGGAGATTTCTACGATGAGAAGATTGATATAGGAGTTGAGCAATCAGTTGTTGAATCAGAAATGGTTGCAGAAGAGCCTGCTGTTGATACAGAATCTTTAGATTTTGACGAACTTGACAAGAGAGCATTTGCCAAAAAGAGTTGGTGGACTAACGAATACAAGCTCGCCCGAAAATATCTGTATGGCAATAAGAAGGTTAAGCCGGATTTTCAAAAAGCAATGGAGTTACTCTCGTTTGAAGCGGACAAAGGCAACGGATTTGCTATGCACGACCTCGCCAAAATGTACTTGGATGGTCTCGGCATACAAAAGGACGAGAACAAGGCAGAGGAATACTTTGCAAAAGCTCTCCAAGCATTTCTTGATAAACTGCCAAGCGAGAAAAAGCCAGCGTATCTGCAATACCGAATCGGTAAAATGTATCAGCAGGGCTACGGCACGGAACAGGACTATACTGAAGCGGCTTCATGGTTTCAAAAATCAGTTGACTTAGGAAATCAGTACGCCGCTTATTCTTTGGCATCGCTCTACTACTATGGTAACGGAGTCGAGCAAGACTATCAAAAAGCGTTTGAGTTATATACCTTCGCTGCGAAAAAAGGAAATGCCTACGCGCAATATCAGCTTGCTCAAATGCTGACCGAGGAAATCGGGACTGCCAAGAATGTGCCATCCGCTCAAGAGTGGTACAGAAAGGCGTACAACGGTTTCCTTGCCATAGAAAACAATATGGCTGACGATAAGCTCTATTACCGCCTCGGACAAATGAATCTCAATGGAGTCGGCACGGAAGTGGACTTAGATAAAGCCAAAATGTATTTTGAAATGGCAGACAAGCTCAAGAACACCAATGCTGCGTTCGGTCTCGGCAAGCTATATCTGCGTGAGGATTACAACGGCTACAATCCTATCAAAGCTGTTGATTATCTTGAAAAGGCAGCTCACGCAGGCAACAGTTATGCTCAATTTCTCTTGGGGAAACTCTATCTGCAAGATGAAATAATTGGCGTTGATACAGATTTAGCTTTGAAATATCTGTGGACAGCGGTAGATAACGAGAATGTTAGAGCAATGTACTTTCTCGGCAAAGAACTGTTCAAAGGAGAAAATCTGCCGAAGAATGTCTCACAAGGTTTTGACTTGTTGGTCAGAGCAATGAACAGCGGCAATCAGTATGCCAAATACTTTTTAGCAAAGGAATATCTGTCCGGCGAGAATATTCCCCAATACCCGGATATAGCGGTACAGTTTCTTGAAGAACTTTCAGCGGATAATTTCGAGTATGCTGAATACTTGCTCGGCAAGCTTTACTATCAAGGAGATGTAATACCTCAAGATATTAATAGAGCCGTTTATCACTTTGAGAGAGCTTCTGAAGTCGACAACGAGTATGCAGCCTATCAGCTTGGTAAGATTTATCTAAACGAGATTCAGGATACAGACAAGGCGGTATTCTATTTGAAAGCGGCAGCGGAAAAGGGAAATGCTTATGCCCAATATCAGCTCGGAAAGCTGTATTTGTACGGCAACGGCGTTGAAAAGAATATGGAACTTGCCTATGAATATTTGATTGAATCTGCCAAGAATGGCAATCCCTATGCTTTGCAACTCTTGAACAGCCACAGCAAAGGACGAAGTCCGTCCGCAGCGATGTGTTCTTTATCGCTCCTGCACCATCTTAGCAGAATCATACAAAATCAGATTGAGCAGAACAGACGGCGCGGAAGAATCAAAACCGAGAGAAAAACTCGTCAGAAAATTGACGATAAGAAGTTCGGTCTCGGACTTCATTAAAAAATATAGCTTACTAACAAGGGGCAGTTATACCTACTCGGTGATAGGACCGTCCTGTCATGATGATAGGAGTGGTATAACAACCCAAAGTAAGATAACTACAACAGAAAGATAGAAAGACAAACTTATGACTAAAAGATTGATGTATAGGAGAAGTAATGTCAAGTTTTAATTATTTCACAAAAGAGCAAAAAGAACGAGCGAGAAACACAGACCTCGTGCAATTCCTCAGAAATCAGGGAGAGAAGCTCAAGCGGTCAGGATCGGAATATGAGTGGCGAGATGGATCCGAAAAGGTGACTGTCAGAGGAAATGTGTGGTTTAATCAGTACGAGCAGCAGGGCGGTGATGCGATTGACTTTATCAGAAGGTATTACAACAAAGACTATCCCGATGCGGTTGCTTTCCTTCTCAATCAGAACGGCGGTCAAATCATTCATTCTTTTTCTGCTGATAAGAAGCCGAAGGAGTTGAAACCTCCCAAGCCAAACTCGGACATGAGAAGAACTTATGCCTACTTGCTTTTGAATCGTTGTATTGACCGAGATGTTCTCAATGCTTTCATTCACAATAAGATGATTTATGAGGATAAAGAATACCACAATGCGGTGTTTGTAGGATACGATCCTAAAGGAAAGCCTCGACACTTCCACAAGCGCGGAACGCTGTCAGGTAGCTCCTTCAAGGGAAATGTGTCCGGAAGCATCCCCGAATACAGCTTTCACTGGAATGGGAAATCAGACAAGATTTTTCTGTTTGAGGCTCCCGTAGATATGCTTTCGTTTATATCCATGCACAAGAAAAATTGGTACAATCACACCTATGCGGCATCCTGCTCAGTTTCGGACAGGGTGCTTTTTCAATGCCTAAAAGATAATCCAAATCTCAAGATGGTTTATCTTTGCATGGATAACGATAAAGCCGGACACAAGGCAAATCGCAGAATTTCAGAAAAACTGAAAGAAATGGGAATACAATACAAAATCCTCACTCCGCACTTCAAGGACTGGAACGAGGAATGGTTAAATTATGATGAAAGGAGTGGACAGCTATGTTACCATCAGGTGTCGGCACACTGATTATAGCAGTCGGTGCATTGTTTCTTTTCTTTGCTGTGGTAATGTCGCTGTCCAACCGATATAACCTTAACAACATTAAGGACAAGACAGTCGGTCACGGACAGCATGGTACGGCTCGGTGGGCAACGAAGAAAGAAATTCGTAGAATCTATACGCACATTAACTATGAGCCGGATAAGTGGAGAACAGATCCAAAAGCCAGACCAAAGGAGCAGGGAATAGTAGTTGGTTGTAAAAATCGCAGGCTGATTATTTTTACAAACTTTCTCCGCAGAGTGTGGTACAGACTCAGAAAGCTGAGAAACCAATTCCGCAGAAAGAAGAACAAGAAATACATTCCACAGCCGATTCAAAAAGGCACTACCACAGCAATGGTGGATACAGGAGATGTACACGCACTGATGATTGGTGCGGCGGGTGTCGGTAAAACAGCATTCTGGCTGTACCCGTGTATCGAATATGCGTGTGCCACAGGAATGTCTTTCCTCAGTACGGATACGAAAGGAGATGTAGTACGAAACTATGGAGAAATTGCCTCAAAATATTACGACTACAATATCTCCGTAATTGATTTGAGAAATCCAACTCGCTCCAATGGCAACAATCTCCTTCACCTTGTTAACAAGTATACGGATATGTTTAAGACAGAGCCGATGAAGCTTGTGTATAAGGCAAAAGCGGAGAAGTACGCCAAGATTATAGCCAAGACAATTATTATGTCGGGCGGTGATTCTGCTTCTTACGGACAGAATGCATACTTCTATGATTCAGCCGAGGGTTTACTCACAGCGACAATCCTGCTCGTAGCGGAATTCTGTAAGCCAAGCGAAAGACACATCGTTTCCGTATACAAGATTATTCAAGAATTACTGGCTCCATCTAACAAGAAAGGCAAGAATCAGTTTCAGCAAGTTATGGATTTACTTCCCGAAAATCATAAGGCAAAGTGGTTTGCCGGTGCCGCGCTGACAACAGCAGAAGATACGATGGTATCGGTAATGTCAACCGCACTTTCCAGACTAAGCGCTTTTCTGGACTCAGAGTTAGAGCAGCTTCTCTGTTTTGATACGGAGATTGACGCAGAGAAATTCTGTAATGAGAAGTCAGCCATCTTCATTGTTATGCCAGAGGAAGATCCCGGTAAATTCTTTATGGTGTCGCTGATTATCCAACAGCTCTACCGAGAGATACTCGCTGTAGCGGATGAGAACGGCGGCAAGCTCAAGAATCGCTGTGTGTTCTACTGCGATGAGTTTGGCACTCTGCCGAAGATTGAATCGGCAGAGATGATGTTTTCCGCATCCCGATCCCGAAGGTTACAGATAGTTCCCATTATTCAGTCCTTTGCACAGCTTGAAAAGAACTACGGAAAAGAGGGTGCGGATGTCATTATCGATAATACTCAGCTCACAATTTTCGGTGGTTTCGCTCCGAACAGTACCTCTGCAGAAATACTCTCAAAAGCCCTTGGTTCCAGAACAGTAATGTCGGGGTCTGTCAGCAGGAGTAAGGATAACCCCTCGCAATCAGTACAGATGATTGAACGTCCTTTAATGACATCAGACGAACTCAAGAACCTTCCTAAAGGAACTTTTGTAGTGATGAAAACAGCAGAGCATCCAATGAAGGTTAAGCTAAAGCTGTTCTTCAAATGGGGAATCAGTTTCGAGACTCCGTTCTCAATAGAGGAACACGGAAACCGTGAGGTGCATTATGCTAAAAAGAAGGAACTCACAGATGCTATAATTAAGAAATATCGTCTGGATTTATTAACGGCAGCGAAAGATAAATCTGATGACAAAACATCAGGAGGTAACCTAAAAGCGACAAGAGCGAATAAAGACGTACCATTCGAACAGGCAAGTCATCCTGCTGAGAACAAAGAGATGAAACCGCCTGCCTCAAAAAAGAAGTCTGATAAAAAAGATGACTCAAAATCAAGCAACGGAAATAAGCGCGTAATGGAGCAGCAGAAAGCTCAAAAGCCTCAGACTCGACCAATGCAGCCGAGAGTTTATCGGAATGGTGGTGAGCAAAAATAGGCAGACTTGATCCCATCTACAGAATGGATTTACCTCACCGTGCTTTTGTTGTTTATATCTATCTCAAGGACAGAGCAAACAAGAATGGAGTATGCTGGCCCTCAGTAAATAGAATAGCCGCCGACACGAAATTGTCAGCGGCTACAGTGCGCAGAGCGGTTAAGGATTTGCGTAAAGCAAAGCTAATTGAAACCGAGCAGCGTTATCGCTATAACGGAGAGAACAGTAGCCTGCTTTACAAGTTGAAAAACATTTAGCTTTGGTCTGGCTTTTTGAATTTCTTGTGATATACTGTTGTGCTTGAAAGGCGGTGCTACAATGACACTAATTGAAAGCTTATGGTATGGAACTGTTGCTATGAGTGATAGAGTAGTCCATAAGGACAGTGAGTATGATAAACTCACGCAATGTATTATTCAGCATGAAGATCAACTCAAAGAAACGTTAACAGATAAGCAAACCGAGATATTCGAAAAATTAAAGGCTAATCAGAATGAGCGGAACACGTTGGGTGAATGCGAAGCGTTTACAATAGGATTCAAGCTTGGAGTCAAATTAATGTACGAAACAATGAAATGAATAGGGGATAGGGCTGTTAGTGGCAAAAGTCGCTGACAGCCCTATTTTATATTTCTATTTTTCCATGTTTCTCTTCGTATTTTTCTATACTGTCACGAATCAAAATAAGAATTTGACTATTAGCCGAACGACCTTCATAGTCAGCCACAACATGTAATTTGTTTAACATTTCTTCATCAATTCGAATGGATAAGCTCTTAACAGCCATAATAAAACCTCACTTTATATTTATTATGACTTTATTTTAATTCTAATATGTGTTATACTGTTAAAAATAAATATATAATATATCTAAAATATATCTAATCGGAGTTGGGTATGAGTAAAGCGTGTTGTGGATTTGGACATAGAGAAGTGTTTGAGGATATAACTGAAAGACTTGATAAAGCGATTCAACAAGCTATTGAAAAGGAATGTGTATATTTTTATACAGGAGGAATGGGAGAATTTGATAGTTTATTTTCTTCTGCTGTTCGCAGAGCAAAGAAACGCTATCCAAATATAAAGCTGATATGCGTAAAGCCGTATATGACGAATGAGATAAATAAAAACCACAACCATTATTCTGGTTTGTATTATGATGATGTTATAATTCCAACGGAGTTAGCAGGAGTACATTATAAAGCAGCAATTAACAAGAGAAACCAATGGTTAGTAAATAAGTGTGATATTATAATTGGTTATATAAAAAGAAACTATGGCGGTGCTTTTAAGGCATTAAAATATGCAGAAAAGCAAGAAAAAGAAGTAAGGGTTTTATGAAAACTAAGCAATAAAAACTAGTCCCATATATGAGTTTAAAAATCTAAGGTTGAACTTATCTGTGCTATTTATGCAGCTTGTTTTATGATTCATAGACCTTGAGTTTGTCGGTTAATAAGTATTTGCTTTTATGAGTTAAATCGTGTTCGTTATTTTATACAAATAGGAGCACACATGTTGTAGCATAATCCACAATAAATTCGTAGTGCAATTGACACTATTCGTGCTATTTGGTATAATTTCTAATGGGATTTTATAAATTATTCGTGAATCGTTATTCACAATCGATAGATACAAAAAGACTAGATAATAGATTAAAGGGATGTTAGTGTGCATTTTAAGGTATTTACAAAATATTTCTTTTCTACACTAAATAAGAGAGAACAAAGGGTTTATAATGCCTTACTCCAAAACTGGTTATCTTATAAAGATACATGTACTATAATAGGCTCATATCAAGACCTGGATTTTCAGAGAATAATCGAGGGTATATTGAAAGATAATCCGGAATTATTTTATATTGATATGTCAAAAATATCTTTTTCGATTACATCCTTCAATACAATTTGTTCATGTAAGTTTTTGTTTTCACGCTCACAAATAGAAACAAAAAAACAAGAAATATTTAGTAAGATAAAGGAGATTAGAACGCATTATAAACCAAACATAGATAGAGAAGTTTTCGTTTACAAGTATATCTTGACTCATGTTGAATATTCATATCAATTCGAACAAGAAGATTTATATAATGTTTATGGTGCTTTAGTATTAGGTAAAGCAGTTTGTGAAGGCTATTCAAAAGCGATGAAATTGTTGTGTGATGAATTTGAAATACCTTGTATTATTGTTAGTGGGTTTGCAATTAACCAATCAACAGGCAACAGAGAACGCCATGCTTGGAATATCATAAAACGTCCAAATGGTATATATCATGTGGATTCGACATGGGATTGTAATACTTATAGTTTGGTTAAATCTGTTATTTATTATAATGTATCAGATGGTTTTATCGCACGAGATCACTTTTGGAATAAAGCTCCATATCCAGATTGTATTAATAAAGGAGTCAACGAAAGAAAGATAATACAGATTAAGAATCAAAACGACCTTAAAGTTAATCTAAAGAGAATATCCAAAGAAAAAAGGAAACTATCAATTTTTGATGTAACTCAAAACTATAACTCAACTAGCGAGGTTTTACAAGAAATAAGCTTAATAATTAAACAAGAATCCATCAAGATTCCTTTATATTCAGTTGTATATGTAAAATCGATAAACTGTGTAATCTTAAAAGTGAATTTTTAGTATGAAAAACTATATTAGACTTGACCCAATTACAGAAAGAAAATTAATAGGTGAAATTGATAAGCTGCATTATAGTATTCCAGAAGATGATTTTATTAATGTAAGAAATATAATATTTTCTTGTGTTAAGAATCATATGATTAGTATTCCACAGATACATCAAATAATTTGTTTGCTTTCTGAGAAAAAAACAAGAACAATATTTAATGTTAGATCTTTAAGGGGAAAGTACAAAGCTAAAAAAACAGAAAGAATACAACTTTTTCATAAAATGATTTCTTATAATGAAAAAAAACTTTGGTTAATAGAATTTGATAGAAAAAATGAAATGTGTAAATTGTTATTTGCTTTGTTATTTATTAACTTCAATCAACAAAGCGAAAGTAAAGGATTTATAAAATTCAATAGATAAAGGAGATATGGTTATGGCAAACAATAATGTAAACAGTTTTAAAGAGAGTTTAAAAGTTAAAAATTATCAACATCCGAAAGTGAAAAACAACGGAGCAAAAAAAACAAATGCGCCTACACCGGGACAAAAAGGAAACGCCGGAAGAACAAAAGGCGGTCAAACAAGATAAAGGATTGGGATAAACTATGGCAACAAAGACATTGCTGTATGGATCAATACTAAATCAAAATAAACCCCCAGTAGTTTCTAATGGCTTGGTTAAACTAAATGGAGAGCATAATGATCAAAGAGCATCGTTTCTTTTAAATCAAGATGTTTTAAGTAAACACTCTATGCTAATCGGTGGAACTGGGTGTGGAAAAACAACGTTATTTTACCATTTTATTAATCAAATCAAGAGCAGAATGACATCTAATGACGTTATGATTATATTTGATAGTAAGGGCGATTTTTATAATAAGTTCGCCCGGAACGGTGACTTAGTAATTGGAAACTCGCCTCAATATATCTCCAAATCTGTTCGATGGAATATTTTTCGAGAAATCTTGGCTGATGGTTGGGACGAAGATAGATTTAATATAAATACTCAAGAAATATGTAAATCATTCTTTAAGGAAAGAACAGAAAAGAATTCTAGCAATGCTTTTTTCCCAAACGCAGCAAGAGATCTTTTAGCAGCCATTATTACATCTTTCATTAAAGGCGCAAAAATGGATAATCCTTCTTGTGCGAAAAGTTCGATAGCTAGCGAATATTTTTATAACGATAAACTTTTAGAGTATTTAAACGGTCATGATTCTAGCGAAATAGTTACCACATTAAGTCATTTTCCCGAATTCACTTCTGTAATATCCTATATTGAAGAGGAAGGACAGCAAACACAAGGTGTTTTATCTGAATTATATTCAGTTATCCGTGATTTATTCATTGGAGTTTTTTCTGGTCATGGGATGTTTTCGATAAGAGATTTTGTGAGAAAAAAAGGCGGTAGGACATTATTTATCGAATATGATTTATCAATAGGTAGTGTTTTGACACCGATCTATTCTCTCCTATTTGATCTTGCACTGAAAGAAGCTCTGGGAAGAACAAAAACTGAAGGAAATGTGTATTTGTTTTGCGATGAGTTTAAGTTGCTTCCACGACTCGAACACATTGATGATGGAGTGAATTTTGGCAGGAGCCTTGGGGTAAAAATATTTGCGGGCCTTCAGAGTATAGAACAACTGTATGAAATCTATAAACTCGAAAAAGGGAGAAATATCGCTGCTGGTTTCTCGTCAATATATGCATTCAGAGCAAACGACACTACAACCAGAAATTTTGTAAGAGATTTGTTTGGAAAAAACATCGTTTTAGAGCAATATAGAGGATTAGATAACAAATATATAGAGTATAGACGAGAAGGATATACTGTGGAAGATTGGGATTTAATCAATTTAAAAGTCGGAGAAGCAATAGTGGGTTTGCCTTTTCAAAAGCCTTTTAAGTTCTATTTTGAAATGTATAAGTAATTTTGTCTTTGAAAGGATATAATTAGTATGGGCTGGTTTCTTTTAATAATGAAAATGATATTCAGCTTTTTTGCATTAATCTGGAATGGTTTTGCAAAAATAATAAATGGTATTATTTCATTGATTAACAAGAACACGAGAAAGAAAATTGATAGAATAAATCGGGGAGTGATTGAACAAAAACATAATTCAGTTGATGAGCTGATAAATTCTGGCAGCTCAATTAATAATACTCTTATTTCTGGAGGCAACATAAGGGAAAGAAGTCAATGGCTTTCGGAATTAATTATTAAAACTCATAGTCAAGGAATCCCGACAGTCGTAATCCATGAAAATAATGATTATCTGAAAAGCACTTTGGCATCAAAAATAACTGCAAATAGTGTTGCTTTTATAGATACTAATTCACCTCAACTTGAACCTTTCTTAAATTGCAGTACTAAAGAAATAACCAAGCTTTTGGTTGAAACTGCAACTGCAGATTATGATATAAAGAATAATGCAAGATACTACATAGAGGGTATGTGTGACTATCTTCGTGTTAAAAAACTTCAACCAACTCTTAGAATGTTCTATAAATGTCCGCATGGACAGCTTTTCGATTTTATCGATGATTTGATTAATAATGGAAAGATCACCGATACACAAGGTCAAGCTATTAAGTCTAAACTTATGATGGGACAGTCGGAGCAGTTTAAGGTTGAGTCTTTGATTAGTGACTTATATGATCAAGCCGAACCTTTATTAGCAAGAAATCCCAAATTGCGCAAAAACATAGTTAAAGCAGTAAATAACAATAAAGTAATAGTCATTAATATTTCCTCAAATGCTAATGCGCTTTTAATTGGAATGCTTTTAGTTCAAGTGAGAAATGAGCTAAGAAAAGGAAAAGAGCTTGCATTAATAACTGATAATCTGTCGTGTTCAAGTACGGAAGTATTAAAAAAGTGCTTTGTCGAAAAATCCACCAGATGCAAACTTGTGGCATCTGGTGATGATATACTTTCAAGTTGTGAAGGCGACGATAAAGTGTTTAGTACACTTGTCGGTAATAGCGATAATATTATTATTCTTAGTCATTCTTCTGGTGCAACAAGTTCTAAGTGGGCAGAAACAATTGGGTATTATAATAAAGAAGAAGCGTCTACATCTTATTCAAAAGGTTCAATGCGACACAGCCCCTTCTCCTTGTTCCCCGGCAAGAACAATACTACAACAACTAACTATAATATCAAAAGAGAATACATTGTAAAGCCTGAGCAGATAAACAGAATGGTTAATGGTGAAGTGTATTTTTATAGGAACGCAGATAATAAACTCTTTCACACTTTTGTGTGATTGTTTAAATGCTCATTTATAGTCTAAATTAGTTTTATAAAACAATCTATGTTTGATAAATTGCCAAAATAACAATCAAAGGAGTGGTATGGTAATGGCACAATTTGAACCGGGAAAGGTTTTAAAGACCAATTTCGGAGCACAGATTAAAATCATCAAAAACATTGGTGAAGGTGGACAAGGTTATGTATACCTTGTCGAGTACGGCGGAAAAAAGAAAGCGCTTAAATGGTATAAGCCGTCATCATTGCGAAATCCGGATGCGTTTTATGACAATCTGAAAAGAAATGCAGATAAGGGATCTCCTGATAAGGCTTTTTTGTGGCCCGAAGCTGTAACAGAGAGAACGGAAGGTTCGTTTGGATATCTGATGGATCTAAGACCAGAAGGTTATTACGAATTAAGTAAAATACTTGGTTCTAAGAAGTACAACTTAGGTTCATTTAAAGCAGCTACAGAGGTTTGCATTCGAATTGTTTCTGCGTTTAGAATTCTACATAATAATGGATATAGTTATCAGGACTTGAATGACGGAAACTTTTTCATTAACCCTAAAAATGGTGATGTATTGATCTGTGACAATGATAATGTGGCTCCAGATGGTACAACAACAGGTATTTTAGGAAAGGCTGGATATATGGCTCCTGAAATAGTTGTTGGAAAAGGAAAAGTACTTCCTAATAAACAGTCTGATAGATATTCGTTAGCTGCTATTCTTTTTTTAATTCTTTTTACAAACAATCCGTTAGAAGGAAAGAGATGGGTTGATTCAACTGTATTAACTGACAAGATTCAGGATAAATTATATGGATCAGATCCTTTATTTATTTTTGATCCTAACAACTCTTCTAATCGTCCGGATAGGAAACTGCAAGGTTGGGTTATAGATATTTGGAACTGTATGCCCAAATATTTGAAAGATGAATTTGTTAAAGCGTTTAGTCAAGAAGCGCTAAAAGATCCAAACAGACGCTTAAGAGAACTGGATTGGGTTAAAGTATTAACTAGATTTAGAAGCGATATAGTAAGGTGTTCTTGTGGAAACGAGGTATTTGTGCAAAACGCAACAACAACTAAATGTGATAATTGCGGAAAGCCCGTTGTAATTAAGCATTCTATCAAACTCCCACAATATACTGTAACAGCAGTAAAGGGTTCTAGAATCTATAGATGTCAATTGGGAATGTGTAATGCTGATGACGCGTTGACACCTGTCGGATTGATTGTATCAAAGCCAGATAATCCAAGCGTTTTGGGTTATAAAAATATGCTTCCAGATATTATTCAAGCAACTACGCCAAGCGGAAAAGTTAATCAAGTTCCAGCAAAAGGTGTTGTTCCATTCAAGAGTGGTATTATAATTGAAGCGTTTGATAAAAAAATTGAGTTAAATTAAGGAGGATAAAAATATGCCTGCACAAGGAACAGAAAAAATTAAGAAGGTTTTACCAATCATTTATGCAATTGACACTTCTGGCAGTATGTCCGGAGATCGTATTTCAGCAGTAAACGAAGCGATGCATGACTGCGAAGAGGTTCTTCGTGAGAAAGCAAGCGATTTACCCGAATCTGAGATTAAAATTGCTGCTTTGGAGTTTTCTTCAGGAGCAAAATGGATAACAAAAGGCGGACTTGTTGCTTTGGAAGATTTTTATTGGAATGATGCAACCGCTGGTGGAGTAACTGACTTGGGAGAAGCATTGAAAGAGCTTGGTTCAAAACTAAGCCGCAGTGCCTTTTTGGTTAGTGAGACCGGATTTAGCCTTCCTGTTATTATTTTTATGAGCGATGGTGGTCCCACCGATAACTGGAAGAAAGAGTTAAAGTCAGTTACCGAAAACAACAGATGGTTCAAAGATTCTAGAAAAGTTGCTATAGCAATTGGCGATGATGCCGATGTGGAAGTTTTGAAAGAACTAGTTGGCAACTCAGAAGCAGTAATTAGCACTAATGATACCGAACAATTAAAGGATTTGATTGTAGCGGTATCTGTATCAGCCTCACTGTTAGCTGGACAATCTCGTGTCGCTGGAGATGCAAAGGGCGACGAAATTGCTGAAACAGCGGTTAAAGAGCTTGAAAAAGGCGACGAGAATGATCCCGTTATTATTGGCGATTCTGGTGATGATTTTGGTGGAGACGATGGATTTGGTGGAGATGATGGTGACAATGGCTGGGGAGCCGATAATGACGATTGGAATTAAACTAAACTCGGATTTAGAGAGGAGAGATTTCCTTGTCATATGATGTTTTCTATAACCGAGTTAGAGGTTACAGTCATATAAAAAAAGACATTCCTTGTGAGGATTATGGTATGAAGCGCGATCTCGGCACAGCAAAGATTTTTGCTGTTGCCGATGGTCACGGCGATTCTAATTGCATAAGAAGTTCTTTAGGTTCTCAGTATATTTGCGAAGTCGTTTGTGATGAACTCGAAACATTTTCCAAAGAGATTCAACAGCAGAACTGGGATGACCTTTTGCTCAACGATAAGCACGAATCAAATAAGATAATTGCACATTTAATCAATAGTATTGTAAGCAAGTGGACGGAGAAAGTATATCAAGACTTTGAAAACAATCCGTTTTCAGCGGAAGAACTTTCAAATGCCCCCTTATATTCTCCCAATTTTATTAAGGGAAAGATGATTGAAAAAGCTTATGGCACTACATTAATATCAGCTCTATTAACGGAGAGATATTTATTACTGTTACAGCAAGGTGATGGAAGATGCGATGTGTTTGATTGCAAAGGAAATGTATCACAACCCATACCTTGGGATGATAGATGTCTAGCAAACGCTACAACATCTCTCTGTGATCCAGATGCAGCTCAGAGTTGTCGCTATTATATTATTGATTTGGACGAGAATCCGGTAATTGCTTGTGTAGCGGGTAGCGATGGAGTGGAAGATAGTTTTCCTATGTCTATGGAAAAAATGCACGCCTATTATCGAGAATTACTTAAATATGCATGTGAAAACGGTATTGAAGAATTAGAAAATTATCTATCAACAGAGTTGAGCCGTTTAAGTGAGAACGGAAGTGCAGATGATGTAACTGTATGTGGTATTGTTGATATTGAAAGAACGAAGTGTTTCTTAGATGATTTTTCAGAATTGAACAAGTTAGTAGACATAGAGGATGAAATAGCAATATATACTGATAGAATTAACTCTATTGAAAACGGTGGTAAGTTCGAATATTTGAAGAATAAATATACCAAGATTTGTTCTGAATATGAAAAAGCTAAATCTAAGGTCGAATTGTTAAAAAAGCAATGCAACGACATTGCAAACGAAATACAGGTTCAGCAGAAAAAAATGGATGAACACGCTGATCAATTTAATGGACTTCCAAGTATGGCTGTTGACTTGATAAAGCTACTATCTGGTTCTGCAGATAACCTATCTCAATTAAAAGATAAGCTGGCGCAGCTTCATCTCGAATTAGCCGATGCAGAGAATGAACTTGTTATCGTAGAAGAAAGCAAGGAAAAGATTGAATCCCAATATTTCCCTTATATAGACAAGTACGAAGATTATAAGAGAAAAAGACAAGAAACAGTCGAAAAGTTGAACGCATTAAAAAGCGCAACAGATTAATTCAATGCATTAAAACGAACATGGAGCTCCGACAGTCGAAAGACTGTGGAGCTCTTGCTATTAATCACAAATTTAGTTGTTTTAGAAAAAATGGATTTTATTTATAGGGTTATTTATGCGGTGTGTTGCTTGTAAAGAAGAATGGAAACTAATAGCTTCAAATAATAGAAAAGAAAAATACTGTCCGTTTTGTGGAAAAGAAATAATAAGAATTGATAAAGAGGTAATTATATGTCGAATGAAAAAACATTCAAAAAAACGCTGCCATTTATTTTCATAGTTGATAATTCAAATGAAATGAATGGAGAATCTCTTGCAACCATTAATGAAGTTATGTATTCTATTGGTGAGATTTTATCAGATGTTTCGGAGAAACATAAGGATTATAATATTGCAGTATTGATAATATCAGCTTTAAGGAAAGTGCAAAACGTTACAAGTGGTTTTATTAACATAGAGGATTTTTATTATACTGAATTAGAATCAGATTTTTGCTTTGATATGTGTAATTCATTAGAATATTTATGTGATTCAGTATTAGTAAAAGAATATTTTGAAGGATACTTTGGAAAGTATGGATATTATAAACCAATAATTACTTTACTTTCAGCAACATCACAAAATAAGGGTGTTTATACCGCAATAGAAAACCTGTATAAAAACTCCCTGTTTAATAATTCATTAAGAATAGCCATTCCTATTGAAAAAGACAATAATATGTCTTATTTAGAAAAATTCACTAGAACAACCGAAGCAATTATTAGTCCATATGGATTAGACGCATTTGAACAGATAATTTCTCCAATTGATATACCATTGGGATTAGAAGTAGAATCAGAAGAGGATTATAGTTCAGTATTTGAAATTATGACTCGTGATAACAATAAACTGGTTTTATTAGATAAAGAAAACATTTGTTTGTGTCAAATACGACCTTCTTCCCCTGATAAAGCCCTTACTATTGCTTTTGAATTATCAAAAACGAATCATTCAGTTTTGATAAACAACAAACTCGATGAAAAAATCAGTATTAGCTATTGTATTAAAAGACAAAGCGCTAGAACCTTTTTGTTTGATGAATTAGAGTGTTTTTGCATTAAGCAAACATTTATTGCATCATTACGATGCTCCATTAATGATAGAAAGATAACATTTATAAACGAGGGTTTAGAAGATGTTTTTTTGAGCTGTACTGCCAATTTTATTAAAGCTTACTTAAAAGACGGAGATTATGTTTCCGATAAGGATAATATCTGGTTAATAAAAGTTTCCAAACAGGATGAAACTCCTCGTTGGGACGATGATGAATGGTAATAAATACTGGAGGAAAGAAAATGGAAGCAAATATTATATTAATTAGGTGCAACAAAGAAAAAAAGGCTTTTGGTGTTAGAGTCCAAAAGATGAAAGATGGAGACTGGTATAGAACTTGGGCGTTTAAGATAAACGCTAGGCACGCAAAAAATGAAGGATATGATACCAACAAGGTTGTGGGTAATCTTTTTGCAACAGAAGAATACCCAGGTTGTCCTTATTGTGGATCAAAAAGTTTTGTTCAGTGTGGTACATGCCAAAAGTTGACATGTTGGAATGGTGAAGAAAACTTACCTTGCCACTGGTGCGGAACATCAATGGAAAATATAGTAACAGCCACAGAAAGGTTTACTGTGACTGGGGATAAATTTTAAATTCAAGGTGATTATTATGTTAATTATGAAGAATTTGATAAATCAGGTAAGGTCGATTGGAAATAGCGAATTAATGCCACCGTATTCAAAAGAAGATATTCAGAAATACCAAAAGGAAAATAATATTGAATTACCCGAAAGTTATCGAGAGTTGATTAGTCTTTTTAACGGTGGAGAAATATTTATTCCTGGTACTATTATCTATGGTATTGATTGCGAAAATGATGTGATAAAAGCAAATCAAGTTATAAAAAAATCAATGAGTATTCCTGAAGAGTATCTAATCTTTGGCAAATATAACTTTGGTGATTATTTGTGCATTCAAATGGAGAAACCAGAGTGTATTATTCAGTGGGATCATGAGAATAATGAATTGTTTGATCAATGGAGTAATTTAAAATTTTGGTTAGATGAATTGATTAAAGGATATATTGTGGAAATAAATGGTGAGCAGAATGAGCAATAGCACATTAACACCTAAGCAAAAGAAACAACTGACTGCGGAAAGACAAAAAGCGGTTCGTCAGGCTTGGAAAGAAGAAAGGCAACGAGTTTTAGAAGGTAAAGGCACTCGTCAATGGACAAATTTAGAAAAGAAAGAATTGATACGTCGTGGTTCTGTTTCTGGATATGATGGGCATCACATGAAATCTGTCAGTACATACCCTAAGTTTGCTGGTGATTCTAAGAATATTCAGTTTTTGACCGAAAAAGAGCATTTATACGGTGCTCATCGAGGAAGCTATCATAATAAAACAAACGGTTACTACGATCCCAAAACAAAAGAAATGAATGGTTTTAGGGGTAATCAACATCCAAAAGCTCCTCTATACGACCTAAATACGAAATTATCAAAAACAATTAAGCAATCCAGCAAAAGCAATGACAATGCAAATCAAAAAATTGATAGCTTTAAATCAAGTATAAAGAGTAATACTGAATCTTCGAGTAAAACAAGTGCTTCTACTACTCACGGGAAATCAAAAGGTACCGGTATCAAGCGTTAAATGGATAGGAGAAAAAATGAAGTGTGAAAAATGCAAAAGTGAATGGAATAGTTCAAAACCAATACAAGTATGTCCGTTTTGCGGTGAGAGTCTTGTTCAATCAGAAATAAAAAAGCCTGAAGAAATATTGAGCTATATAATGAAAGAATATGGAATTGATGTATTTCGGAAGAAAAAACTATTGTTATCATATTTCAGCGACTTCGCCCCGCACTTGAATAAAGAATACAAACTACTAAAGAACTGCTGTAGCACAGATTTCATTAGTGTTCTTTTGTCCAGTGATTCTTCATCAAACGAGTCAAAAGAGATAGCCATAAAAAAAGCTCTTAGGTTGCTTATGGATGAATGCTTTATGAGTGAGGAGTATGCCAGCAATGTGGTTAATTGGATTACCATAGCGCTAAAATGGGAGCTCTCTTCAACAAAAGCCCAATCTCTAACTAAACAAAGAAAAATTGAAAAAGCTGAAATATCAGAGTTGGAACACATTGAAAATGATTTTCAATCGACAACTGTAAATAATACTGAGAGAAAGAATAAATTTACTCGTCTTAAATTTGGCTTCTGTAAAGAAAAATACGAGTATGAATCTGAGAATATTGAATATCAATTAGGAATGCGTTCTTGTGTACAAGAGGATTTTAAGGATGCTCTAGAACGATTTGAGAAAGCGTATAATAACGGAAATACTTTAGCGGGAACAAAACTAGCGCAAATGTATTATTTTGGTAAAGGGTGCGATGTTAATTATGATAAAGCACGTAGTATTTTCAAATATAATGCAGATGCAGAAAACTGTCCTTTAGCAAAAGCGTGGATTGCGGACATGTATCGAATGGGAAAAGGATGTGAAAAAAATGAAATAAAGGCAAAAGAAATATATGTTGCAAATAAGAAAAACTTAGTATTGATGTGTGAATATGGAGATAGCGATGCACAATACTTTTTAGGATTTGACTTAATGTATGGAACGCTTGGTGAAAAGAATCCAAACGAAGGGTTAAAATGGTTAGAAAAATCAAGCGTTCAAGGACATGTTGCAGCGAAAGTAGAAGTAGCCAAGTGTTATTTGTATGGAAATCCGGTTGAAAAGCAAGAGAGAATTGGCTTTGAAATGCTTTCTTCTATTTCTCATACTAGTAATAAGAGATGTCATTATGAACTAGGAAAGATTTTCTATTACGGAATGGGAATAGATAAAGATTATTCACTAGCATATAAGCACTTTTTATTTGCTGCAGAAAGAGGACACTTCTTATCTCAGAATTTTGTTGGGGATATGCTTTATTTTGGAAGAGGCATAAAACGTGATTATGTTAAAGCTCGTGAATGGTATGAGAAAGCAGCTGAACATGATAATATAAACGCTCTTATGAGATTAGGATATATATATTATCTGGGAGAAGGGATAGAACCAGATAAAAGCAAAGCGTTTCAATATATCAAAAGAGCAGCTGATTTAGGAAACGAGAGAGCGCAATATATGATCTCTTTTTGGTACTTTAATAATAACTTTGAGCTTTATGATACCGATATAGGATTCTATTATTTAACTAAGGCTGCTAATAATGGGTTCGCAGCTGCACAATATGTATTAGCTCAACGTTATTTTGAAGATGAATTCTACGATGAAGATAAGTGCTTTTATTGGTATCAAAAGGCAGCCGACAATGGATATGATGAAGCTGAACGAGTAATGGGAACTGCTTATGAAACTGGTTTCCATTTTAAAAAAGATGAACACGAGGCGTTTAAATGGTATTTTTCTTCAGCTAATCACGACAATATTCTATCAACAATTAAAGTGTCGGAAATGTTTTTTACAGGTATAGGGGTGGGAAAAGACAGAAACAAAGCAACGCAGTACCTTTCAAAAGCTAGCCATTTAATATCTTCTAGTGACTCAGAAGATGTGAAATGGACAATGATTAAAATGGCAGATTTAGTGTATCAATACGGCGATGATAATATGATAGAATACGCTATTACACTTTACGATAAAGCAAGTGTATTAGGGATTAATGAAGGGCTGTATTTACTCACACGGATATATTTTGTGGATTTAACTCACCCTGATTATTTTATACACAATGAAGATAATACTGTGATTAGAAAGTTTTCAGATGAGCTAAGAGACTCTGTAAAGAAAATGATTTTAGAAAAATTTGATAATGAGCCCAGCTTTTTAGTTTGGGCATTATCAGATTTTGCAGATAAACTTGATGATGGGAAAGTATATTCCCTTTTGGGAACAATAATGGAAAATGGATGGGAAGTAAATACCGATGTTCAAAAAGCTATTGATTATTATATAAAAGCTGCTCGTAAAGATTCGATATATGCATTGTGTCGGTTAGGACTGATAAACGCATTTGTGCTTAACAAACCGGATGAAGCGTTTAAATGCATAAAAGAATCATATGAATCTGGCTGTTTTGAAGCAGCAAGAGCACTCGCAATACTATATAAAAACGGTATTGGAGTGAAAAAAGATAAAAATAAGGCAAAAGATTTACTAAGAAAAGCAGTAGCTAAAGGTGATGATTCAGCTGCAGAAGAACTTAAAAAATTTTGGTTTTGATTACTTAAGGAAAAAATGCAACAAATAAATGCAACAAATAAATGCAACAAAAAATAATGTTTAGTGGGTTATTTAATACATAAGGAGCAGTATAAATGAAGTGTGAAAAATGTAATAGTGAATGGAATAGTTCTAGATCAATACTAGTATGTCCATTTTGTGGCGAAAGCCTTGTTCAATTTGAAAGGAAAAAGCCGGAAGAGATATTGTGCTTTATTGTAGATGAATATGGTGTTGATGTTTTAAAGGACAAAAGGTTATTGCTGTCTTATTTCAGTGACTATGCCCCATTCTTAACTAAAGAATATAGATTATTAAAGAATTGTTGTGGTACTGACTTTATTAGTATTCTGTTAACTGGCAATTCATCAAAAGCTTCAAGAGAAATCGTTATAAAAAAAGCAACAAGCATTCTTATGGATGAGTGCTTTATGAGCAAGGAATATGCTAGTAATGTGGTAGGTTGGATAACAGTAGCGCTTAAGTGGGACTCTGATGAAGTAATCGTATATAATCAAGTTGAAGGACAGAATGAACCAGAGAGTGAGACAGAGATTACTAAGGAACAAGACCATATTCAGGGGAAATCAAATAATGTAGGATATAAAAGAGTGTTTGATTTTCTAGCTGCTGCTGAATTAGATGTTGAGTTAACCGGAGTAAAAGCTCAACATCTATCTAAATTAACAAAAATGGGGATACCAGTTCCTCAAGGTATTATAATCAATTCAAAAGAAAACACGAACTATTATGAAAATATGAGCAAGTTAGGAGATGAATTAAAAGCAGAAGTTAAAAGCGAAATTCTTAAGTTGGAAGAAATAACCGGCAAGAGATATGGAGATGAATTAAATCCTCTGATACTCTCATTATGCGTGAGCCCAACCGTTAAGATGCCGGGACTTATAGATGATGTGATTTGCATAGGTTTTAATGAAAAGGTAACAGAGCAGTTTGCTGATTATATGGGAAAAGAGTGGGCTTGGTCTACATATTGTCAGTTTATAGTTAGATTTATGGATCAAGTATTAGAAATTCCAAAGAAATACATTGAGGAAGCAATTAGTGAGTATTGGCAGAAGACTAAAGGGTTAACCGAAAGTGGTTTAAATAATCAAAGTGTAATACCAAATGCAGATGACTATAAATCAATTGTACATCTTTTGATAAAGAAATATAAAGAATGGACATTCGATGAGTTTCCGCAGGAACCTTATGATCAGCTGTTCCTTGCTATAGACGCTGCATATAAAATGTGGGATTCTCCTAGAGCTAGAATATACAGAAGAGATAATAAAATACCTTTTTCCGCTGGACAAGCAATTTGTATTCAACAGATGGTGTTCGGAAATTTTAATGAAAAGTCTGGTGTTGGAAAAAAATATGTGTCAGATGAATCTCAAAATGTATATATGCAAAAATCTTTGAGCCTTAATATCTCTCGTGATTTTGGATTGAATACTATTCCTCTTTTATCTAAGCCACCAGAATCCTCTCAAAAAATGCTTGACTTGATGATTAGGACAATAAGCAATAATTTTGTGAATGTAATTGCAGTACTGTATACAATCTATGACGGATTTAGAGTATATATCAATGCCATCGAAAGCTAATCAAAAGGGAAAAACATATTAATCAGCTAATAACTGAAGAAAAGGTTTAGGAGTTTGTATCTTTTCTATCTTATTTTAAGGAATAACAGTTAATGGGGAGTTTTAAAATGCCAAATATGAACGAAACGTTTTTAGCAAAAATAGTCCAGCCAATTGTTTTTGTTATTAATACTTCCGGCAGTATGGTGGGAAGTAAATGTGGTTATCTTAATGAGGCTATGGATAAGGCAATACGATATATAAATGAATTGTTTAATGATTCAGATTATAGTGCCAATGTATCCGTTCTTTTGTATAATGTTAAAACTCAATGGATACCTGAGCAGCAAATGATATCATCAGAGGACTTTGAATGGATTGATGTTCAATGTGGTGGAGCAAGCTATATGGGAACAGCGATGATTGAGTTAGAAAAAAACCTTAACAAGAATAATTTGTTGTTTGGTATGGATAGTGGCTTTTTTTATCCGATAATAATTTGGATCACATCAATGACATGCTCTGATTTTGATTATGATAGCTTTACTTATGGATTAAGCAGACTGAAAAACAATCACTTTTTTAATAGCAGCCGAAAGATTGGAATTGCTTATTCAGATGATGGTAATGTTAATGAAGTCTCGAATAATCTTTCGAATAATCTTGGATTAGATTCAATCATTTGCATAAAAGATGATTTGATTTATCCCGCAATAAAAAAAGCATTAGATGTCGCTTTAGATTTGAAAAGCTGGCAGGATGGAACGTTGATTAATAAGGATAAAATTAATCTTGTAAACAAAATGTTTCTTGGTAAAGACAATTGAGAGGTGCTTAAAGTGAAAAGGTTTAGTTGTAATGAGATAATAAAAACCATTGAAGGATTGGATATAAAAATACTTGATATAATAGCTGAGGGCGGACAGAGTTGTGTCTACCGTGTTGAATATGAAGATCAGATTAAGGCGCTGAAATGGTATAAGGATTCTTTTTTCAAGCAAACTGATGGATTTTATGAAAATTTGATAAACATTTCAAAAATAGAATCCCCGGCAAAAGCTTTTATGTGGCCCGAAGCAGTAACAGAGAAAATTGAAGATTCATTTGGCTATTTGATGGATTTAAGACCAGAAGGATATTATGTATTAAGAGATATTGTGTTTTTAAGTAAAAAACTTATAAAATCATTTCAGATAGCAACTGATATCTGTATTAATATCGTATCTGCATTTCATTGTTTGCACAATATGGGGCTTGTGTATCATAATATTTCAGATGATTGTATCTTTGTGAATCCCATCAATGGAGACGTAAAAATTACTGGGGTGGATAATGTTACAGTTGACGGAGTTAATACAGAAATTATGGGGAATCCCCGATTCTTGGCACCTGAAATTGTTATGGGGAAAACATATAATACGCAAGCCGGCAGATATTCAATATCTGTACTCGTATTTTTAATTATATTAGCAAATCATCCATTGGAAGGAAGGAAATGGATCGACACTACAGTTATAACTAATAGTATTCAAAAAGAACTCTACGGAACCAATCCGGTTTTTATTTTTGACACACAAGATAGTTCTAATCGTCCAAGCAATAGATTACAGAAACAAACTATCGAGATTTGGAATTGTTTACCTGAATATTTAAAGAGAATATTTATCAATGCATTTAGCAAAGAAGTACTAATGACACCCAGTAAGAGAATAAAGGAAATGTATTGGCTAGAGGCATTGACACGATTTAGGAGCGATATTGTTAAATGCTCTTGTGGAAATGAGATATTTCTGAAAAACTCAGGTACTACTTCATGCGATAAATGCGGCAATAACTATGAAGTTAACCATTATATTGAATTACCATATTATACTATCCCGGCAACTCAAGGAACAAGACTATATCGTTGTCAGTTGGAATGGTGTCAAGATAGAGAAGCGCTAAAGCCTGTTGGACAGATTGTAAGAAAAAAAGACGACCTTGATTTTATCGGTTACAGAAATATGCTTGATGACGATATTGTTATTATTTCGTCAAATGAAGAAAGTTATATGTTAGCTCCCAAAAAAGTATTCCCAATTAATGAACCATTTGAAATATCCTTATTTGGGACAAGTATAAGATTGAGGTAGTAAATATGCATAGAGGTAGCTTTGATAGTTATACCAGACCAATCATCTTATTATTTAGTGATGGCTTTTTTCTGATAATTGGCATGATGGCTTAGAAACTAATTGGCATGATGGCTTAGAAACTATCAAACAAAAAACAGAGGGGTTAATTGTTCAGTAAAACATGCATTTGGAATAAATGAAACTGTTGACTTATGCTCGCTAAAACAATTTATCGGTTATTCTGAATCAGTATATAAGATAAAAAATATTAATAATATTACTGATTCTATGACGAATTTGTTTTCTGATTTGTTTATCGGTTGTCCAGGAGATCATATTTCAGAAGAGCAAATACAAGAAAAGCTTTCATTTTGTAATTATCAGGACGAATACGACAGTTGGGGCGATATAGATGAAGATGAGTGGTAAATTGTTTGATAAAAAGGTGTATTTTGGGAGGAAGCAATGAAAGAATTAGTTTGTAATTATTGTGGCGGAAAGTGGTTTGTAGAGGATGAGAGTATTAACAATGTTAATACTTGTCCCTTCTGCTCAAAACTAATAAGAACAAAAATTGAATTAAATAATGTAACCGTAGACACTTTTCCAAAGGCATTGTGTAACGCCATTAATTATTATGGACCAGATGTGTTAAGTACGCCCTCTAAATTGAATAGCTACATAATGGATACAACACCGCAATACAAAAAAGATGCACATATTCTTTACAAAGCTCTTTCTTCTGAATCTGCAAGAATTTTGAAAAATATAGATCAATTAGATAAAATGCAGTTAAAAGAAAAAATTGACAGATTTGGACATCAATTACTTGACAACGAAGGTTTATCAGAGGACTGGGTAAATAAAATTTGTGAAGCGATATCGTTTTCATTCTCAAAAATAGAAACAACAATTATATCACACGCACAAGTGAGAGATGTGCAGGAATTCAATACAGTAACAAAAAAGAAAGAGGATTCATTAAAAAAGAAAAAGCTAACAAGTGGTGATTACATTGATGTTTCTAATGTTCACGAATGGTGGGCGGAAGAATCAATGGTTAATGGTATACGTTTTTTTAACAATAAAGATTTGGATAATGCACTAGTACAATTTTTGCATGTAGCAAATATGGGTTATGTTCCTGCCTTTAATTATGTGGCAAAAGTCTACTACTGCAAACAAAATTATAAAAAGGCATGGAAATGGTATAAAAAATCAGCTGATCAGAAAGATAGTGAAGGCGAATATTTTACCGCATTCTTTTTTGAAAATGGCTTACATGTACAGAAAGACTTTACTTCGGCATTTATATATTATAATAAGTCTGCAAAACAAGGTTATAAGCAAGCAGAAGATAAAATAGAGGAATTGAAGCGAAGCATGACATTCGAAGAAAAATTGAAATATGGATTATAAGTAATGAATTTTATTAATCTGTTAAATTTAAGTTGTTGGATTAATTATATCAAATCACATTAGTGAGCTCTTAATGATGAGTAAAAGATTTTTGAGGGGATAAAACAAATTATTATCGAAAGAGGTTTGGATATAATAAAGGAACCAAAAACATTTTGTTCTATGTTAGATGACTTGATTCCGCAAGCTCATGAACGAACGGTTTTAGATGCACGTTAATACCTCATCCTAAGATTTGTGAACAGATTTATCCTCTACTAATAATTGATCATTATACTGATGCGAATTTAACTAAGCTAAGATATCTTATACGCACTAACTATGGAATATTACTTATCTTTTTTGAGAATGGTACTGTTGGATGGAATCATTACAGGCAAGGGAAGGCTTATTCAGTAAAAAATTAGGGAAATATTATCGATATTTTTTGTGTTGTTGGTTTATGTGCTGATGACACAATTAATGTTAGTAGAATAGAGGGAAAAATAGTTTCGGTTGTTTTTTTGCATGCCATTTATTTTTTCTCTATATTTTGTTTTTTCTTACCTTCTATTATATCATTCTTGTCTACTTTTTTAGTATACATCCACTTTGTAGCAAAGTAATTTTGGGGTGCCGAATATGTCAAGAAATCACTTAATAATGCGTTAAAATATTTTAAAATTGCAGTTGAAAAAGGTGTATTTGAAACATTAATTGCTTTGAATTACATTTATGCTAATGATAGAAAAGCATCTATAGATATCTTTTAGATACATAAAAAATCGTTAGCGACAACACAGTCTAGAATGTATTAAAATGACAAACAAAATTGTGGGCTTTTTTTAGTCCATACTGGAGGCAGAATCAATGGATAACATAAATCAACTTGCAAAGGCATTTGACTACATAAAAACTACATATGGGATAGAAACGATCTACTCGCCTGATAAGATCAAGGCTTTGTTGTTAGATTTGGTGCCGCAATGTCAAAAAGAGACAAAGATTTTCATCAATGTTCTTTATCAAACTGAGATTGTCAAAATGGCGCATTTTAATTACAACGCACCAATTGAATTGGTTATTAGTAGAATTATCGATATCGTAGGAATGTCAAGAGAATGGGCCAAGGAATCTGCTGTTTTACTCTTTGAATATTTTGAGCGTGAATATGTGTTTGAAGTTGCTGTGAAAGACACACATAAAGTTGATTGTGATGAATCCATTATAAAGTTTGAGAATAGCGATCTTTTCAAAAATCCTACACACACTGATTCAGCAGTCACTTCTCTATTAAAAAGAACTCAAATGTTTCTTGAGGATGGTGACTATTCTGATGCCCGCACATATTGTGAAAAAATCTTAGATATTGATCCATATTGTGCAATAGTATATTTGTATAAATTGATGGCTGAAAAAAGAGCTAAAACAATCAAAGCCCTTTGTTCTTGTGTTGGGGTTTCAACAGATAAATTATTTTATAGAGCTCTTTCGTATGCTGATGATGAGTTTAAGCAAGACCTTTTGAGTATTGCAAAAGAAGCGGACAAATATTTCAAAGAACGATGTGAGGTTGTTCGAAGTGCTGCTTTAATACAAGGTGCAATTATTTCGGCATCTAATTACCATATTGCTGGAGTGTGTTCAGATGGAACAGTATGGGCAGTCGGTGGCAAAGATGGCAGAGAGTGCAACGTTTCGAGTTGGAAAAATATTGTCGCTGTTTCTGCAGGTAGCGGGTTCACCGTTGGTATTAAAGCAGATGGTCGTGTAGTTATAACTGAAGGAGCCACTTTTACCGATTTTGATGCCCATCCAAGAGTCAATTATACTTTTGATCTTTCAATTTGGACTGACATAGTTGCAGTGTCTAGTAAGTCACATATTGTTGGACTTAAATCTGACGGTACCGTTATAGCACAGGGCCTAAATAGATATGGAGAGTGTAATGTATCTGAGTGGACAGATATTATTTCAATTGCAACAGACTACCAAAGAACCGTTGGGTTAAAATCCGATGGCACAGTTGTGACAACTGGTAATAATAGAGATGGCGACTATAATACTCAGTCTTGGAAAGATATCGTGGCAATTGCAACAACTATGGATAGTATTTTAGGACTTAAACGAGATGGAACAGTGGTTTGTACTACTGGATCCGAAAATCGATTTGGTCAATGTAATGTATCAAAATGGACGGATATTGTAGCTATTTCTTCTAATGGTTGGACGTCATTTGGAGTCAAGGCCGATGGAACAGTTGTTGCAACAAAGCATAATTTTTTTGGTGAAGCAAATATTTACAATTGGAAAGACGTTGTTGCTCTCGCTCCTATGGGACAGCAGCAAATATTTACAACTTTTTGTGTAAAAAAAGATGGAACTATTGATTCCGTTGGAAGTAGTTTTTATGGTATAAACAATGCTTTAAATAAAAAACTATTCAATTCTTTTGATACATGGGAAAGTGAGTTTGAAAATTACAAATCTAAGACAAAGCAAGCAGCGACAGAAGAATATTGCATAATCAAGCAGAAAGCTCAGTATAGATCACAAAATCTTTGTCAGCATTGCGGAGGTGCTTTTAAGGGACTCTTTACAAAAAAATGTTCAAATTGTGGTAAAGAGAAAGATTATTAATAATCAAAAAACAACTCGAAAAAGAGCTAGCTACATTAAAAGGTGTATTTGTCAACGGAAAGAAATCGGGCTATGGTAAACTGATTCACGATAACGGTAATCGTTATGAAGGCGAATTCCTTGATGGTGATATGCACGAAGGAGTATTCTATTGGTACGACAACACCCAATGGAAAGGAATCCTAAAAATCAATGAACCATATACAGGGGAAGGTACTTGATATTTCAATGACGGTACAGTAAAGTCCGGTAAATGGATGAATGGAAGAAAAAAGTTGTTCGGATAGATTTGCGATATATATTTGAGAGTGCTTTGGAGGAAACATGGGCGAAGTGGAAATTTCTATTGTGATAAGAGATGTATTTAATGAAAGAGGGATTGAAATAATCAGGAATCCCAAAGTTTTTTGTTCAATTATTGACGATTTGGCTTATAGTTGCAAAAAAGAACGTAAAGTTTTAAGACGAATATTAATGATTGATCCAAAGATTAGTGAGTTGCTTTATGGTGCGATAATATCAAACGAAACTGATTACAATACACAATTAAATAAATTGAGTTATGAATTAAATGAGATTTATGGAGTTTCTGATACATGGATTGAATTATTGTTTAAAATGTTGTTTCAATATAGAAAAGATTACACAGAATCAAACTCTTCACAAGATAATCATTTACGGCAAAAGAAACAGATAAGTTTTAACTCAGAGGCAATTGAAACAATCAAGTATAAAGATGGAGATTATTATGAGGGAGAAGTTAAAAACAATAAGCCTAATGGCAAAGGCAAGTATGTGTGGACAAGTGGCACAATATATGAAGGAGAATTTGTTGATGGGTTGTTTTGTGGTTTAGGTGTATTATCACAAAAAAACGGAACTGTATATACGGGTGAGTTTAAGGATGATAAGTATAACGGAAGAGGAATAAAAAGATTTGCTGATGGAAGTTACTACGAAGGAGAGTTTAGGGATGATAATTTTTGGGGCAAAGGCAAGTATGTGTGGACAAGTGGTACAATATATGAAGGAGACTTTTCCGATGGAAATTTTGATGGAATTGGTGTGAAGAAATACCCAAGCGGCAATTACTACGAAGGAGAGTTTAAAAACGATAAATTTAATGGGAAGGGAAAATTTGTTTTTGCAAATGGCAACACATATGAAGGAGAATTTGTTGATGGGTTGTTTTGTGGTTTAGGTGTATTATCACAAAAAAACGGAACTGTATATACGGGTGAGTTTAAGGATGATAAGTATAACGGAAGAGGAATAAAAAGATTTGCTGATGGAAGTTACTACGAAGGAGAGTTTAGGGATGATAATTTTTGGGGCAAAGGCAAGTATGTGTGGACAAGTGGTACAATATATGAAGGAGACTTTGTCGATGGAAATTTTGATGGAACTGGTGTGAAGAGATACCCAAGCGGCAATTACTACGAAGGAGAGTTTAAAAACGATAAATTTAATGGGAAGGGAAAATTTGTTTTTACAAATGGCAACACATATGAAGGAGACTTTGTCGATGGGTTCTTTTGCGGTTTAGGTGTATTTTCACAAAAGAACGGAACAGTATATACGGGCGAGTTTAAGAATGACAAGTATAACGGAAGAGGAATAAAAAGATTTGCAGATGGAAGTTATTACGAAGGTGAGTTCAAGGATGATAGCTTTTTTGGTAAAGGTAAGTATGTGTGGAAAGATGGTACAGTATATGAAGGAGACTTTGTCGATGGAAATCTTGATGGAAATGGTGTAAAGAAATACCAAAATGGTAATTACTACAAAGGAAAATTCAAAAACGATAAATTTAATGGAAAGGGAAAATTTGTTTGGAGTAATGGTGATTGTTTCGAAGGCTTTTTTGAAAATAACAATTGTGTAAGAAAAGGCAGTTTTACAGGATATGACAATAATACTCTAAAAGGCGAAATGATAAAAAAAACATTCGGAACATCATTCGAAGGGACATGGGAAACTCCAGATGGAACAATTTATGAAGGGGAGATTTCATCAAGATCAAATTCAAAATGGAGTGTCTACATTAGCGCTTTTGAATTTAAAGATAGAATTAGAGATTTAATTAAAAGCGACTTCTTTTTTATCGGAAAGATAACTTGGCCTAATGGGGAAAAGTTTGAAGGTTCTTGTACCAATCTTAACCCTTATGATGGTAAGGGAGTGTGGCACTCAGATTATGGAAGTGTTTTAGATAGAGTTGAAAAAGGAAGATGGAAAGAAGGCACTAAAAAATGATTTTAAATAATACATATGGTGTGTGAAGTAGTACAATCATTTTTGACAGATAATAACGGTAACAGAACATGGCATTACGAGGACGGAACGATAAAAACAGGCAAGTGGAAAAACGGTAGGAAGAAATTATTTTAATGATTGCCGAAGAATCTTTTCTGAAATATAGAATATAGTTCAAAGGGGAGAACAAATATGACAACAAAAAACGATATTTCACAAGTGATCAGCGATATAATAAGCAAACGTGGTGTTGAAATCATAAAAGAACCTAAAATTTTGTGTTCTATGCTTGATGATTTAGCGCCGCAGGCGCTTTTCGAAAAAAAGGTAATTAGAAGTGTTTTAACTTCCAATAGAGATGTCTGCGAGAGGTTATATGAGATTTATGATTCAAAAAATATGACCGAATTGAATAAATTTGTATTTATTATGAATAAGAATTTAGGCATTACTAACGAATGGATTAATGTTATATTGGATGCTTTTTCCTTTACCAGTGATTTACCTCTTAAAGTTGAAGATAACGAGCCAAGTGTGGCAACAGAAGATTCTGTGTCGACTAAAAGTTTTGTTGAATACAATAGATGGTTGCATCAGAAAATTGCAGCAGGAGCATTCCATACATTAGCTGTATGTGAAAATGGAAAAGTGCTTGCTACGGGAGATAATAGGGCCGGACAGTGCAATGTATCAAGCTGGACAGATATCGTAGCAGTTTCTGCAGATGCTTTCCATTCAGTAGGGTTGAAGTCTGACGGAACAGTTGTAGCAACACAAATACTAGAGCCAAATATAAAAGATGTAGGACAATGCAATGTGAGTAACTGGAAAAATATTATTGCAATTTCAACTGGGCTTAATTGTACGTTTGGTTTGAAATCCGATGGAACAGTTGTAGCAGCTGGTTTAAATAAATATGGTCAATGTAATGTCGAATTATGGAAAGACATAAAAAAAATATCTGCTAATGGTGCTTTAACAATGGGATTAACCTCACAAGGAACTGTTTTAAGTACAGGTTTAAACAGTTATAATCAATGTTCGACGAATGACTGGAATAGTATAAAAGAGATTTCATCAGGCAAATTACACGCTTCAGGTATTCGTTCTGATGGTACTGTCATTACGACCAATTATATTGGTGCAGGTTATCGTGGACAGTGTGAAGTATCAAGTTTTAGTGACGTAATTCAATTATCTGCAAATCCCTACCATACTGTTGGATTGAGAAGTAATGGAACCGTTATATCCACGGAATATGAAGGAGAGCAAAAATTTAATTATGGACAATTCAGTGTTGATGATTGGAAAGATATTGTTGCTGTTTCGTCATCAGGAACATTTACTGTGGGATTGAAAAAAGACGGTACTCTAGTGGCAATTGGTGATAATCATTATGGTCAATGTAATGTGAACGGTTGGAGGTTGTTTTCTAATATAGATGATTATGTTTCATTATGTAAAAATCAAACTATAAAAAGTGGTTTTACTAATGAAAGTAAGATTCATTATACTGAAAGAACTAATACAACTGTAGAAGAGAAATCAAGAAATAAACCTATAGAAAAAAGTGAAGAAGAAAAACTAAAATTAAAAAAGAAACAACTTGAAGAAGAGTTATCTTCTTTGAGGGGTGTGTTTGCAGGCAAAAGAAGAAAAGAGATAAAGAAAGAAATACAAGGTATTGAGGATAAACTTTTGATTATTTCTTGTTATAATTCTATGCTTACATAAATTATAGGTTTGGTAATGATGTGTATAAAAAATAATAATGAGCTTGTTAAGCGTTTATTTATAGGAATTAAAAAATAAAGTTATATAAGATGGTAGTGGGTTGAAGAATAATAAACTTTGTACTAGAAAAGGTTATTTGGTGTTAAGCAAACGGTAAAGAGAAAGATGGAACGAAAAAGAGTTGTGTTGGCAAAAATAGGACCTAAAAATTAATATGTGATGTTTGATAGAAGGGTTGATTTATGGATTATCAAAAACAAGAGTTATCAAATGCGATAATAAAAATAATTGAAATAAGGGGAATTGATATTCTGAAGAATCCAAATGTATTTTGTTCTTTACTAGATGATATCGTCCCTAAACTTCAACGAGAAAGAAAAATTATTAGACGGATCATATTAGGTAATTCTGGGTTATGTAATGAATTGATTTCATTATATTATTGTTCAGAATCAGACCTATCAATGAATATATCAAAATTCGTATATAATATAAAAAGTGAATATGGTGTTTCAGATGAGTGGATTAATTTTTTTATATCTGTATTTGCCGATGCTTTTGGATGGTGTCTTGATAATACCAATGGCATACAATTATTCGAAAATGAAATTACTAATAACGACCCATGGCTTGCATTTAAACAAAAATATCAGATAGGTACTATTGTAGATGCTACGGTTATAGGACTTACAAGATTTGGTGTAGTTGTTGAGATTATTCATGGCGTCGATGGTTTAATACATATTTCTAAGCTTTCAAAAAAGGATAAAAACGAAATTTCAGATGAATATAGTATTGGCGATATTATTAAAGCTAAGATTGATAGTATAGACTTTGAGAAAAAGCGTGTAAGCCTTAAAGAATTAATTTAAGATTAGTTTGCGAATACCAATTTGTAGTCGATGTTTATACAGGTGTATTTGTTATGACTGTCTTAAACTAAACATTGATAGACATTGTAAAATTTGGTGCTTTTGTTAACATATTTCAGATATTGATGTATTTATACATGTTTCTAAACTTTGCGATTTTTATAAAAAGATATTTCTAATGAATTTGAGGTTGGTAAGATAATAAAAGTTAAGATTTTAGCTTTAACTGAAACAAAGAGCTTGCAATCTATACGTTTAAATGTTTCACAAATCATATTAAAAATAAAACACGAAGAGGCTTTTTCTATGAATAATCAAATTCAAATATCAAAGATAATAGATGAAATCGTAGAGAAACGAGGAATTGAAATCATAAAAGAACCTAAAATATTGTGTTCTATGCTTGATGATTTAGCACCTGAGGCCTTTGCTGAGAGAAAAGTTATTAGGCGTGCTCTAACAGCGAATAATGAGTTGTGTGAAAAATTATACTTAGTATATCCATTTAGAGAAACTATAAGCTCAGTCGAAAGTTAGTGCAAATAGATTAGAAGCTCGCTTTGATACATTAATTGTTTCAACTGTAGAGGATGATTAAACAAGAATTAGGCAATAAAACAAAGTATTTGAGGGAGAAAATAAAATGGATAAAATAATGGATCAAACAGTAAAAGAAGTCACAAATAGTTTTGGAAATAGTATAAACTATGATGCAACAATCAGTGAAATAATAAAACAAATAATACTTGAACGAGGAATAGAAATAGTTAAAGAACCCAAAGTGTTTTGCTCAATACTTGATGACTTAATACCACAAGCGAGAACAGAAAGAACTGTTATAAGACGGATTTTGACTTCAAATTTAGAATTATGTGATAAATTGCATTCTTTGTATTCTATGGAAAATATCAATAAAGAGATTGAATTATCCCAGTTCAAGTACTTAATGAAAAATAATTGCGGAATATCTGATGAATGGATTGAAATATCTACATCTGCATTTTTTGGAGCAATCGAATTAAAAAATAATTATGAGAATCAAGGGGATAAAAATAAGGATGAAGAAAGCGGACTTTTAGATGAATGGAAACAATATGAAATGGGATATAAATACGAGTTTGGAATTGGTTGTGAACAAGACTATTTAAAAGCACTAAATTGGTACAAAAAATCGGCGGCTCAAAACAATTCTTGGGCTCAGAATAGACTTGGTGATATTTATTATAATGGAAATGGCGTTGTGCAAGATTATTATGAGGCTGTTAAATGGTATAAGTTAGCTGTCGAGAATGGTGATGATACAGCGCAGTTTAATCTGGGCAGATGTTATTATGATGGTTTAGGAGTACAGCAGAATTTTAAGTGTGCCTTTGACCTGTTTCTTAAATCTGCCCAAAGAGCAAATTCTGAAACAGCAAAGAAGTATGCATCTTTTTATTTGGCTTTTTGCTATGAGAATGGATTAGGTGTGAAAGAAGACTGTATTAATGCATTAATGTGGTACAGGAAGTCTGCTGATGCAGGTTTTGGGTTAGCAGAGGCGAAATATTGTGAAGTAAAAGAAAAATATAAGTGATAAAAACTTATAACTTAGAAGGGATTGTATTATGGAAACACAAAGTAAAATAGCAAAGGTAATAAGTGAGATAATAGACGAACGTGGAGCTGAAATTATAAAGGAGCCTAAAATCCTATGTTCCGTGCTAGATGATTTGATACCTCTAGCCCAATTTGAGAGAAGAGTTATAAGGCAAATTTTGACTTCAAATGAAGAAATTTGTGACAAACTATTTTCGTTGTACTCATCTCGAGATACAGTAAATACTGCGGAAATATCTAAGTTTGAGTATACAATGAGTAAGAACTACGGGATATCACATGAATGGATAAACATAATTTTGTTATCATTTGGTTTTATTCCGCAAGTTGGTTCCTCTAAAAATACCTCTTTTGATAAAGATATAGATACATTAAGTGTTGTTAGTGATAACGTTTCGGTCAAACTTGTAATTGATGGTAGAACGGTTGAATATACAGGTCCTATGGATAACAATCGCCCTAATGGTTACGGGAAAGCTGTTTATGGAAATGGAGATGTATATGAAGGAGACTTTATAGATGGAAAACGTACAGGTAAAGGAAAATTTACATGGCCTAGTGGAGAGGTATATGAAGGAGATTTTATAGATGATAAATGTACAGGTAAGGGAAAATGTACATGGCCTAATGGAGATGTATATGAAGGAGACTTTATAGATGATAAACGTACAGGTAAGGGAAAATTTACATGGCCTAATGAAAATGTATACGAAGGAGACTTTATAGATGATAAACGTACAGGTAAGGGAAAATATACATGGCCTAGTGGATCTGTATATGAAGGAGACTATATAGATGGAAAACGTACAGGTAAGGGAAAATATACATGGCCTAATGGAAAGATATACGAAGGAGACTTTATAGATGATAAACGTACAGGTAAGGGAAAATTTACATGGCCTAGTGGAGATGTATATGAAGGAGACTTTATAGATGGAAAATGTACAGGTAAGGGAAAATATACATGGCCTAATGGAGATGAATATGAAGGAGACTTTATAGATGGTATAGAAAATGGTGAGGGAAAAATTTTATGGAATGACGGAACATTATGGAGTGGAGAGTTTTTAGAAGGAAATCCTTGGAACGGCGAAGGTGTTTGGCAGTATTCTAATGGTGATGTAAAGTCTGGTAAGTGGAAAAGAGGAAAGAGAAAACTATTTTGATTAAAAGAATAGTCAGATGGAATCGGGATTCTGGATACACTATTATTACTATAAACTTGTGTTTAAGGAAGATGAAACCGCCGATTATTATTATTTGACCACTGTAGGAGAAGCTGGAGCAGACGATGAATTTACATATGAAGGAAACTATTCGTATACCTTATCAAATTCGTTCGGGAAATATAAAATAACGGTTGCTGGTCAGAACTATGACTTAATTTTAACAAATGATAATGAACCTCAAAAAATTAGGATTATTCGTTGAATTTGTATTTGCAAGACTAGCTGAGGATTGTTGTGAATAGTATAAAAGCAATATTTAAGGAAGTTCTTTATTAAAACTAAAATGAGTATAAATTCCGTATGACATCTACAAGATTACTTGGTGATGAATAATAGCAGAAAACCGCTAAGACTTTTCCGTAGTAAAATATGGTAAAGGCTATTGCTGTTTAATTGAATCTTTATAGGTGGGAATTATGTCAAGAGAAATAAAGCCAAAATCTAAACTTAAACTTCATTCGAGTAATGAAGTCAAAGAGTTTACTATTGAGTATAAAAGGGGTGCCGGAGGCAGCTGTGTTGCTTATGTTGTTTCATTTTATGAAGCAGATAACATTCGTCACAGAGGAATTCTAAAAGAATATTGTCCTGCATATTTGGGCGACGTTAGCAGAAACGCAGATCACTCTATTATTATCCCCGATGAACATAAGCAACGCTTTGAATATGGTTTAAATGATTACCGGGAAACATATAGGTTTATCAATAACTATATTTCAGAAAATGAAGCAGCTTCAAACTATCATCCGGTACAGCTCGGCTTGTATGAAGGAAATAATACCTTATATACTCTTTCTTCTTATGATTACGGAAAAGGCTACGATGAGATTAAAGATGATAGCATTTACTCACTTGTAAAGCTGATGATTTCTGTCACAAAGGCGGTAGAAATGTATCACAATGCAGGTTTTGTCCATTGTGATATTAAGCCGGAGAATATTTTTGTCCTTGATAAAGTGACAGAATTGATTAAGTTGTTTGACTATGACAGCTTATTAAGTTTAGATGATTTAAAAAAAGGGAAAGTATCCTATATTCCTAACCCAAGAATATATTATGTCCCAGAGTTAGTGGGACGAGAACTAAACAAAATTGGCATTGCTACTGATATTTTTGAAATTGGAGCAATGTTTTATTTCAGACTGTTCGGAAAGGCTCCCACTCACGAACAGATGGAACATGATTCAGAATTCAATTATGATGAAGCACCTTTAATGAATGGTGTTTCACCAAAAGCAAAATACGAAATAGAAAAATTGCTGCTCAACACCTTGCAGATTTCTGTAAGACGAAGATACAAAAGTACAAAAGCACTTTTGGAACAACTTAACCTTATTCTGTCAAGTCTTGATAATAAGAAGCCTTATCTGCTCAATCTTCCTGTTTGGCAACCGACAAAGGTATGTATTGAACGAAGGGAAGAATTATTTGACATACATCAAAGATTAACAGATGATGGTTTTGTTTTCATAAAAGGCATGGGAGGATTGGGAAAATCAGAAATTACAAAAATGTATGTTGAAGTATTTAAAAGTAACTATCATACGATACAGTTTTGTAAATATGTAGATTCGTTAAAAGCGTTAGTTGCTGCCATGCCAATCAGCGGAATAAATGACGAAGATTACGATAATATAGATGAACTTTTCAAAACGAAAAATAAATTACTCCATCAATGCGATTCAAATACATTGATAATAATTGACAACTTCAATGTAACTTACGATAAGTATTTACGAGAGTTTCTGCCTACTAATGGTAATAGTTTTAAAGTAATCTTTACAACTCGATGTATGCCGGCGGCTGATTACTATGAGGACAAAGTTCTACCTCTACCTCCTTTATCACTAGAGGATAGCAGAAGATTGTTCTATTTGCATACAGCAATAACAAAAACACCTTTAACAGATGAAGAAATAAGAGATCTGGTAGCAAATATACAACAGAATACCTTACTGCTTGTTTTGATTGCAAAGCTAATTAAAAGAACAGCTATCAGTATTAACACGATTATTCAAAAGTTGAATGAACAAGAACTTAACACAATAGATACAAGAGTGTTTTATGAATACGATTATTCTGATGAGGATATTGATGTTTATAACAAAATAAACAATCATCTGCATACTGTATTCAGTATTAGCGCACTTGAAAATGTGGAGAAACAGACATTATTGAATATGACACTAATATCTGTTTATGGCATTCAAGAAAGTGAATTTATAGAAGCCTGTGGCGAAAAATCTATAAATCAAGAAATAATTGCTGCTTTAATTAGTCAAGGTTGGATTGAGAACAACGGTAGCTTGATTTCCTTGCACTCAATTGTGTCTGATGTTATCTCGGAACAAAATCTTAAAAAGGAAGAAAGTTATTATCTGCTTTCAGAACACTTACAAAACCAATGCTATAAAGATGAAACAAGTCATATATCTGTATTACAAAAAGCATTAGCTACTGCTAAACAGCTTGATAGAAGATATAAGACTGAAAGCGAGGAATCGCAGGCAATTATCGCATATCTTTTAGGTTCAATTTATCTCTCATTATACAGACAAAAAGAGGCAGAAAGGTATCTGCAAAAAGCCTTAATGGATTTAGAAGCAATCGGTGGTTATGAATCTCTTCCGGTCGTTTACAACAAATTGGGAGATTATGAAGCAAGATTTGGTTCTAACTCTAAGGCAATTTATTATTATGGCGAAGCTATAAATGTTGCAGAAAGTCTTTGTAGTAGCGAAGAACCTGATGAGGATTTATATAACGACATTAGTGATGCAATATTAGGAATAGCGGAATGTTATGAAAATAATAATGAATTAGAAAGAGCTGTAGAGCAATATAAAAAGCTCCTTAACCATATTATTGAACATAATCTTGAATTTGCAGATGGAGTTATTAAAGATATAATAAAATTATCGGATGAATTAGGACATCAGGATGATGTAGAATACTATTCATCTTTGCTGGAACAGTACGAAACCTCACCTCAAGACGAAGAAGAGCCATCATTTGAGGATGTATTATCGCAAAAGTTAGATTCCGGTGAATTTTCTCAAGCTCGACAGGAATATGAAAAGTTACTTTCTGAGTTAAGAGAAGAACTTGGCGAAGAATCACCGTATTACAAAGACATAGCTCAGTACAGGTGGGTTTACTCTTTATTAAATCATGAAGAAACAGAAGCTAATCGACAGATAGCTGAAAACATGGCTTTCATCGAAAGTACTTACGGTAGTGATTCCTTAGAGATGGCAGAATTCCTTTCTATCCTTTCCTTTCAAATGCTGGATAATGCGAACTTTCCGTATGGAATAGAACTTGCAGAACGTGCGATACAAATCTGCGAGGAACAGAATCAAGAACAGTCTTATGCTTATACAAAAGCAAAAATGGATTTAATCTCAGCTAATGTTGCATTAGGCGATTATTATGCTGCCGGGGAATTTGCAAAAGAACTTGATTTAACAAAGTATTCTGGCGCTGATTATCTTTCCGACATTATTCGTAGTGTAGGTTTAGTGTATCTTGAATTGGGCTTCTATGATGAGATGATTGCTCTATCTAACAAGGTTATCAGCACAAAGAATGTTGACCGCCTAAGTAAGATTGTAGCTTTAGAAGTTCTTTTAGTATATCATGAGCGTAAAGGCGAAATAGAGAAAGCCGAATATTATTTAGATAGAGTTAAAGAACTAATTGATGGCTTAACAACTTTAGAATATGCAAAATCATATTTAGTTATTTATTTCAGATTTCTTGCTCGTATTAAGTCAAGAAAAAAGAATAATAAAGAAGCATTATTTTACATAGATAAAGCTATAAGTTTATTTGAAAATGAACTTAGTTTCAATCTGCTTTCTTGCTATCAGGATAGAGGAGTATATAATACTTATCTAAACGATTACGAAGAAGCAGAAAAGGACTTTGAAAAGTGTAATGAGATAGTAACTCAATATAACTTATCCCCTAAAGTTAATCTATTGATTTACAATAATATAGCCCTCGTCCATTACAAAAAGGATGAATATTCCGAAGCGGAAAAGTATTATAAAATCCTTTTGGAGATACAGCCTGATATAATTAATCCTTCCAACTATATGGAAGCTCTGATTTGTCAAAACTACGGTTGGATTGAACACAACTTAGATGATTCGGAAACTGCTGAAAAATACATAATGTTAGCCATCAAATTTTATGAATCAAATGATTTTATCGAATCAACTGAGTATATTACCGCTAAATATAATCTTTCGCTTGTTTATTCAAGTCAGAACAGATATGAAGAAAACTTATCATTACTTCTTGATTTATACAATAAGATTGATAAAGTAAATGAAAGTGATTATTCTACTGAAGTTTATATTTGCACTGGTATTGTATTAGGACTGTTAGCCAGCAACAAGGGGCAAAACGCTTATGATTTCGCACTTAAAGAAGATAAAAACTTTGCAAAGAAATACGGCAAAAGCAGCATTGAGCGTATAGACTATTTGCAAAAGGTATCAGGTGTGTTCAAGTACGGTGGTTATCTCGATTCCTTTGAGTTCTTAGAAATGACACGAAAACTAATTAAAAAGGCTAAACTTGAAAAATCAGTCATTCAAGCAAGCCAGTTGAATTTTGTTGGTGTTGCGTTCTTGGATTTAAAAGAGGATTTTAGAACTGCTATTGACTATTTTAAGAAAGCGAAAGCTTTACTTGAGGAGCTTGAAGAACAAGAGAATCCATTATATGAACTGGTATGCACTAATATAAAACAGGCAGAAGATCAGCAAATGGATGATTTAATCAAACGAATGGTAGATAACATGAACGATAACAATTAGGAGGTTTAATTCTATGAGTGAAATGTATAATGACAATTACACACAAATGTTAGAAATTAAAATAACTGATTGGGGGTTAGACAGGATCTACGAAATAGAGGATGATATATCAGCGTTGGAGGACAGAGAACCTGAGCTAATAGAATATCTAAAAGATATTAGATATTCTATGCCTTTGGGGACCGCACTCAGACGTTATATTTGCAATAAGTTCGGAAAGTCTTGTGACGGTGGCTATTCCGTTGAGCTTTTTAACGGAAAAAAATACTTTCTGAAAGATTATCAATCTGAAAACTATGATTTGCAGAATGATGATGTAAATGAATACATTGAGATATTCCAAGCAATCAATGAAAAATACAATACATCAGAATCAGGCGATCTCTTGATAGAAATCCCGAAACCGGAAATAAGAAGATTGCTGCGTTCTACAACATCTTGTATGCGCTCCAAGATGTTTCTTCTTAGCTTTGCGCTGCATATGAAATCAGAAGAAATGAAAAAATTTTTAACAGATGTGCTTGCTGAACAAACCTATAACTACCGTGATCCTGAAGAAATAATTGCACTTTACTGTCAGTCAAATGAAAGCATCAATACTTATGGTGATTATCTGAGAATAAAGCAAAGATTTAATGATGCAGTTAAAGCCTCTAAACCTAATATGGAACAACCAATAAATAATTATACTGAGTTTGCAGTGACTTCCTTTGAAAAATCAATTAAAACAGAAGATGATTTGTTGGATTTTCTTGTTATCAACATTCCAAATTTTGCTGGATACTCTCAGACTGCCTACAACGAATTTATGATTCTGTATGACAAAGCTATAAAGAAATCTAAGCTTCCAAATATCAACGGCGGCACTTATGAGTTAGTTCAAGTAACAAACTCTGAACAACTGGCGAGAGCAATGTATGAATTTGTGCCAAGAGTAACATACAAACGTCAGAAAAACAACAAAACGATTTATAGTAATGATTTTATCCCTATAAGCAATGGTGAGGCAGGACAGAAAAGCAAAAAGATACAGACAACTGCGTTACCAAAAGAAATTACAATGAATATGCTGGTCAGCGATAGATTAGAGGATTTGCGAAAAGAACGTAAACCCGTCACACGCAAAGACTTAGTGTTTATGAAATTCTATGTTTTTTCTCGTGAATCAGAGGAAAAGGGTAGCTACACTAATTCAGATTACCTTGATTTTATTGATGAATGCAATGCAATGCTTGTACGCTGCGGTATGTCAAGATTATACCCGGCAAATAGATTTGAAAACCTTATAATGTTATCATTGTTATCATCAATTCCATTTGAGATGTTTGAAAACATTATAGAGTATTCATTTATGAATGAAGCTGAGTTTGGATAAAAAATTGATTCTCCATTTCGTATCTAGTCTTAATATATAATATGGTCGGAATGGAGGAAATAATATGAAAGAAGAATTCTATAAAGTAGATATTTCATCATCAAAAAGAGAATCCTTTAATAATACGATTCTTCTTTTAACTATGGTTAAAAGTGAGTATTACTATATTATTGGGTTTTCCAGAGTAAAAGGACAAATAGAAATCGGATTTGATTATAAAAGCAGTATTCATAATACAATAACCGAATCCGTTATAGTGGATTTTTATTCCGATAACGAAAATGTTGTTTTGTCAGGTGAACTCAAAAATGTAAATCTTGAAGATTTTACCGATGAAGATCAGTTAGCTGAAAATTTCTATTTTGAGGACAACGCTCTTAAATATAGATTGACTTCGCAAAGGGATAAGCTGATTCCGGTAAGCATAGAAAAAATGAATGGTATCATCATGAGAGCTAAATCAGAGATATTTGATTTTCTTGAAAAATACTATAAGACCTATATTTGCAAGGGTTAAGATATGATAATTAAAGAGTCGGTTTACAAACAAATTTTGAGTTTCTGTCCCCTTGTTCCACCGGAAACAGGAGGTATAATTGGATCATCTTCAACTATCGTTGATACGGTAGCTTTTGACAACTGTAATAAGATATTAGAGTCGGCAATATATGTTCCTAATGTCGAAAGGTTGAATTATATACTTTCCGAATGGCAAAAGAATAATATCTTGTTTTGTGGTCTGTTTCATTCCCATATTAAAGGACAAGAAACACTGTCAAAAGACGACATAGAGTACATTAAAACAATATTTTCGTGTTTACCACTAACTATTACAGAATTATATTTCCCGATTGTGATTCCTAAATCTCGCATAATCTCCTACAAGGCGATAAGTCAAAATCACAGCATTAAAATAATGTGTGATACAATTGATTTAGTTCCTTGAGAGTGGAGGTGAACAAAATGAATAACAATCAGGCTAAGCAGGAAATCAAACTCCCCTGCGGAAAAATGTGCGGACACAATTGTTCAGATGGATGTATTTACTGGAATCCTTATGACAGGGATTCCAATGGCAGACAGTATTGCAGCCATTACGGACATTACTACTATCCTAGAGAAAGACAGGGATGCCTTTCGTATAAAGGATAATAAGATCAAGCAATATGTAAGCTTAGCTCTGCGCATTAGTTTATGTGCAGAGCTAATATTTTAAGGAGGAAAACAAAATGAAGTGTCCTAAGTGCGGAAAAGAAATAGATGATGGTTCAAAATTCTGTGTTTTGTGTGGTAGCCGAATTACAGAAAAAACCGATTCTAACACGAAAGCTCCAAAGAAAAAGAAGAAGCACTTAATACCATTATTTGTAACAATAGCGTTGGTTGCCGTATTAGGCACTGTTGGTTTAGTATGTAGTGGTGTATTCAACAAAGAGAAAACTGAAAGCGAAATAGTCCAACAAGGCTTTGAGGACTATTTCGATGTTAAAAACTATGTGTCAGAGCTTACATCGGGTTATAAAAACTCTGAGGGCTATATAGAAAAACACAATATAAATGGTTCTGTTTTGGCTGTTGGAGCATACGCAAAAGAACTATATGAAAACAAAAAAATAAAAGACTATGAAATTACCGAAGGAAAGTCTGTATGGATTCAATTTAATAGCGGAGTAGAGTATATTTATATTCCCCTTGTCGAAGGAATAGATTCATCAACTATTTCTACATATCAGCCGTGCTTAACCATGTATCCTTCAGACTTGCAGGAATTAGGCAGTAAATGTGTTGATGGAGCAGCAAGTAAGGTTCAATCCGTACTTAACGAGTATAGTTTTGAAAATAACTATGATAATGAAACTATTACCTTAGACTTGCTAAAAAGCATAGGGCCAAATGAAATAGTTATATGGCATGGTCATGGTGGTTATAACACAAAAACTCATTCTGTATTACTGACAGGCTTAAAGTTGGATGAGGAGAAGTTTTTACTCGATCCCATATACTATATTCAAAATTTAGGATACACCAACGATTACTTAACCGGACGCATTCTTTGTAGTGATTCCGGATATGTAATGGTATCATATAAGTTTTTTGAAAAGTACTTAGAGAATCTGGATTCCAGTATAATTTATTTAGGAGCGTGTGACTCTGGTAAGGATGATATATTAGTAAATACATTCGTAACAAAAGGAGCAAAAGCAGTTATCGGAAACACAGAGGAGATTCCCACAGAGTATAATTTGAAAATGATATCATCTGTTTTTGATGAATTGGTTACTGTTTCGGATAAAAAATATCAAGATATTCAAACCGCATTAGAGAAAGCAAAGGATACAAATGCAGATGTATACGAAGAAACAGGATGTATTGCCAATGTTAGAATTTGGGGCGATGATAGCACCAGATTATCCGATGAAAAAATTAATACAGAATATAAAGCAGAGGATTTAATAGATAAATCTTTGCCTGAAATTGTTGATATTATGGGCGGGGATTTCGAGGTGGAATATGGTGGAGATAAATTAGTTTATTATACAAGTCCTACGATTATAATGTATAATGACAAAACACTACCCGGATTTGCTTTTTACATTGATGATGCTGTAATGGACTATGAAAACGGTTTAAATATCAAGGAAAAAATAAAGAGCGGTAGTTATAAAAATTATTCATTTTTAGCGCTACTTGACAACGCAAAGCTTACCGATAAAATCAAAGCTAATATGACATATAATGAGTTAACTACTTCATTAGGAGAATTTGACTGTGGCGGTATAGCCGGTGGTAACGATTATAGTTATTATACTGATACATTAGGAAGTCAAACGATATATTTATTTAAAGCGGATAATACATTACTTAGTTCATATGATGGAGGAAACATAAAAAAAGATTGGCTGAAAGAACATAATCCTAAGTTACATGCAATCATTGTATATCCCACCACGAGCAATAACTCACAGCAGGAGGATATATCAGCAGAGGAAGAAAATAATAACAATGATGATTGGAAACAGCTTTATACTGATATGATTGCAAATGATATAGATCCGACATCATTTAGCTTGATTAAAATAGATAACGATGATATTCCGGAATTGATTTTTACCGGTTCAGCGGTTGGTGGTACAAGAATGGCATGGGTAAAAGATGGGAAATTAGAAATACAGGGCATAGGATATGGCGAAGTTAGGTATTATGAAAAGCAAGGCTGGTTTTATTGTCAGTATATAAATCATGGTATATTCACTGATAGTGTTTATAAGATGGAGAATAATTCACTGTCTACGCTGTTTCAAGGAACAATTCTACCTGAAGAAAATGGATTTGACAATCCGGGATGGTTTATTGACAATGAATCTGTAGATGAAGATTACTATAAAGCAAAATTGAATAATGCGTTTGACTTCAGTAACTCAAAGACTATGGATCAATATTATTCAAGAAGCGAAATCATTGATGCTATAAATAACTTCTAAAATAAACTGCTTATATGAGAAGCAAAATGAAGGAAAAAGGCTTCATAGTCCAAGAAGAAGGTTTTTTATATACAGAATAAATAAAAACCACAGCATTGCTCTAAACTCCCCTTACAATTAAGATACAATCTTAATTGTAAGGGGAGTTTTTTTATATGAAATTGTATATTTATAAAAAAGATTATTACAAGGAATCTAGAGAGGTAAAAGACGCGATATGCAGTTCAATTAAAATGTTGTATAAACGGATCAAAATGTACGAAAAACAAGGAATTTCATTTGAACGGATTTTTAATGACGATAAGGTGAAATACGATAAACACGGAAAATTTTTTACATTTAAAATCCAGAAATCAAATATGCAGATCAGAATCCTTTATTCATATTTTATGAATGATAATGAATCGGTTTTCTTGATTGCCGATTATTTTATTAAGAAGAGGAATAAGAAGGACTATATCAAGAAATTCGATGTTGCTAATCATTGGGATCCTTTCGAAATTTTAGATAAAGCATTTTCAATCGCTTTAGCCTGAATGAAATAAGAAACCAAAAGAGTACTGAAAAATGATAATCACAATATCAAAGCATAGATAAATTATAATATAGAAAATGAAAGGAGAAATGTTGTATGAAGGACTTAAGATGTAGAGGACGGCCAATAAAGTATCCTCAAAAACTGCCAATAATGAATAACTATATTTTAAGGAGAGATTATCATGTTAAAGACAAACAAAAGAAGAATTTTATCATTTGCCGCAATGTTAATCATCGTAATGAGCATTTTCGCATCTTTCGCCGTAACTGTATCGGCAGCCTCGTGGCAAACAGGTAGGTTCGATTCCGGATATACCGCCAATGGTTACACAACCGTAAGACTGTCCAATACCAAGAAAGCCGGATACATTAAAGTCTATACTTATGATGTGACAGGAAGAAAAACAAGCGGCGAAATACATATTACCTTAAGAGATAATAGAGGAAGATGGATTTGTGAATTCGACACAAAATCCGGAAGAAGGCTCAAGCTCGGCAACGATCACTCTGTTTACAGAGTTTATATTGCAAAGAAGAAAATTAAGTCATCTGCAAAAGACTGGATTAACGTCGGCAAGTGTCAAATGTGGGCAATAAACACAGTATCAAATTGCTACATTTAGGCGTTGATTTTCCTGTAAAACCTCCTTTGTAATATAAAAACGGTTCCTCTTTACAACTCAAGAGGGACCGTTTTATCTATGATTTGTGCTAACAATGACAACTTTATAACTTGTAGATATTTTATTGATGAACTTTTTCTGTGGTGGTAATGAAATATATGATATAATTAGATTAAAAAGAAGGGATGGAAGTCGAATGATAGATCTTCATACACATACGACAATATCAGATGGGATTTATAGTCCGGAAGAATTAGTGCAACGAGCTATAAAGTTGGGACTTAAGGTTCTTTGTATGACGGATCATAACGCCGTAAACGAGAACCTCGAACAGTTGAGAAGCAAGTATCCTCAAATAATTCTCCCGACAGGCTGCGAATTTTCGTGTCACTATAAAACTATTAGAGGACGAATAATACGTCTTCATATTGGCGGTATAGGATTTGATATATTTGATAGTGACATACAGAGAATACTCAAACATAATCGTGATAGTATGCGGCCTTATGTCGAGAAGATTTTATCAAAGCTCCAATCGGAGTGCGGAATAAAACTGTGTACTTACGAGGATCTGGTTTCAAGGTGTAATTCGAAAACGATAGGCAGAAAGCATATAGCGGTTGAAATGGTTAGACAGGGATTCTCTAAAGATGTGGATGATGCCTTTGATACATATTTAGGCAAAGATAAGCCTGCATATGTTTCCAACGCTATATATTATGCTTCACTATCGGAAGTAGTAGCGGCTATTGTTGGAACAGGCGGTATCGCCTCTATCTGCCATCTTTATGACTATAATCTCGATGCGGAAGAAATAGAAGGTTTACTCAGTTATTTCGAAACTATAACATATAATCAAGGAGCAATGGAAGTTTATTATACTTCCTACAACGAACAACAAAGGCAAAAACTAAAATTTCTTGCGGACAAGCATCGTCTTTTGTATTCTGCAGCATCGGACTTTCATGGCGATGGGAAAGTGAAAGAGTTGGGACGCTATCCTTATGAATTATATGAAAGAATGATTTGTGCAGTGAAAACAGGGGATACATACTAATAGGGTTGAAATTTTCAGAGGAGGTGCAATTGTGAGAGATATTAACTCAATGAGCAAGTGGGGATATATTATAGAAAATGTATTTTGGGCAATATATGCGATATATTGGTATAAGCTGCTTTGTTTTACCAATATATTTATGTTTGATGACGATATTTCCAAATGGATATTGTATTTAATTGTGGGGGTTTTTGTTTTTATTGGAATTGCCTTAACAATGGAGCGTAGAAGGAATTCTGTTAATACTTTTATAAATATTGCACTTCCATTATCTATTTACACAGCTATTGCGTATTATAATTATTTGGGAGCATTTATTATCTCAGTTTTAGTGATAGCTATATTTGTAAGTGTAGTATACATTGCAATGACAAAGAAGTTTTCAAGTTCATTATCAACCAGAAAGCCCAAATATTTTAACTTTAAACGTTTCAGTATTCTTGGAACAAGAACGATTGTAACAGCTTGTTCAATGCTCGTTGTCGTTTATTTGTTGGCAACAACAGTAACAGGTATACAATTGTTCAGACCAAGTAATGCAAAAGCTGAAAGTGGTGCTCAAAGCTTTGTTGAGTATTACGAGGATAATGCCGCTACTTTTGATAAACTCGAACAGAATACGTGGGATAAGTTGACACCAAACGAAAAATTAGATGTTCTGCAAGTGGTTTGTAATGCAGAGAAGGCAAAACTAGGAATTCAGGAACCTATCTACATCAAATCTAAAGCCTTTAAAAGCAATCTTTTAGGAGAATACATATATCAGGACAATACAGTTTTGATTAACATTAAGCATCTTGAAGAAGATAGTTCTTATTCTGTGCTTTCTACAGTGACTCATGAATGCTATCATAGTTATGAAAGAAGTCTGGTAAATCTATATGACAATGTGGATGATGAACAAAAGAAGTTGATGGCGTTTGATCGTGCAATACAATATAAAGAAGAGTTTGCTAATTATAAAGATGGTGACAGCGAAGATTACTATTGGCAAGCTGTAGAGGAAGACGCACGAGAATATAGTGAGAAGGCAGCGGAAGATTATAAAGATAAAATACTAAGTCATTTGGAAAATAGTGACTAAAAACAGAACCCCTGTCATTAGGGGTTCAAATTTATTTTAGGGTGTTTTAATCCATTGTTTATGTTTATCTATAATGATATCAGCTACTTCCTGCGGAGAAAGGTAGGAAGTATCAACAATCAAGTCATAATTGTTTTCATCATTAATATCAAGATTATAAATCATCTTGTAGCGTTCTGCTTCAATTTGCTGTCTGTCGGCTAATTTATCTAGCGCTTCTTCTACAGATAAATAGCTTTCCTCTTGTGACTTTCGGTTATTAAAAACTCGTTGAGCAGCTGTTGCAGGATCAATAGTTAAGCGCACTTTAAATGATTTCGGCACAAAATGCCATGCTAGTCTTGAATCAAAGATAATGTTCTCTCCATTATGCTCAGTTGCGAATTCTACAATCGTATTATCAATCAAATTGTCAACAGAGAAATCTTCTTTTGATTTTTTGTTGAGTTCTAAAGTGGATATCTGCATTTGATTTGCGATTTTTCGTTGTATACTTCCGGTATTAAAAACCTCAAAATCATATTGTTCTTTTATAAGCGCACATACCGTGCTTTTTCCGCTGCCAAGATGTCCATTGATAGTGATAAACATAAATCCCATCTCCTTCTGACTCCTATTATATAATAGGATTTGAAAAATACAACCCAAATAATTTGTTAAGGAGAATGAGGAAATGGATAAAGAGTATATTTTAAACTATGTAAACGAAATCAATAAAGCAATGGATACCAATGTGAAAGTGGAATTACAAGAAGCAACATTGTATAGATATGCTTTATACGCAAATTGCATAGAAAATAAAATCATTTGTTGGAGTGAACTTTTTAACAATCTTTCAGAAGAGCAGAAAAAGCTACACATCATTCACGCATATACAATCCTCTTAGACGCACAGATATCACGACGCGGCTCCATAAATGAAAACGAAGAATTTGTTCAGCTGTTGATTAATCCCAATAAACTTGCGAGAGTTATCTGCAGATTAATGAATGTTTCATTTTTAAATTATGAAGAACTTCAAATAGAGATACACGAGGTAAAAGCGAGATTGTTTCCTTTTCCCGATCCGAAAGGAACATTTTATAAAGTAGGCGATGAAGTTCGTGAAGGAATTGTCAAATTTAGAATAGACAATATTTTTATGGATAACGGAGATGTTATGATTACGGCTACATCTCTTAATGGTTTTTCGAATAATAAGATTATCATGAAAAAAGAAACAGAGATGATGAGATATTACAGAATAACGAAGCCGGTAGAATTTGAAAACAATTAGGAGGGTGCAAATTGTTTATTAATAAAAACAATCGACAGGAAGTTCTTAAAGATATACTTTCGTATATTGAAAGGTTCGATAAGCAAACACGCAAAAAGTTGTTAAACAACGGTTTTGAGAAAATGATAAATAACTTTAAATCTCAGGTTGAATATGATACAATCTCTATTGAGTGTAAAGAGGCTGAAATCGAATCCCTTCTTTTAGATTATATCTATATGTTATCATCAAAGAAACACATCGTTACATTTGTTGTCGTTGACAAAAAGAATTCTATTGATATTCTTAAAAAGCTCGAAGGAGTTCAGTATTGGTCAGAATCATATGTGGTTGTTCCGACAAATAAAAATGAAGATAAAATCAGAATCTACATTGCATTCTTTAATTCGTATTTTGCAAAAACATACGATGTGGATTTAGCGGCAAAGCTATTTTTGGATTGAGGTGACGATTTATAATGTATGACTATCATATTATCTTGGATTTTGAAATGAATCCTATTTCAAAAGAAAATGTACAAGCGTTTAATATACTTAAGAATGAGATAATTGAGATAGGCGCTGTTAAGCTTAATAGCAATTTGGAGATTGTTGATAGGTTTAATTGCCTTGTTAAGCCGGAACTGAATTACCAAGTTACACCTTATATAACAAGACTTACAGGCATAGAATCTTCATCCACTATGAAAGCAAAGATATTGGAGATTGCTTTACATGAATTATCTTTGTGGATTGGTGAAAGCAGTAATATAAGAATTTATAGTTGGAGCAATAATGATTTAGAACAACTTAGGACGGAGTGTGATTATAAAGGAATAACTTTCCCAATCAACATGAGAAAATGGCGTGACTTCCAAAAGGTGTTTCCGAGAATGATGAATATTACGCGTGAAAGGAAACAGATAGCTTTAAAAGAGGCTTTAAAGTATTTTGATATAAAATTTGATAACACAAAGGTACATAATGCTTTATACGATGCTGAAATAACCGCAGAATTGCTCATTCCAATCTTGAATGGAGAATATAAGAGCCAAGTGGAATGCGTATATAGCTTTACTCATTCAGCAGAAGGTGGAAACACTCTTGGTGATATGTGCGGCGGAGTATTAGCAGAATTACTGAAACAAATGCAGTTGGAAATAGCTTAATCACTATATGGATTTTATTGAAAAACCAAATAAACAGTTCTTCCTCTCATATATGGTAATATGACAATACCATATTATTGAGAGGAAGTTTTTTGTGTCAAAAAATGTTATTGTTAATACAGGAATGATAAGGCTAGATGAATACTCAAAAGCCAAAGGCTTATCGAGTATTTCCTTGATAAGACAAGCGAGAAAGGGTAGTTTGAAAACTGCCAAGAAAATCGGCAACAAATGGTATGCTGACAAAGTAGAATTAGATGCTAAGTACTACGAGTATTCTATAATACCTTCAGACGAGTATGTTACGCTCAAAGAGTATGCTGAAATTTATGGATTGGATTATAATTACCTAATTATTGATGTTCGAAATGGCAGATATAAGACACCGATAAAGAATGGAAAGCATTGGTATATAGATAAGAACGAAGAATCTGTATTATAAGTAATTCAGTTGTTATCTGACAGAAAATATGGTATAATCTTTATATAATTCTTTATGGGAGGAAATGATCATGCAGAGGTATCAGGTGGATATAATGAACAGTAAAAAACAAATCCAGAAATTCTATGCAGAAGAATACGATGATTATGTAGTGTTAAGGCAATACATTTCTAATGATATCAATTTTGTTGAGATTCCTTCGAAAATTAACAATAAAAAGGTAACCGTTATCGGTGATTCTTGTTTCTTTAATCATCCGGAAATCGTTGTAATAGTATTCCCTTCTACAATTGTTTCTATAGGTAAGGAAACTTTTGCTTTATGCAAGGGGATAAAAGAATTTGATTTACCCGATTCAATTACTGAAATAGGTGTTCACGCCTTTAGGGATTGCACCGGATTAAAGAAAGTTGTAATGCCCAAGCACCTAAAGATATTGAGTGCAGGTATATTTGCTTTTTGCTATTTGCCGACAGATGTTGAAATGATTTTGCCGGAAGAACTTGAAGAGATAGATGTTCATGCTTTTTATAGTGGAGGATCTTTTGAATTGATAATTCCCAATACGGTAAAGAAGATTGGTGTGGGTGCATTCAATTGGGGACCGAAAGTTATTACTTCACTTCCTTATGATAAAGGTTGGTATCTTGATTGGCCTTATGGGGAAAAGGTTATTCTGGGGAATGAACAAATTGGAGTCATCTCAGATCTTCAGGAGTTAGGAAACGGTTGTAATATATTAGAAGTAACCGTAAATCAAGAAAAATGTAAAGTTTTTTATCCCTGCATCCATGGAAAAGAATTCAGTTTTGAAGATGAGAAAAATCAGCGTATGATGGAAAATGACATCAAGGATAATGACGGAATTCAAGATACTTATGAAGCATGGCGTAATGGATTGATATAAGTGTGTTTGAATAATTAGGTAACAGTATTGTGAGAGCCATCATTTTATGGATTCCATGAAAATAGAACTACGATAGCCAATTGTGTAGTTGTTTGGATTATAAAAGGGGGGGAGAGGTTTATATGTTGTATACCAAACTTACTAAAAAAGCATTGAATATATCTTTCAGCGCCCATAAAAATCAGGTGGATAAAAGTGGTATGCCATATGTGTATCATCCGTTTCATCTTGCTGAGCAGATGGACGATGAATACTCTACCTGTGTAGCTTTGCTTCACGATGTGGTTGAGGATACCGATATCACAATAGAAGATTTGAAATCCGAGGGCTTTCCGAGTGAAGTGATTAATGCGATAGAGTTGATGACTCACGATGACAGCATACCGTATCTTGATTATGTAAAAATAATTAAAACAAATCCAATTGCAAGCAAGGTTAAATTAGCTGATTTGAAGCACAACAGTGATTTGAGCAGACTTGATGTTGTTGATAATAAGGCGATTGAAAGAGTTGAAAAATATAAGAAAGCAATTAATATTTTAACTTGTGCTGAATAGAGGAAATACATATGCCAATTCAAATTGTAAGAAATGATATCACAAAGATTAAATGCGACGCAATTGTGAACGCTGCAAATTCCTCGCTGCTCGGGGGCGGAGGAGTTGACGGTGCGATTCATCGTGCAGCAGGGGAGAAGCTGCTCAAAGAATGCAGAACCCTCGGCGGCTGCAAAACGGGAGATGCAAAGATAACGAAGGGATACAACCTTCCCTGCAAATATGTAATTCATACAGTCGGACCTGTATGGAACGGTGGTAAGTTCCAAGAGGAGGAGCAGTTAATCTCGTGCTATCGTAATTCTCTGAGCTTAGCAAAGCAGTACAAATGTGAATCAGTCGCCTTTCCGCTAATATCCTCAGGCGTTTACGGCTATCCTAAAGAACAAGCATTGTACATTGCTATGAATGAGATCAGCAAATTTCTGCTGAACAACGAAATGCTTGTATACATAGTTGTTTATGACAAGGATAGCTTCAGAATCAGCAAAAAACTGATTGACGATATAACGGAATATATAGATGAGTGCTATATAGAGGCACATTATGTGGGAAGAAGCACAAGGCTTACTACATATCCTCTTGATGAATGTCGCCCATGTGCAAGCCCTCAAAGCAGTATGATGCGAGACTTGTCGGATGTAATCGGCAGTATTGACGAGAGCTTTTCTGAAATGCTTTTGAGAAAGATTGATGAAAAGGGAATGACGGATTCTCAGTGCTACAAAAAGGCGAATATTGACCGTAAGCTGTTTTCAAAAATCAGGAGTAATCCGAATTACAAGCCGAGCAAGACGACAGCAATCGCATTTGCGATAGCACTTGAGCTTTCTTTGGATGAAACAAGGGATTTGCTCTTAAAGGCAGGCTATGCACTTTCCCATAGCAATAAATTTGATATAATTATTGAGTTCTTTATAAAAAGGAAAGAATACAATATCTTCAGAATAAATGAAGCGTTGTTTGAATTCGACCAAGTTTTGTTGGGACAATAAAATTGTCGCTTCGAAAGCGACCAAATAAAAACCTCCAAAAGTTATAATGTTATCAAGGTCAAAGACCGAACGATAAAACTTTTGGAGGTTATTTTTATGAAAAACAACATTACAGAATTGGTATTCATTCTCGACAGAAGCGGCTCGATGTCAGGACTTGAAAGCGATACTATCGGAGGCTTTAATTCGCTCATTGAGAAACAGCGTAAGCAGGAGGGAGAGTGCTTTGTCTCAACCGTTTTGTTTGATCATGTAAGCGAGGTTTTGCATGACCGTGTGAGACTGTCAGAGATTAAGAAAATGACTGAGGATGATTACACGGTTCGCGGATGTACAGCGCTTGTTGACGCTATAGGCTGTGCAATCCACCATATCGGCAATATCCATAAGTACGCAAGAAAAGAAGATGTACCCGAAAACACTATGTTTGTTATTATGACAGACGGATTGGAAAACGCAAGCCATATCTATAGCAGCGATCAGTTGAAGAAAATGATTAAACGCCAGAAGAAAAAATACGGTTGGGAATTTCTTTTTATAGGAGCAAATATTGACTCAGTTGAAACCGCGGGACGCTATGGAATCGGAGCTGACAGATCTGTAAATTACCATGCCGACAAAGAGGGAACAGCGGTAGTTTTTGATACCGTAGCCGAAACGGTGTGTTCAGTAAGAGCAAGCAGACCGTTATCTCCCGCATGGAGTGATAGAATAAACAAGGATTACAATAGTAGGAAATAATAAATTACAACTTATGTAAAACAAAATTATAGTAAAAAGGGGCGAGTTCAAAGCTCATAATGAGTTTTGAGCTCGCCTTGGTATTTATATAGAACTTGACAGTGTTTTATAATAGGCTGTTTAATAATATCACTTAAACTTATTTTCGACAAAATAATGTAAGAACAACTGCTATTATGTTTAGTGGTGGAAATTTTTACAAAATACGTTGACTTAAAATCTTATTTAAATAGAAAAAACGAAATATTAAGTAGAATATTCAGCAATTTTAGCGTTGTATTGTCAACTGACGATGCAGCGCTTTTTTGTTCGACAAATTCATCTCATATGTTATGTGATTTTTTGTTATTTCTCTTTATTTTTCACAGAAGCAGAAAAATCCGTGCTCCTCCGGTTCAGTTTGAAACTAAAGAATTTCAAATTGAATGGAGGAACTCATTTTGAGTAAAGATATTTCTGATAACTATGAATGCAGAATCGAAGAAGAAAATGGAGTAATTAAATACTTCGCAAAATTAATTATTGATAACGATTCGGATATTGAAATAGAAATCAGTGAAGAAGTTTATAACGAGCTTAATAAAAACCATAGAGATGACTCTGCTCAAGGCAGAAAAGCTCGCAGACATAACGAAAAGTCCGAAACGACAGAGAATAAGCTGTATGAAAAAAGTTTATTCAAGTCTATCGCCATGGATGAGGCGGTACTGAAGAAAATTAGTAATGCAGAATTACATAAGGCAATAGACAGCCTGAAAGAAAAACAACGTAGGAGAGTGTATATGTATTATTTTGACGGATTGAAACTTAGAGAAATAGCAGAATATGAGGGCTGTTCTTCTACAGCGATATGGTATTCGCTATGGTATGCAAAAAATAATTTACATACCATGTTGTATAAAAAGATTATTGATTTTTAGTTAAAGTGCTGAAAAATTAAAATTTAATAAATTTTTTTAAAATTACACTTAAAAAATCTGCTCTTAGTGTCCAAACAGGTGGAAGCGTTAAAAACTTCTGCCTGTTTTTCTTTAACTCGCCGGAAAGAAGAGCAGGATGTTGTTTTTTGAAAATTTAATATCAGCATTTAAAATACTTTCTTTCTGTTGTGAGCTACAGAAGCGAACACCGTTGGTCTTCAGGACTTCGACTCGGAGAGGCATACTCCGAGAAAGCCAAAACCAACAGAGAGGATAATGATACTTCCGCATAGTCACAGTCCGAGCGTGATAAAACCGTCGCAGGCAATGAGTGTGGCTGCGAGAGAACCTCGCAGTAGCTGAAAGGCTAATGGAGTCAAATGCATGACCTTTTAAGTGTTCCCGTTGTCCGAGGGGGATTGAGAATAAATACCGGACAAAGGACAGTTCCTTTGCAGGACTATACTATATATTGATGCAAAAGCACACCATCAACTCCCAGGAGGCTCGGATCTGTGTGCTGACGGAGATATATGTGCAGAGTGACTGTCCAATCGTGCAACATTAGAAATAATGATTGATAATATAAGGCATCAGCCAAGTGGTTGTTGCCTTATACATATTTAAGAGGTAAATTATGATTCATAAAGGTGACGTGTATTACGCTGACTTAAATCCTGTCAAAGGTTGTGAGCAGGGTGGAGTCAGACCAGTAGTAATTTTACAAAATGACATCGGAAATAAATACAGCTCTACCACGATAGTTGCTCCTATGACGACCAGAAAGAAAAGTTATGTTCCTATGCATGTAAAGTTAAAGGAGAGTTTTCTCACTAAAAACTCGACCTTACTTTTAGAGCAAATAAGAACAATTGATAAAAAGCGGTTGATTAAAAGAATAGGAACGCTTTCATGGAAGAGCCAAAACGAAATTGAAAAAGCATTAGACAAAAACTTCTATATATAAAGGAAAGGAAATAAAATGATAGGATTTATAATTGGATTGTTTGTAGGCGCATTCTTAGGTGTTCTGATTATGTGCCTTTGTAATGTAGCTTCGAGAGCAGACGAAGAAATGAACAAAATAGAAATTGGAAAAAAGAAAGGTGGTAACGAATGACATTTGTTCCGTTTGAAAAAAGAAACGATGTTGATCAAGACCATGTTATGAAGATAGGAAGTGTGACAGTTTTCTTTCTTAAAGAATGTGAGCAAAGTGGAATCCAAAAAGCTGCTAAAAGACTTGCGGATGCCTATGAAAAAAGAATCAAGCCTGCTGCGTAAAAACAAATATTTAATGTTCGCACCTCATTGGTCTGGATATTAAAAGTATTTATGGTATAATGAACATAGACGAGAAATCTCGTTATCTGAATACAAACCCGTTAGTGTGGGGTGCGAACAAGAAAGAAAGGATTGATTAGATGTTCACACCAACCACACAGAATACAATTAAATTTACATATCAGTTAAATGCTGAATCTCAACTAACTTGCAAATCACGTACTAATATAATCACTGAACCGCTCGCCACAGTTCAAGAGAATAATAACATATGTGGATTTAGGAAGGGGGATTCAAAATGATTCAACTGAATCGTAGAACTCCCGAAAAGAAAGTTGGAGAAGAAAAAGCATTCAAAACTGTGTATTGTCTCTACCGAGTTTCGACCAAAGGACAGGTTGATAAGGATGACATTCCGATGCAAAAGCAAGAATGTAGAGAGTTTGCGGAACGTCAAAATGGATGGGTGCTCAAAAAAGAGTTTATGGAAAAAGGTGTTTCAGGCTTCAAAGTTAGCGCCGAGAACCGTGACGCAATCCAAGAACTCAAGGCAGCAGCAGAAAGACACGAATTCGATGTTCTTCTCGTATTCATGTTTGACCGACTTGGAAGAAAGCAAGACGAAACGCCGTTTATTGTAGAATGGTTTAACAGTATGGGCGTAGAAGTCTGGTCAACCAAAGAAGGTCAACAGAGATTCGAGAGTGAAGCCGATTATCTCATCAACTATATGCGTTACTGGCAAGCCGGTGGTGAGAGTAGAAAAACCTCCACAAGAGTTAAGACACGACTCAGACAGCTTACCGAACAGGGTATATATACAGGCGGTACAACACCGTTTGGATATAAGCTCGTAAAAAGCGGACAGGTTAACAAGCGTGGCAAGGAACTGATGACGCTTGAGGTTGAACCAAGAGAAGCAACAATCGTCAAAACCATCTTCGATAAAACGGTGGCTGAAGGGGCAGGAACCTTCGTAATGGCTCAATATGTGAATTCAAGGAAAATCAAAACCCATAAAGGCAGCGAGTTTCAGGCAATCACAATCAAGCGAATTCTTCAGAACCCACTCTACTGCGGATTCATAGTCAAGGGAGAAACTATATCACCAAGACTTGAACATCTCCAAATTGTCGAAGATGAAACCTACAACCGTGCTCAAGAGATTCTGCAAGCCAGATCTTATAAAGCAGAGGAAAAAGAGGACATCGCCCGTTATACAAAAGCCTCCTCAATGTTATCCGGCACCTTATATTGTGCCCATTGCGGCAAGAAGCTCAACGCTACAAGTTATGTTGACCACTACACCACAAAGGATGGAGTCAGACATGAAACACCAAGACGTTTCCGATATATCTGTTCAGGAAAAGCAATGAAGAGAAACGATTGTGACGGACAAAGTGCTTATGTAGCAAGCAGAGTGGACAGTCAGGTAATAGACTTTATGCGAGAGTGCTTTAAAAGGATTAAGCTGACGCCGAGAGATGTTGCTCTCGAATCAAAATTCAAGGCGCAGATGACTGATATAAAAAAGCAAATCAAAACCCTCGAGAAAGAAACCGAGTCCCAAAAGATGAAACTCGGTGAATTGACAGAGGAAATTGCCAACGCGCTGATAGGGGATAGCAAGTTCACTCCGGATGTATTAGCTGTAGCAATCGAAAGAAGTAAAAAGAAGATTGCTGACAACAAAGCCGAAATTAAAGAACTTGAAATCAGATTAGCAAACGAAGAATCTGAAATGGGCAGGATTGATTATTACTATAACCAATTCGTAAGCTGGGCTGATGAGTTTGACAAAGCATCACTCGAAAGAAAGCGAATGATAGCTGACGAATTACTAAGCCAAGTGTCCATCTCCAGAGGATACGAAATACAAATCTTAATGAACGCTTCATATCAGCAGTTCTTGGCATCGTAAGCAGGGGTTGACAGAATACACCAAAGCGTGTATAATAACGCAAGAATAAAACTGCAATCAGGTACGTAAACTGTTGCAGTGCGATATCCCTCAAGGCAACAAACCATTTACTATGATGTACGAATTAACGTCTGCGAGAGCGCATGACTGTTAATCATGATGTCACTGGTTCGAGCCCAGTTGGGGGAGCCACAAGAGAGTAGAGTTTTCTACTCTCTTTTTTTTATTGATATGGTATAATTTAAATTAAGCAAATTTGATTTTCTGGAGTGATGAAATGTTTGAAACAAAACGTTTGAGAATAAGAAATATGACGACTTATATTATGGTTTTTGAAAAACGGTAAATTGATTTTAAAACTGAGAACTTGTTGTAAGCTGAAATGGAAGGTGTTACTCAAACTTCTTAAATGATGTTGACCGTTGCTTTGGACTAAGATATAATATTTCTATGACTAATCGGTGTTTGCACAACCGGTATTTAGAGGTGGGGTAGGAGTAAAATGTTTGAAGACATTTTCTATGGTAGAAAATTGAATATAAATAATCTGAAATGCTATGGCTTTGAATTAAAAGATAATTGCTGGATTTATGATACCGCCATTATGGAAAATACTTTTACATTGCATATTTTTATTTCTGAGAATGGGAATGTTGAAACAAATCTTATCGAAAACGAGACGAATGAACCTTATATCTTATACAAAACCAATGCAACCGGAACTTTTGTTGGAGAAGTGAGAGCTGAAATAGAAAGTGTCCTTAGGTTGATTGCTGATGAATGTTATGAGTTGTCTGTGTTCAAAGCGGAACAGGCGTTGGAGATAATTGACTATGTGCGAGATACTTATGGCGATGAGCTTGAGTTTTTGTGGGTTAAATTCTCAGACAATGCTGTATGGAGGAGAAAAGACAGCAAAAAATGGTATGGTTTGATTCTAACAGTATCAAAAGATAAACTTGGCTTACCTTCAAATGAAGTTGTAGAGATTATTGATTTGCGCTTGCAACAAGAGCAAATGAACCAGACCATAGATCACAAATGCTATTTTCCAGGCTGGCATATGAATAAAAAGAGTTGGTACACCATTATTTTGGATAAATCGATATCTACTGAGGAAATTTGCCGCAGAATTGATGAGAGCTATAAATTAGCTAAAAAGTAACCATCAGATGAAAATTTTGGTATCGGCGGAAAAACGATTGACAAAGTTAAAGAAGAATATATGTAGACCCATTGACAAATCCCGGTTTATCAATTACTTTTACAAGCCAATTAAATTTGACCACAGATAATGCTGTGTGTATAATAAAGATAAAAGCGTGAAAGGAGAACAAATATGTCAATCCCAAATGATCCGACTATTTTGTTATCATATATTAACACTCAGCTCAGGGACTTTTATCCTTCCCTTGAGGAGCTTGGAGCTGCGCTTTGCGTTGATTTAGAGGAGATAAAAAGCAAGCTTGCTTCAATAGATTATGAATACGACGCTGCGCTGAATCGTTTTGTTTAGCCCCACGCACAACGCCCCTCGGATAAAACCGAGGGGCGTTGTGTGCTGTTATTCTACTATTATCCGTGCTTCTTTGTTGAAACAAACTGCACAATTATACCTATTATTGACAAAACTGCGCCGACAAGCATTATCGGCCACGAAAGACCAAGAAATTTTGCTGTTGCAGCTGCGGTGGGCAAACCCGGAACTGCTGTTGACGCAGGAAATAGCGAGAACAGCGAATGTGCAAAGCCAAAGCTTCCGCTGATTGCCGTTGTGATTATAATAAACGGACGAAGCAGAATAATTGATAGTACGCCTGCTATTATTCCTGCAACAATTGACAGTATAAGAGTTAGAATTGGTATGTCAATAAATGTTGACAGCGCCGAATAGGTCAACAAAAATACCGAAACGCCGCACAGCAGAAATACTCCTGCCTTGTAAATGAAAAATGCAAGTGCGCCTAAAATAAGCGCAAGTACGATTGCACAAATAAGGGCGGCTCCGCTGTTGTTCCAGATAATGCTGCCGATTATGTAGCCGCCGATAAAACCGATTCCTCCGCCTGCTAAAGTTGACCACAGCTTTGTGAGCTTGTAGCCAAGAAAGATGCTCAGCGCAGAGAAAATCATTGAAATAACAACAAATATTGTGAATTGTTCCTGCGATTGCGGCTGAAAAGCCGAAAAGTAATTTGTTAAATATTCAATCATTTGTGACCTCCGAATTGAATTTAAATTTTGAAAAGAATAAATATATTCTATCAGTTATACAAGGTTTGTCAAGATTTGTCAGCAATATAAAAATAAAACGCCGCACCGCAGCATACTTCAACGCTGAGGTGCGGCTGTGTATTATTTTTGGAAACCACTTACAAGCTCAGAAAGCGTGTTGCTCTCTTCACCTGTGTAAATAGCAAGTGTGAAACTGCCTTCATCGTGGGCAAACGTGAACGGAACAAAATTAACTCCGCTTCTGGTTTCGTTAATTTCCATTACTGTGTTCGGGTTTAGAATGTTCTGACTGTCATTCAAAATTCCGTAGCTGCCGTAAAGTGTTCCGTCAAAATAAAAATCAATGTCACCGACGCCTTCTGCTTTATCAAGCAGCTTGTAATTAATCTCAATCGCATTGTCGCTCTTTGGCTTAAATACAAGGTTTGGGTAATCCTCGTTTTTTATCTCTGGCTCAGGAGTATCGTCAGCTTTGCCAACGGTTAGATCAAGCTTAGTGGAATCCCAGGCAATTTCAACATCGTCAACGGATATTGAGGTGTAAGCCTTGTACTCGTTTTGAGGCTGACCTGAGGAGCCGTCAAAGCTTGAAGTAAAGCTGTCGTTGAGTGTGTATGATGCGTTGCCGCCGCTGCGGAAACGGGCTTCATCTTTGTAATTTAAATATGTAAGGGTAACACTGCCGAACTTAGCATTTTGCGGAAGAAATGACGAGGTGTCAATTGCTGAAAAATCAGCCGTATCGTCAATGTATGAGCAGGTCACATTCACCGAGTAGTTGCCGCTTGTCAGTATATCGTCGGCGGTCTTATCGGTAATGCTTAAATACCCCTCGTAATCGTTGCCGTTTATATCATCCGGAACAATGTTTGCAAAAATCTCTGCAGTAATATCAGCCGGAGTGCTGTTTGGCAGAGCTGCCGCCGCACGCTGCTTGATCATTTCCTTGACGTCATCGGAATTGTAGTTGTCAAGACACTGCTTTGAGTCTGTGTTTACAAGTATATAAAAGTTTTTGTCATTTACCGTTGCCGACGCTCTTACATAATTGCTTGCCTTGCGGCTGCCAAGTGCGCTTTCCTTTGGCGTGTAGGTTATGCAGCTTAAGCTGTTCACTGTGCCGTTTTCATAGTTAGACTTCAGATATTCCTCGGCGATTGTTTTAGAAACGCTTTCGTTTTCTTTTGCAATCTTGTTCTGCTCATTGCTCATACAAGAGCAGCCAAACAGTGTGGAAGCAGTCAATATAAAAGCCAAAGAGGTTAAAATAAATCTCTTTTTCATATTAATATCCTCCGAATGCCGATAGCAGCATTAATGCCGGTCCATAGTTTTTTATCCGGCAACATTGTCGCTGAAATACGGCAGATAAATACACAATAATTATACACTTATGAAATGTAAAAATCAAATAAAATTTTGTAACCAATTTTGTGGGGGTGTAGGATTACAATTGATGTGTTACAAAAAGCAAAAAAAGTATAGCGAATAGAGAACCTCTGTGTTACAGTTAAGTTGCTAAACCAAAAAAGCAACAGGAGGAATCTATCCGCTATGAAAACTGTA
>NZ_WNJZ01000012.1 GCF_024433635.1 Ruminococcus sp. zg-924 | reverse complement strand
GTTTGATTAGCCATTAAAATCACCTTTCTTTATTTACAATAGACTTGAACAATCTTATTGTATATCGATTGGTGATTTTTTTGTATAACTTTTTATGCACACCCGCATAGCGGGTGGTTGTTTGTTCAACGCACGGCGTTGAACTGGGTAAACCCATTAATTAAAAAATCGGATAAGCAATCAATGGAAAATTGACTGCCTATCCGATTACTTTTTGCAAATTTTACTCAATACAAATTATATTCAATGCTTCCTCCTTGGAAGTTTTATCCTCAAGATAATTATCTCTCACAGTTCTCGCTTTTTCAAGCCAATCATAATATTCTTCAAAACTCAAAGGCTTTTCCACAGTATCGGGTGTGTTCAGTGTTCTTTCATAACGCTTATACATTTTGCCTCGCTGTGTGTCAAAAGCTTTCAGCACCTCATTTCTGTTTGCCAGTATGCGGTGCTTTAATCTCGGCGCAAATTCCTTACAAGTTTTACCGTTTTTCAGAACTCTGTCACAGTACAGAGTTTTCTTTTTTGTCTTTGGCACAAAGTATCTGCCGCAGAGCTGACAGCGGCATAGGCGGTATTCGTTCTCAACAAATAAATGCAACAGCAGAAAATAATACTCTGTAAGGTTACGGACATGGTACATCTGTCTGGATTTGTTGTCCTCGAAATAAAATACAGTGGAAATCTGTACGCTGTTGTAATTGAAATCTTCATTAATATCTATTTCTTTTTGACTTGATAAATCGCTGAAAAAGCGCAAAACAAAAAACTGAATGGTTTTTATCTGGTCAAGATAGCTTGCGTATTCTCGCAGATAGTTTTCAGTTACGTCGTCCTCTCCTAAAAAATCCTCAATCATAAGTCTGTTCAACAGACCGTAAAACGATCTGTATGTCGCTAATGCCTTTTCTGCTTTTGCTGTTAAATTTTTAATCAGAGCAAGTCTTTCTTCGCTTTCGTCAGGATAGGTTCTGTAAACTTTTCTTATTTCATTTTGCAGTTCAGAATAATCCTCAAAATCTTCTTCTGAAAAACTAATCAACTCATCTTTGATAGTCGTATTTTCAATTGGAATCTTATTGTCGTTTTCCTGCATATATCCGGAAATATTTCCTTTGGAATCAATTTTTAATAATAAACCTTCGTGCTTTGCCATATATACCTCTGTCCTGAAGTGAAAATTATAAAAATCACTTCAATTCACTTTGTCATATATTTTTCTTGAAAAATATGAGATTATTGTATCACACCGGTGAAAAAATTCCAATAGCTTTTGGATTACAACTGTATAACCATACCGGAGCTAAAATATTTATAAATCATATAAGGTATGAGTAACAGGGAAAGGAGAAAAATGATTCAGAATTTAAATTTGGAGTTGAGCAGTAAGGCAAGATTCGATTCAATTGACGGTGCAAGTCTTATGGAAAAAGATTTGCCGAGAAAGAAGTTTATAATCAATTCACTTCTCGCAAGCGGTCTTTCGATTATAGCTGGCTCGCCAAAGGTAGGTAAGTCGTGGCTTGTTCTTGACTGGTGCGTTCGGATTGCAAAAAGCGAAGATGTATGGAATCTGCATACCGACGGCGGTACAACTCTGTATCTGTCGCTTGAAGATGATGAAAGCAGATTGCAGGACAGGCTGACAGCGATAACCGATGAAGCGCCGAGTAATGTTCATTTTGTTACAGATTGTTCAAAACTTGATGAAAAGTTGGAAGAACAGATTCGAACATTTATTGATGAGCACAAGGATACCGTCTTGATTATCATTGATACATTTCAGCTTATCCGTTCTGCAAATTGGGATTCGAGCTATTCAAATGATTATCAGGAAGTGCAGCAGCTTAAGAAACTTGCTGATGAATTAAAAATTGCAATTCTCCTCGTTCATCATTTAAGAAAGCAAGGCGACTCTGACCCAATCAATGAGATTTCAGGCACAAACGGTATAGCAGGCTGTGCAGACGCGCTTTTTGTTTTGAAGAAAAGCAAGCGGACACAAGGCAATGCAACTTTATTTTGTACGGGAAGAGATATTGAGGACAGAGAAATTGAACTTTTATTTTCAAGGGATGACTGTACATGGCAAATGGTCTCGGACAGCACTGAAAATCCTAATATGCTTTTGCCTGATGAAATGAATTTGCTTATTGAGATGATGAAAGCAGAAAAACATTTCAACGGCAGTAACGCAGAATTTCTTGAACGCTACAATGCTTTTTCAGGCAAAAGTCTTTCGGCTCGTATTCTGAAAAGGATGATGAACAAGTGGAAGTATAATCTGAATGACAACCATGTTTATTTCAAATCGTATAAGGAAAATAACATCAGAAAGGTTGAAATCAAATATGATTTTGAGATTGATGATTCGGACAGTGAGTACGTCAGGTACGATAAGTACGATGAAAACATAGCCGTCTGATTTATCGTTTTTATCGTCCTTATTGTCCGCAAAGCAGATATTGGGCAGAATTTGCGAGTTTGTCCGACTTTCAAGAGAAAACGGATAAAGTACCCGAATGCAAGTAAAAATCGAAATTTGGGCGGGTTGTGGCCGAAAGTAATTTAAAATACCAGATTATAAATTTAGCATAAAGTTAGATTTCACATTTTCACAGCTTTTAAGCTGTGGCAAGCAACGCATTCGGCTGGTCGTTGACCTGCCCATGCAAGATACGGGCAGAAGCCCGAACCCACTTAATTGGCAAAGGAGGAAACCTAAATGAAAGACAGAAAAATGAGCATAAGAATATCTGAATCCGATTTACAGAAGATTCACAATAAAGCAAACAATGCAAAATTAACTTTAACCGAATATGTAACCAAAACTTGCCTTGGAAAACAAATCTTTGTTATTGACGGACTCAATGAAGTTATCCGTCAGCAAAAGTCTATCGGAAGAAACATAAATCAAATTGCAACACTTTGTAATATGGGCAAAGTCAATTGTTTTAATCTTGCTGAGATCACAAATCAGTATGCAAAGATAAATAAGCTACTTACTGATTTGCTTGACAGAAAGAGGTGGTCACAATAGCAACAGTAAAATTCATCGCAAGCAAACGAATGCAGTCACGGCAAGGGCTGGCCTCAATTCTTGCCTACTGCAAGCAGGATAAGAAAACCTTATACAATGGCAGGAAACTTGTCAGCGGAATTAATTGTGTTCCACAATCGGCATTCAACGAAATGATGAATACAAAGATTCAGTATGGAAAAACAGACGGCAGAATGTACTATCATCTGTTTCAGTCTTTCCATCCCGATGAACCTGTAACACCTGAAACAGCTCACGAAATAGCAATAAAGTTTGCACAAGAACAATTCAAAGGCTATGAAGTTTTAGTTGCTACTCATATTGACAGAGAGCATATACATTCACACTTCATTGTAAATTCAGTCAGTGCTAAAACAGGATTGAAATATCATCCCGACAAAAATGAAATACAAAGACTGAGAGATTACTCGGACAAGTTGTGCAGAGAGTACGGTTTATCCGTAGTAATCCCAAAACCGCAAAAAGTAAAACAGATGTCAGCAAGAGAATATCGTTCAGCAGACAAAGGTCAAAGTTGGAAGTTACAGCTCACAATAGCTATTGATGAAGCTATGAAATATGCAACCTCAAAGGAACACTTTATAAGCCTTATGGAAAATGAGGGTTATGAAGTTAAGTGGACGGCAGAAAGAAAAAGCATCACCTACACTACACCGTATGGGATGAAGTGCAGGGATAATAAATTACACGAAGAAAAATATTTTAAGGAGAATATGGAAAATGAATTCAGAATACGGGAAGAAATCACCTCAGGAATTAAAGGAGCAAGCCAGGAAGCAAATGCAAATCGCCTCAAAAGCAGAACCTTGCGTAGCGGTTACGGAGCAGAACTGGAAAGCATTAATTTCAACTCAGACTGCACAGATAGATATGCTGAAATCAATACTGGACGAAGTTTCAGACCTGACTACGAAAGAGGAAATACAAATATATCTCAACCGCCAGATGAATACTTTGCAGAAATCTATCGACAATTCCAACTCAATGGCGCAAACCTTCAAGACGGAGCTTCAGAATATGACGAACGATTATGTCAGTCAGATAAACGATGCGGCGAAGAATGCCTCACAACAGGTTGGGAGTACGAGCGAGAAATATTCATACAGTATCAGTCAGGCGGAGGAGAAACTGAATCATCATGCGAGGATACTGTTTTTCCTGGCTTTGATACCGACAGCTATTACGGCAATAACGGAAATGATATTGCATATCTGGTCGCAGATCTCACAAATATTTTAGACAACGACCACCCTGTAGAGGACTGCACAACAATGAAAAAGCCTCTTAAGGAAAGAAAAAATACACAGAAATCAAACCCACAGGGCGGCTTTAAAATGAATATGTAAAGGAGGACGAGCCAAATAAATTAAACGCTGTGATGACATATGTCGGCACACAAAAGCAACATTCCAAAGGAAGAGCTTGAAACCATCGCCAGATGTTTCCTGCCTGACATAATTGCTTTCTTTGAAAGCGAAGAAGGCAAAAGAGAATTTGAGGAATGGAAACAGCAAAAAGAAAAAGAGGAACAATCTAATCATAAAATGACAGCATAACAAGCACGCAAGGCATGGAGTTGGGTAAGCAATATGCCTTGCGGTAGCTTTATTGTTTTGTTGAGTGTTATCTAACAGATAAACAAATAGGTAAATTAAAATCAACAATTTTGTTAATAATTTTAATTTTTTTATTGACAATCGTAATCTTGTGTGTTAATATAATAGCGGGCAAGATACTCAAAAAATATTTTTTTGATCGGAGAGGATAGTTATGCTAACTGCATTAGGTAAAGAATTAAGGATTTTAAGGATAGAATATAACGAAATTCTTAAAGATATGGCTTCTAAGTTAGGCATTACTTCTGCGTACTTATCCGCTATCGAGAACGGAAAAAGAGAACCAACTCAAAAATTTATGCAAGCTTTATTTATCACATATGATTTAACAGATGCGGATAGAGAACGAATTGAGGATGCCTACTATACAACTATTGACAATATAAGTATCAATCTATCAAACCAAACACCTGCACAAAGAGATTTGAGTTTCGTATTTGCCAGAAAATTTGATACACTGTCAGACGAAGAAGTAGAAAAAATAATCAAACTTTTGAATAAGGGGGAATAAAATGTCTACAGCAATAGCACCAGCGTTGAGCAGAAGAAAAATAGAACTATTAACTAACAATATAAGACAGCGTTTCAATTGCAGCGACTGCTACTTTGATATAGTTTCATTTGTCGAAATAGTTATTCCTGCTATTGATGAAACATTTAATTACGAATACGCTTCATCCAATGAACTATCACCTGGAATGTATGCTTATTATGATCCGACCAACAACACGATGAAAATCTTATCATCTGTATACGACAGAGCTTGCGAGGATATTGGTAGAGATAGATTCACTATAGCACACGAGGTCGGACACTATTTTTTGCATCAAGACGGATATTCTTTTGCAAGGACAAATCAGCTAATTCCAAAATACTGTGATCCAGAATGGCAAGCAAACACTTTTGCAAGTGCACTCCTAATTCCACGAGCTCAAACAAAATTTATGAGCATTGAGGAAATAAAGGACAAATGCAAAGTATCATACCAAGCTGCTGAAATTGCGTATAATCGCAATTGGCAATAAAAAAAGCAGTAGCGGCAACTACTGCTTGAGGGTTAATACAACGGCAGAAACCCGACATACTAACCTGTACACTTGTATGTTATCATAATTTTTTGAATTCGTCAAGAATTTTTATGGCGCCGTTGGGAAAGGCAAAGGTAATTGACATGGCAGATAAAAAACATATTCAATATGTTTTCAGGTCAAGCATAACCATCAACGGTGTTACATACTACGCTAAAAACTATGGTAAAAAAGCATTTAAAATTCCTGTAAACAAATTAAAGTAAAATGAATACAACAAAATTTCTGGGAGGTGTATATATGGCTGTGCATCATGGTGGAAAAGTGGGAAAAGCAGGCAAAACTCTCGCTTCCAAATCATCCACACAAAAAGCAAAATCTAAAGCTGGCAGCACATTATCAAAGCATAAAGCTGATAAGCATTAATTTTTTGAGCTCTGATTCGTTCAGAGCTCTTTTTTTAATCGTGTCTTATAAAAACCAAAAATCCGAACGTTTCACCTATTAGTAAAATGTTCGGATTATTTGAGTTTGGTGGGAGATGGTGGATTCGAACCACCGAAGCAAATTGCAACAGATTTACAGTCTGCCCCCTTTGGCCGCTCGGGAAATCTCCCATATTTAAAGGCTACTGCCATACGGCAAATAGCCTTTCTTTGGAGCTGGTGGACGGACTTGAACCCCCGACCTGCTGATTACAAATCAGCTGCTCTACCAACTGAGCTACACCAGCACATTCAAGTTTCTCACTTGACGCTCATATATAATAACACCTGCGGGCACTTTTGTCAACACTTTTATCAATTTTTTATCAAAAAAATTTGCTTTTTGTTTTTATGGCTTTCTCAGCCGTAATAAGTACGGCTCCCTTAAATTAAGGAAGCCGATTTTTCCGACATTGTGCTAACAGATAAAACGGACAAGACCGTTTCCAACAGACTACACTTTACGGCACTGCCTTTGCGCAAAGCTGTTACTGCTTACACTCTATTTATCCTATTAAACGCTCACCTTCATTATTGAGGCTATTGCTTCATCTATTGCTTTCTGATTGTAATAGTATTTAATTATGTCACTTCTGGTTATAATACCCATAAACACTCCTCTGTCATCTATAACCGGAACAAAGTTCTGATCCATTACTCTGAGCAGCAGCGTTTCTATTGGGGTAGTTATCGTCACCGGCGGATTGAAGCCCTTTCTTAATATATCTTTAACAGTGTAGCTCTCCTGCTTTTTCAGCGAGCAATCGTTACTGTCAAGAATATGCCACAGAAAATCTCCTTCATTTACCGTTCCAACGTATTCTCCGTTCTTGGCGATTACCGGAATAGCTGTGTAGCCGTGGTAACGCATTTTCTCAAGACCCTGCCGGATACTGTTGTTTTCATATATATAGGCAACGTCGCATTTTGGCTTTAACAGCATAATAATGTTCATTTTGTAAAACTTCACCTCTTTTCTTCGTTTACAATTATAGCAAATTGTATAAGTAATATAAAGACAATTCGTGAACAATTCATTAATTTTACATCATCGAAAAATAATGGCAATTATCACAAATTTTTGTCCTCTACACCCCGTTTTATTCTGCACTGCTTGAGCCTCACTTTACACAGATTTTACAAAACGTATACCCTACTTTTACTTTCTGCGGTTATTATAAATTTGTTGTAAAGATATTGTAATAACTACACTTTAGAAAGGACAAGCTTTATGGATTTATTTTCTGTTCTCTCCTTTATAGGAGGTCTTGCGCTGTTCCTGTACGGTATGAACGTAATGGGCGACGGCCTTGAAAAAACATCTGACGGCCGCCTTGAAAAGACCCTTGAAAAAATGTCAAACACCACAATTAAGGGACTCCTCTTAGGCGCAGGCGTTACCGCCGTTATCCAATCCTCATCAGCCACAACGGTTATGGTTGTCGGCTTTGTAAACTCAGGCATAATGAAGTTGTATCAGGCTATTGGCATCATTATGGGTGCAAATATCGGTACAACAATCACCGGCTGGATTTTAAGCCTCACCGGAGTTGAGGGCGACAGCCTTGTTATGCAGCTCGTTCAGCCTAAAAACTTCTCGCCTATCGTTGCAATCATCGGTATTTTCCTTATTATGTTCTGCAAGGACGGCAAGAAAAAGAATATAGGCAGTATTATGGTAGGCTTTGCTGTATTGATGTTTGGTATGACAACAATGAGCAGTGCCATGACCCCTCTCGCCGACAATCCTGACTTTGCAAACTTCCTGATTATCTTCCAGAATCCTATATTCGGAATTCTTGCCGGCGCTCTTTTAACGGCTGTTATTCAGTCCTCCTCGGCTTCTGTCGGCATTTTGCAGGCACTCTCCTCAACCGGAATTATCTCAATTTCAACCGCCATTCCTATTGTTATGGGACAAAACATAGGCACCTGCGTTACAGCGCTTCTGTCTTGTATTGGTGCAAAGAAAAACGCAAAGCGTGCCGCATTTGTGCACCTGTACTTTAATATAATAGGAACAATCATCGTTGGTACAGCGTTCTACACTTTAAACGCTTTTTTGAACTTCAGCTTTGTAAACGAGGTAGCAACACCTGCCTCAATAGCTGTAATTCACACCTGCTTTAATGTTATTGTAACCGTAATTCTTTTCCCGTTCTCTAAGCTGCTTGAAAAGCTCGCCTGCCTTACAATCAAGGATAAAGTTGAAGACGAGGACGCACCGTTCCTTGACCAGCGTTTCTTGAACACTCCGGGTCTTGCAACAGAACAGTGCCACAAGATGGCTGTAAAGATGGCTACGCTGTCTAAGAAAACAATCCTCGACGCACTTCTGCTCATTGAGAACGGCTATGACGAAAAGCTTGCTCAGAACATTATTGAGCGTGAGGACGCTATTGACAACTACGAGGATGTTCTCGGCTCCTACCTTGTAAAGCTGAGCAGCAAAACGCTTTCCGTCAGCGACAGCAAGGAGGTTTCAAAGCTTCTGCACTGCATAGGCGACTTTGAGCGAATTGGTGACCATGCACTGAACATTCACGATGTATCAAAGGAAATGCAGCAGAAGAAGATTTCCTTCTCACCGCAGGCTATGGAGGAAATCAAGGTTATGACAAACGCCCTGCGTGAAATTCTCGACATTGCCATTGAAGCATTCAACAACAACGATTATTCCCTTGCAGACAAGGTTGAGCCGCTTGAGCAGGTTATTGACAATCTGCGTGACAAGCTCAAGAAACGCCATATTGCCCGTCTTAGAGAAGGCGGCTGTACAATAGAGCTGGGCTTTATCTTCTCAGATTTGCTTACAAACTACGAAAGGGTTTCCGACCACTGCTCCAACATTGCGGTTTGTATGATACAGGTTAACAAGGAGAGCTTTGAAACTCACGAATATCTGCACGAAATCAGGGGCTATGAATTTGGTCAGTACAAAACCGAGTACGAAAGCTTTAAAAAGAAGTACGCTCTGCCTGAGAACACATCCCCAAAAACCGCCGAGCCGGTATTAACTCATTCATAAAAACACAGCAAAGCAAACGATACTGCCGCACAAAAGTGCGGCAGCTTTGTTTTACCATTTTAGCGCCGAACAGTTTCTATTATATAATATGCCGCCGCCCGAATTTGTCGAAGAATCGGGCGGCGGCATTATATTTTTATTTATCCTTCATTGCGCAAATCGAGAATTCTCTTTGCCTTACCCTGAAATCGCTCAAGCGACTTCGGCTCGGCAAGCGTTACCTTTGTTTCAAGTCCCAGCACACTCTTTAGCTTATCGTGAATTGACTTCTGCAACGCCTGTAAGTCAGCAAAGTTTTCAAGCAAATCGCCGTTTTCAAGCTCAACCTTGACCTCCAGGTTATCCTTAAAGTTAGCCCTGCGAACAATAAGCTGATAGTGCGGGCTGACGTGCTGCATGCTAACAAGCACGCTTTCAATTTGGGTTGGGAACACATTAACGCCCTTGATTATCAGCATATCGTCCGTTCTGCCCATAGTCTTGGCCATTCTTGCGTGTGTTCTGCCGCACTCACACTTTTCGTATGTAATCTTGGTTATATCCTTTGTTCTGTATCTGAGCACAGGCATACCCTGTCTTGTAAGCGTTGTAACAACAAGCTCACCTACCTCGTTTTCACCAAGCCGCTGACCTGTCTTTGCGTCAATAATCTCAGGCAGGAAGTGGTCCTCGGCAAAGTGCATACCGTTTCTCATCTCGCAGTCACCGCTGACGCCCGGACCGCCAATCTCGGTAAGTCCGTAGTTGTCTGATACTCTTACCCTCATATTCTGCTCAATCTGCGCTCTCATTTCCTCGGTACAAGGCTCGCTGCCCAAAATACCAAGACGAAGCTTGTAGTCGCTCATCGGATAGCCTGCTTCTTTCATAGCCTCGCTCAAATAGAGTGCATAGCTCGGCGTAGCAACAAGACCTGTAACACCGAAGTCACGGAACATCATAAGCTGCTTTGCGGTGTTTCCCGATGAAGCAGGAATAACGGTTGCGCCGATTTTTTCAAGGCCGTAGTGAAGTCCCAAAGCACCTGTAAAAAGTCCGTAGCCAAAGCTTATCTGTATAATATCGTCAGCAGTTGCACCGCCTGCAACAGCAACACGAGCAACACAATCGCTCCACATATCAAGGTCAGCCTTTGTGTAAACGCCGACGGTCGGCTTGCCGGTTGTACCTGATGACGCATGAATTCTGACAATATCCTTCATCGGAACGGCTAGCATATTAAACGGGTAGTTATCCCTGATATCGTCCTTCGTTGTAAATGGTATGTACTGAATATCCGAAAGAGCCTTAATTTTTGAACCGTCAAAAACTCCTGCCTCAGTGAGCTTTTTGTTGTAAAAACCGATGTTGTCGTAGCAGTATTTTACTATTTTTTTGAGCCGTTCAAGCTGTATAGCCTCTATATCGGTACGAGGCATTGTTTCAATATCCTTTTGGAAAAACATTGTAATTCTCCTTTTTATTAGTCTTTATTCTGCACAGCAAGGCTGCGAAAAGCTTTACCGCTCCGCAGCCTCTCTTATATTACATTATTTTACACTGTTTGTTTGAATTCGTCAAATAATTTATCTATTTCCTTTTGATTTTTGTTTCTTGTAACAAGACTTGCTATCGGAACCTCTATAAGTCCGAGTATCATTGCGATTGCACCCCAGGTTATTGGTGAAGCAAGATTAAGCGGAAGCGAAGCCGCCCACTTTGTAAGCTCCGGGAAGAGTCCGACATTGAACAGTACCATTGAAACAACGGTTAAAAGCACGCCTGTTGCAAAGCTGAGCCAGACCGAAGCCTTTGTAATTTTCTTTGAGAAAAGGCCGTACAAAAACGGAGCAAGGAACGCACCCGCAAGAGCACCCCAAGAGATTGACATAAGTGCGCTGATATTGATGCCCATAGCGTTGAGGTCGTTCTTGAAAATTGCTATGATAACCGAGATTATAAGGAACACAGCGATGAAGATTCTCATTGTAAGAACCTGCTTTTTCTCACTCATACCCTTTTTGCAAAACGGCTTAATCATATCAATAGTGAGAGTTGAGCTTGACGTCAGCACAAGGCTTGCAAGCGTTGACATTGAAGCCGAAAGCACCAGAACAACAACTATACCGAACAGAACATCAGGCACTGCGCTTTGCAGAATAGCCGGAACAATTGAGTCAAAGTCCGGCTTTCCGTTAGCAAGTACGGAAATAGCTGTCTTTCCCTCTTCGCCTGTAACTGTTGCGAAAAGTCTGCCGAATCCGCCAAGGAAATATGAGCCGCCTGCAACAACAACCGCAAACAGTGTTGAAATAATTGTGCCTCTCTTGATAGCCTTTTTATCCTTAATAGCGTAGAACTTCTGAACCATCTGCGGCAAACCCCACGTGCCGAGAGATGTTAAAATAACAACTGCAATAAGGTTAATCGGGTCCGGTCCGAAGATTGAGGCATATGCGCCTGTGTCGCCGTTTGCCGTCGGAATAAGCGACATATTCTCAAGAGCCTGCGAAAGTCCGCCCTGATTGTTAATAGCACAGAAGATAACAGCCGTAATACCAAACAGCATTATAATTCCCTGAATAAAATCATTTACCGCAGTTGCCATATATCCGCCGAGGATAACATATACTGCTGTGAGAAGTGCCATAACAATTATCCACACATTATAGTCAATGCCTGAAAAAGCAGATGCAAACAGGGTTGAAAGTCCGTTGTAAACAGACGCTGTGTACGGAATCAAAAAGACAAACACTATAAGCGCCGCCGCAATCTTAAGCGACTTTGACATATATCTCTTTTCAAAGAATTCCGGCATTGTAGATACATTAAGCTGTTTTGTCATTCTGCGAGTGCGGTCACCTAAAATCGCCCAAGCAAGCAGACTGCCTATCACCGCATTGCCAATACCTATCCACGTTGAAGCTACACCGTAGCTCCAGCCGAATTGTCCGGCATAACCAATGAATATAACAGCGGAAAAGTATGATGTACCGTATGCAAAGGCTGTCATCCAGCCGCCGACATTTCGTCCGCCAAGTACAAATTCGCTTACGTTGGTTGTTCTTCTACGGCAGTAAACGCCGATAGCAACCATTGCAAGCAAATAAAGAATTAGTGTAAGCCACATAACCATAGGGTTCTACCTCCTGTTTCTTGTCGCAAACGGCAACAAATGAATAATTGAATAATGCATAATGAATAATCAGAATTAGAAATTCAGTATTATCACCGTCACTATACTTTATCGCTTTAAAGCGCCTAAGCTTTAAAGCTTGAAACGATTAAATTATACAACAATTTATAATTATTGCAATAACTTAAGTACATTTTTGTAGATAGTTACAATAACAAGAGGCTGTTGTAGTGCAATATGCAAATTTTTTCGATTTTTATTGTTATTATACATAAATATGCCGCCGCAAAATTGACTAAAAATACACCTATTATTATGTTAAACTTTCATAATATGAAATTTTTCTACAAAATTTATCAAATTAATCATAGACATTTTTGGGCTGTTGTAGTATGATTATTTCATATGGGTGCTATATATACTTGTATATAGCGCTATATAGCAACTGAATTAACCGCAAGGAGGAGCTAAGATGCAAAAAAAGATAAGCACAATTCCTTTCAACGGCACGCCTGAGCAGGAGGCGGAGCTTAAGAAAATTATTGAAAAGCATAAAGACGACCCCGGCGCTATTATGCCTGTTTTGCAGGAGGCGCAGGAGGTTTACGGCTATCTGCCCCGTGAGGTTCAGATTATTATTGCAGAGGGTTTGGGCGTTCCTGTTGAAGAGGTTTACGGCGTTTCAACCTTCTATTCGCAGTTCTCCCTCACTCCTAAGGGCAAGTACAACATCTCTGTATGTCTTGGTACTGCGTGCTATGTTAAAGGCTCAGGAAAGCTGATTGACGAGATAACAAAGAAGCTTGGCATAGGACCTGAGGAATGTACAGAGGACGGCAAGTTCTCTCTTACAGCCTGCCGCTGTATCGGTGCCTGCGGTCTTGCACCTGTTCTGACCGTTAATGACGAGGTTTACGGCAGACTTGTACCGGAGGATATTTCTGAAATTCTCGATAAGTACAATTAATGAACGAGCTTTCACTTTTTGTTCTTGACCTTGCCGAAAACTCTGTTGATTCGGGCGCACATAACATTGAAATCACAGTTTATGAACACCCCGACCGCTATGACATATCCGTTGCTGATGATGGGTGCGGTATGAGCGAAAAAGAGATAAGCCTTGCATTGAATACACAGTATTCAACCAAGGGTGATAACAGAGGAAACGGACTGCCGATGCTGAAGGCGTCAGCCGAAAAATCGGGCGGCGAAGTAATAATTCATTCGCAAAAGGACAAAGGAACAAGGGTTGAAGCGAAATTTTACAAAAACGGCTCTCCCGTATTGGGGGATATTAACAAAACGGTAAGACTTCTTACATTTTGCCACCCGTCTGTCGATTTTATCTTCAGGCGAATAAGCGGCGACAGGGAGCTTGTGCTTGATACCGAGCAGATAAAGGCGGCGGTAAATGATGCGCCAAACTGCCCGCAGGCGGCAAAATGGACAAGAGAATATTTAGATACTCAAACACAGATTATTTTTGGAGGTGCAGTTAATGAAATCAATGGCTGATTTGCAGGCTATAAGAGAAAACACAAGGCTTCAGCTCAATTTAAGACACGAAAGCCCCGATAATATTTCAATAAAGGTCGGTCTTGCAACCTGCGGCATTAACGCCGGAGCAAGAGAGGTTCTGAACACAATTGTTGAGGAAGCTGAGAAGAGAAAGCTTGAAAATGTTACGATAACCGCAATGGGCTGTATCGGTCTTTGCCAAAACGAACCGATAGTTGAGGTTCAGTTCCCCGGACAGGACAAGGTGACATATGTTGATATGACGCCGGAAAAAGCAGTGCGTGTTATTGAGGAGCATATAGTAAACAACAAAGCCGTCGATGAGTATACAATCGGCGCTAACTGATGAAGGAGGAAGATAAATGTATCGTTCCAATGTGCTTGTATGCGGCGGTACCGGTTGTACCTCCTCAAACAGCGGAGAGATTATTAAGGCTCTTGAAAGAGAAATTAAGGCAAAAGGTCTTGAAAAAGAGGTAGAGGTTATTAAAACAGGCTGCTTCGGACTTTGCGCTTTAGGCCCAATTATGATAGTTTACCCTGAGGGCAGCTTTTACAGCATGGTTAAGGTTGAGGATATTCCTGAAATTGTTGAAGAGCATTTGCTCAAGGGCAGAATTGTAACAAGACTTCTGTATCAGGAGACAGTTGACGGTGACAACATTAAATCGCTCAACGATACTCCGTTCTATGCAAAGCAGCAGAGAACAGCGCTGAGAAACTGCGGCGTTATCAATCCGGAATGTATAGACGAATATATTGCAATGGACGGCTACAAGGCACTTGAAAAGGTGCTTACAAGCATGACTCCGGAGCAGGTTATTGACGAGATAAAGGCATCAGGTCTTCGTGGCAGAGGCGGCGGCGGCTTCCCGACAGGACTTAAGTGGAGCTTTGCAGCAGCTCAGCAGGCTGACCAGAAGTATGTTTGCTGTAACGCCGACGAGGGTGACCCGGGCGCATTTATGGACCGCTCTATTCTTGAGGGCGACCCGCACACAGTTCTTGAGGCTATGGCTATTGCAGGTTATGCAATCGGCTCTACACAGGGCTATATTTATGTTCGTGCAGAATACCCGATAGCTGTTGAAAGACTCCGCATCGCTATTAATCAGGCTCACGAATACGGACTTTTGGGCAACAACATTTTCGGCACAGATTTCAGCTTTGACGTTCAGCTAAGACTTGGCGCAGGCGCATTTGTATGCGGCGAGGAAACAGCACTTATGACTTCAATTGAGGGCAACAGAGGCGAGCCGAGACCTCGTCCGCCGTTCCCTGCTGTTAAGGGTCTGTTCCAAAAGCCTACAATTCTTAACAACGTAGAAACATACGCAAATATCTGTCAGATTATATTAAAGGGTGCCGATTGGTTTAACAGCGTTGGCACAGAGAAGTCTAAGGGCACAAAGGTATTCGCTCTCGGCGGCAAGATTGCACACACAGGCCTTGTTGAGGTTCCTATGGGTACAACCCTGCGTGAGATCGTTGACGAAATCGGCGGCGGCGTTCCGAACGGCAAGAAGTTCAAGGCTGCTCAGACCGGTGGTCCGTCGGGCGGCTGTATTCCTGCCGAGCACTTCGACGTTCCGATTGATTACGACAACCTTATTTCCATTGGCTCAATGATGGGCAGCGGCGGACTTATTGTAATGGACGAAACAACCTGTATGGTTGATATTGCAAAGTTCTTCCTTGAGTTCACTGTTGACGAGAGCTGCGGCAAATGTACGCCTTGCAGAATCGGCACAAAAAGACTTCTTGAAATGCTTGAAAAGATTACATCGGGCAACGGCACGATGGAGGACCTCGACAAGATGGAGAAGCTGTGCTACTACATAAAGGAAAACGCACTTTGCGGACTTGGCCAGACTGCTCCTAACCCTGTTCTGTCAACACTTCACTTCTTCCGTGACGAGTATGTTGCACACGTTAAGGACAAGAAATGCCCTGCCGGCGTATGTAAGAAGCTGTTACAGTACAGTGTTGTTGAGGACAAGTGTCGTGGCTGCACAGCCTGCGCAAGAGTTTGTCCTGTTGGCGCTATCAGCGGCAAGGTTAAGGAGCCGCACAAGATTGACGCAACTAAGTGCATTAAGTGTGGCGCTTGTATGGAAAAATGTAAGTTTGGCGCAATTGTAAAGGGTTAAGAGAGGAGTGTGGCAAAATGGAAATGATAAACATTAAAATTAACAATATCCCCTTAAGCGTTGAAAAGGGAACAACTATTTTAGAGGCAGCCGCTCAGGTTGGCATCAATATCCCCACACTCTGCTTTTTAAAGGATATAAATGAAATCGGCGCCTGCCGTATGTGCGTTGCCGAGGTTAAGGGCGCAAGAAGCCTTGTTGCTTCGTGCGTTTACCCGATAGAGCGTGAGGGCACAGAGATTTTCACTAATACAAAGAAGGTTCAGGATTCAAGAAGAACTACTCTTGAGCTTATTCTCTCAAACCACGAAAGAAAGTGCCTGTCCTGTCCTCGCAGCGGCTCTTGTGAGCTTCAGAAAATGTGCTATGAGTTCGGCGTTGAGGACGAATGCCGCTTTGACGGCGACAACCCGAAGGTGAAGTATGATGATTCTACACCTCACCTTATCAGAAACAACAGCAAGTGCGTTCTTTGCCGCCGCTGTGTTGCAGCCTGCAATGATCAGTTTGTAGGCGTAATCGGCGCAAACAACCGTGGCTTTGACACTGAAATTGGCTGTTATTTCAACACAGATTTGAACAGTACCTCCTGTGTATCCTGCGGTCAGTGTACTGCTGTTTGCCCGACAGGTGCGCTTGTTGAAAAGGATCAGACTCAGCTTGTGTTCGACGCATTGGACGACCCCGAAAAGTATGTTGTCGTTCAGACAGCTCCGGCTATCAGAGCAACACTTGGCGAGTGCTTCGATATGCCTATTGGCACAAACGTAAAGGGCAAGATGGTTACTGCGCTTAAGATGCTCGGCTTTGATAAGGTGTTTGACACCGACTTCGGCGCTGACCTCACAATTATGGAAGAGGCTAACGAGTTTATTGAAAGAGTTCAAAACGGCGGCACTCTGCCGATGATTACCTCCTGCTCGCCAGGCTGGGTTAAGTTCTGCGAATATTATTATCCTGAGCTTTTGCCAAACCTTTCAAGCTGCAAGTCACCTCAGCAGATGACAGGCGCTATGATAAAGACCTACTACGCTCAGAAAGAGGGCATTGACCCTGCAAATATTGTGGTAGTTTCAATTATGCCCTGCACAGCTAAGAAATTCGAGGTTAACCGTGACGACCAGAACGCCGCAGGTGTTCCTGACGTTGACATTGCTCTTACAACAAGAGAGCTTGCAAAGATGATTAAGGCACAGCAGATTCAGTTCACAAAGCTTCCTGACAGTGACTTCGACCCTGCTCTTGGCATAACAACAGGTGCTGCGGCTATTTTCGGCGCAACAGGCGGCGTTATGGAGGCTGCTCTGCGTACAGCTGCCGACACTCTCACAGGTCAGTCACTTGATGAGGTTGATTATAAAGAGGTCAGAGGCACAGACGGCATCAAGGAGGCTTCTTACAATGTTGCAGGTCTTGAGGTTAAGGTTGCGGTAGCAAGCGGACTTAAGAATGCAGCTAAAATTCTTGACAAGGTTAAATCAGGCGAGGCTGACTATCAGTTTATTGAGATTATGTGCTGTCCCGGCGGCTGTGTAAACGGCGGCGGTCAGCCAATTCAGCCGGCAAGCGTTCGCAACTTTACAGACCTTAAGGCAGAGCGTGCAAAGGCTCTTTATGATGAGGACGCTAATCTTCCGCTTAGAAAGTCACACGACAGCCCGATTATTAAGCAGGTTTACGAGGAATTCCTCGAAAAGCCGGGCAGTCACAAGGCGCACGAGATTCTGCACACAACATATGTTGCAAGAAAGAAATTCTAATTCAAGTTTGATAGAATAAAAAAACAACAGGGGCTGTACGCAAGTACGGTCCTTGTTGTTTTCAAAGCAAAATAACCGCCCTGTACTCATGATACAGAACGGTTATTTATTGATTTCAGGATTGTCTGTTCTCTCAAGAATATAGTCAACGCTCACATCATAAACGTCAGCTAAAGCCGAGAGAATATGCGGCGGTATAATATGCTCGCCGGATTCATAATACGCATAATTTCTTTGTGTTATATTAATCATTTTCCCTATTTGCGACTGGGTATAATCGTGGTCTTCACGCAAATCACGAATTCTTTTATATTTCAAGGCAATCACCAAAATTAGTATATCAAGAACAGCTTATTCTATTGACATTTAGATTATATTGTTCTAAGATATACTTGGTGATTATATGAAAGTTGCAGTAATAGGTTCAAGAACTCTAACAGTAAACAATTTACAGGATTATCTTCCGCATAATACAGATGAAATTGTGTCCGGAGGTGCTATTGGCATTGATAGCTGTGCCAAAAAATACGCTACTAAAAATAAGATAAAATATACAGAATTTTTACCCGACTATAAATCATACGGAAGAAGCGCACCGCTAAAGAGGAATATACAGATAATTGACTATTCTGATATGATTCTTGCTTTTTGGGACGGTAAATCAAGAGGAACACAACACGTTATAAAATGTTGTATGGAAACAGGCAAAAAAATTAAAATATTTAAAAAAAGATAACCGCCCTGTACTCATCATACAGAACGGTTAAATAAAACCGGTAAAAATGAAGTGCGTGCGGCTTTTACCCCTCCCTATAAACAAGAGGGTTTTTATATAATCGTCAGCTGCTGTGCCTCGTCCTCTGCGGCAGGAAATGCGCCGAGGGCCGGCAGAGTTTTGCTGCGGTAGCGAGTTGGCTTTTCAAATCTGCCGTCGACATACGGCTCAATGCTCATAACACGCTGACCCTTTTTAAGACGCATTACGGAAACGCCCTGTGTGCTTCGTGTTGATTTTTGCGCTAAAAGAGCCGAGTTGAACAACAACATTCTTCCGGAGGACGCAGTCAACACAAACTCGCCCTCGTCCTGAGTCAGAGCAATTGCAGCTATCGGCGACTTATCGCTGTATGCGCCCGTCAGCTTTTTGCGGTTGGTTTTTGTTGCGTACAAATCAAGGCTAAGCTTTGCCACCTTGCCATTATCAAAAACAAACAGTAAAATGCCCTTATAGTCCTTTGTGACTATCATCTCAATAGCCTGCTCACCCTCATCCATACCGAGCTTAGCAGGAATATAATCACCCATAACGCTCGCCTTTGTGTCGGCAAAATCATTCGCCCTCGCCTTATAAACCTGACATTTATTCGTAAAGAACAAAAGCTCAGCCGAGTTTGTTGTTTCAAAAGACAGCCGTATTTTGTCGCCGTCCTTTAGCTTTTGTTCACCGCTCATTCTAAGCGACAAAGGAGTAATTTTTTTGAAATAGCCCTCTTTTGTGAAGAACAAGTTCACCGGATAGTCGGGTATCTCCTCTGCCTCCTCAATCTGCTCAATATCGCTTGCATAAACAAGTATGCTTCGGCGTGGCTGGCCGTATTTTTCAGCGACAGCTTGAAGCTCCTTGATAATAATGTTCTTAACCTTTGTCTTGCTCGCAAGTATTGCTTCAAGCTCAGCAATACTCTTTTCAAGCTCGTCAACTTCAGTTGTACGCTTTAAAATGTACTCTCTGTTCAAGTGGCGAAGCTTGATTTCGGCAACAAACTCAGCCTGAATCTCGTCAATGCCAAAGCCTATCATAAGATTAGGAACAACCTCGGATTCCTCGGCAGTTTCCCTTACAATTCTGACAGCCTTGTCTATATCAAGCAAGATAAGCTTCAAGCCCTGTAAAAGGTGAAGCTTGTCTTTCTTTTTGTGCAAGTCAAAGTAAACCCTGCGGCGAACACATTCAATGCGGAATGCAGTCCACTCCTGCAAAAGCTCACGCACGCCAAGAACTCTTGGGGTTCCGGCGATAAGCACGTTGAAGTTACAGCTGAAGCTGTCCTCAAGCGTAGTCAGCTTGTAAAGCCTCTGCATCAGCTTGTCGGGGTCTGTTCCTCTTTTGAGGTCGATTGTAATCTTAAGACCGTCAAGACCCGTTTCGTCACGCACATCTGAAATTTCCTTGACCTTGCCCGCCTTAACAAGGTCGATTATCTTCTCAATTATCGCCTCGCTCGTTGTTGTAGGGGGAATACCCACAACGTCAATGCAGTTTGCACTCTTATCGTATGAATAGCGTGAGCGAACCTTAAAGCTGCCTCTGCCCGTTTTGTAAATGTTGTCGAACACACTTTTATCATATATTATCTGTGCGCCGCCGATAAAATCAGGCGCGGGCATAGTGTCCGATATATTGTGCTCCGAATCCTTTATTAATGCAATAGTGGTTTCACAGACCTCTTTCAAATTGAACGAGCAAATAGAGCTTGCCATACCAACTGCAATACCTGTATTTGCGTTAACAAGCACTGACGGATAAGTTGCAGGCAGCAGAGAAGGCTCTTTCATAGTATTGTCATAGTTATCAACAAAATCAACAGTGTCCTTGTCAATGTCACGGAAAAGCTCGTTGCAAATTGGGTCGAGCTTTGCTTCGGTATAACGTGAAGCCGCCCAAGCCATATCTCTGCTGTAAAACTTACCAAAGTTACCCTTTGAGTCAACATACGGGTGCAACAGCGCTTCATATCCTCGGCTGAGTCGAACCATAGTGTCATAAATTGCCGCATCACCGTGCGGGTTTAGCTTCATTGTCTGTCCAACAATATTCGCAGACTTCGTTCTTGCGCCTGTGAGCAGTCCCATTTTATACATAGTGAACAGCAGCTTTCTGTGGCTCGGCTTGAAGCCGTCTATCTCAGGAATGGCACGAGATAAAATTACACTCATGGCATAGGGCATATAGTTTTCCTCAAGTGTTGTCGGAATCTCCTGCTCTACAACCGTTCCTGCTCCGTTTATAACACCGTGAACCTTAGCTTCTGCTCGTGGCGCTTCCTTCTTCTTTCTTGCCATAACCTCTCCCCCTTTCTCAGCTCAAATCAAGATTATCAATGTATCTCTCGCCGTTTTCTATAATAAATTCCTTACGACCGTTCAAGTTATCGCCAAGCAGAATGTCAAACATTCTTGCACTTTGCTCAACATCGCCGGGAAGTACCTTGATGAGTCGGCGTGTGTTCGGATTCATTGTTGTCATATTCATCATTTCAGGCTCGTTTTCACCGAGTCCCTTTGAACGCTGAATTGTGAACTTACCGTCTATCTGCTTCAGGAACTGCTCCTTCTCACTCTCATTGTAAGCAAAATACACATCATTTTTCGACGTAATTTCATAAAGCGGCGACTCCGCAATAAACACCTTTCCCTCATCTATAAGGGTCGGGGTCAAACGGTAAATCATAGTAAGTACAAGTGTACGAATCTGGAATCCGTCAACATCGGCATCGGTGCATATGATAACCTTGTTCCAGCGCAGGTTGTTAATGTCAAAGGTTGAAAGCTCCTTGTTGGCCTTTGTCTTAACCTCAACGCCACAGCCGAGAACCTTAAGCAAATCTGTGATGATTTCGCTCTTGAAAATCTTGTCATAGTCAGCCTTAAGACAGTTGAGTATTTTACCTCTGATTGGCATAATTGCCTGAAAATCAGGGTTTCGTGCCTGCTTACAAGCGCCGAGAGCCGAATCACCCTCAACAATAAACAGCTCACGCTCCGCCTTGTCACGACTTCTGCAATCAACAAACTTGGCAACCCTTGATGTCATGTCCATTTTACTGGACAGGTTCTTCTGTATATTAAGCCTTGTTTTTTCTGCGCTTTCACGGCTTCTCTTGTTGATAAGCACCTGTGCGGCAATCTTATCCGCTTCAAGCGGATTCTCTATAAAATACACCTCAAGCTTATGTCGCAAAAACTCCGTCATAGCCTGCTGTATACCCTTATTTGTTATCGCCTTTTTCGTCTGGTTAGCGTATGAGGTTATGCTTGAAAATGACGAGCCGATAAGCACAAGGCAGTCCTCAACGTCGGCAAATTTAATCTTGCTTTCGTTTTTATTGTACTTTCCGTTCTGTTTTAAGTACGAGTCAATCTGATATACAAAGGCGTTCTTAACCGCCAAGTCCGGCGAGCCGCCATGCTCAAGCCAGCTTGAGTTGTGGTAATACTCGGTAAGGCTCACCTTGTTTGAAAAGGTCAGCGCAAAACTCATTTTCACCCTGTATTCCGGCTTGTCGTCACGGTCTTTGCACATACTCTCACCCTGCCAAGTCTGCACAGAGGTAAGCGCCAAGTCTTTTGTAATTTCCTCAACATAATCCGTTATGCCGTTTTTATAGTTGTACTCATAAGTTTCAAATGTTTTGCCCTTTTGAATTTTCAACGTAAAGTTCACGCCTGCGTTTACAATAGCCTGACGCTTCAGCGTATCTTCAAAGTACTCGGCAGGCACGTTAATGTCTGTAAAAACCTCAATGTCGGGCTTCCATTTTATTCTTGTACCCGTGTCCTTTTTATCGTACTTTTCTTTTTTAAGTCCGCCAATATTTTCGCCTTTTTCAAAGTGCAGAGTATAGCGGTATCCGTCACGGCGGATATCAACGTCCATATATTCCGATGAATACTGGGTTGAACACAAACCAAGCCCGTTTAAGCCGAGTGAAAACTCATAACTTTCACTGTCCGTATTATTGTACTTGCCGCCTGCGTAAAGTTCGCAAAAAACAAGCTCCCAATTATATTTCTGCTCGTTGTTGTTATAGTCAACAGGAATACCTCGCCCAAAGTCCTCAACCTCTATTGAGCCGTCCTCAAACTTAGTTATATTAATCTGTTTGCCAAAGCCCTCTCTTGCCTCGTCAATTGAGTTTGACAAAATCTCAAAGACGCTGTGGCAACAGCCGTCAAGACCGTCAGAGCCAAAAATAACCGCCGGACGTTTTCTTACTCTGTCGGCTCCTTTTAATGAAACTATGCTGTCGTTGCCGTATTCCTGCGTTTGTTTTTTCCTTGCCATTATTCTGACCACAAACTCCTTTTGTATTCGATATTTTATTTCTCTGTTTTACTGCAACTGGGTTTTAGTTAGCCTCCCTTGTTAAAGGAAGATAAATCTTAAGGCTTACTTCTCTCCTCGCAGCTTCTTTATCTTATCCCTCAAATACGCTGCGTGCTCAAATTCAAGCAGCTTTGCCGCTGCCTTCATTTCCTTTGTAAGCGAAACAATAAGCTCCTGCTTTTCCGCTTTTGTAAGCTGCTTTGTGTTCTTCGTTTTTTCGTGCTTGTCCTTGCTTGAAATTTCAAGCACATCGCTTACCTTTTTAACTATTGTTTTCGGCGTTATGCCGTGCTTCTTATTATATTCGTCCTGAATTTCACGGCGGCGGAGTGTTTCCTTAATAGCGCTTTCCATTGACGGCGTTACCGTATCGGCATACATTATAACCTCGCCGTTTGCGTTTCTGGCAGCTCTGCCGATTGTCTGAATAAGTGAACGCTCGCTCCTCAAAAACCCTTCCTTATCTGCGTCGAGAATAGCAACAAGCGAAACCTCCGGAATGTCAAGACCCTCACGCAGAAGGTTAATTCCCACAAGCACGTCAAACTCGCCAAGGCGCAAATCACGGATAATCTCCATTCTCTCCACAGTATCAATATCGTGGTGCATATAGCGCACTCTGATTCCGAAGTCTGAAAAATATGCGGTCAAATCCTCCGCCATCTTCTTTGTCAGCGTAGTAACAAGCACACGCTCGCCCTTAGCCGCCCTTTGGTTAATTTCGGACACAAGGTCGTCTATCTGACCGTCTGTCGGCCGAACAGAAATATTCGGGTCTAAAAGACCTGTCGGGCGAATCACCTGCTCGACAATCTGCGTTGAGTGTTCCTTCTCAAACTCGCCCGGAGTTGCGCTTACATAGACCGCCTGGTTAATTCTCTCATAAAACTCGTCAAAATTCAAGGGACGATTGTCGAACGCAGACGGCAGACGGAAGCCGTAATTCACAAGGTTTTCCTTTCTTGCTCTGTCACCGGCGTACATTCCTCTGACCTGTGGCAGAGTAACGTGCGACTCGTCAACAAACAGCAGAAAATCCTTTGGGAAGTAATCAAGCAGAGTATAAGGCGAGCTTCCGGGCGCTCTGCCGGAAATTATCCTTGAGTAGTTCTCTATTCCGGAGCAAAAGCCTATCTCCCTGAGCATTTCCATATCATAGCGTGTGCGCTGTTCAATTCGCTGTGCTTCAAGCAGCTTTCCGTGTGAGCGGAAGTATTCAAGACGGCTTTCAAGCTCCTCTTCAATGTCCATCAGCGCCTTGCTCATTCTCTCCTGAGGCACAATATAATGTGAGGCAGGATAAACTGCGGCGTGGCGCAAAGAACCAAGCACCTCGCCCGTAAGGGGGTTAAGCTCAGTTATTCTGTCGATTTCGTCGCCGAAGAACTCAACCCTCAAAATTCTGTCGCCGCTGCCTGCCGGAAAAATCTCAACAACATCTCCCCTGACCCTGAACTTGTTTCGGGTAAAGCTTATGTCATTTCTCTCATATTGCAGCTCCACAAGCTTTTGAAGCAGCTCGTCACGGTTTTTCTCCATACCGGGACGCAGGCTGATAACCATATTTCGGTAGTCAATTGGGTTACCAAGGGAGTATATGCACGAAACGCTTGACACTATTATAACATCACGCCGTTCCGAAAGCGCAAGCGTTGCGCTGTGGCGGAGCTTATCTATCTCGTCATTAATTGAGCTGTCCTTTTCAATATATGTGTCGGTCTGGGCAACATAAGCCTCAGGCTGATAATAGTCATAGTAAGACACAAAGTATTCCACCGCATTTTCGGGGAAGAACTCCTTGAACTCACTGCAAAGCTGAGCCGCCAAGGTTTTGTTGTGCGCCAGCACAAGGGTAGGGCGGTTTACACGCTCAATTACGTTTGCCATAGTAAAGGTTTTACCTGAGCCTGTAACGCCCAAAAGCGACTGCTCTCTGTCACCGTTTTGAATAGCTTTTACTATTGAATCAATAGCCTGCGGCTGGTCGCCTGTCGGGATAAATTTTGAATGAAGCTTAAAATCCGGCATTTCGCACTCCTCCTGACTTTTATATAATACGGTGTTTTATTTTCACCCACAGTTAAGTTTTATTATACCACAAGTCAGGAAATTTTTCAATTACTCACCCTTTACTCATTAACAAATCACACAATATATTGTGTATCTAAATACTGAAGCTGTCTAATGCTGATTTTTTAAAATTTTATATAAAAATCATTGGCTTTTTTGTTGACAAACAGAATTGCAAAGCGTATAATTAAGCTGATACAAAAATATAAGGAATACTGTAACCTTAACAATAATCTTTTTTTAGAAAGGAAGATTTAAATTATGAAAAAAATTGCAAAGGTTCTTTCATCTGCACTTCTTGCCGGCGTTATCGCTGTTTCTGCAACAGTCGCCGCTTCTGCTGCCGGAATTAACGCAGCCGAGCAGAAAATTCTTGACGAACTTCACACAACCGTTACAATGGACGGCGTTGAAAAGTCAATTCCTGCAAGCTATATCAATCAGGCAGAAAACTACTTTAACACAGTAGATTATACAGAAGAGCAAGCAGACGCAGTAATTGCCGGTATTGAGGACGCTAAGGCATACATTGAAAGCATTGGCATTGCTCATATGACAGATCTCACAGTAGATCAGGCAAACACTCTCGTTGCTAAGATTAACACAGCACTTTCTCCGGTTGGTCTTACCCTTTCTTACACAAAAGCAACCGGTGCTGTAAGCATTGTTGACACAAACGGTAAGGTGGTATTCAGTGCTAACTTTGGCAGCGGCGCAGGCAACGACCCAATTAAAACAACAGGCGCAGACTTTAACGTTCCGGGCGTTATTTCTGTTGCAGGTGTTGGCGTTCTTCTTGTTTCAGCCGCAGGTGTTTATCTCTTCAAGGCTAAGAAGAATGAAGCATAATCATAACCATTCAAAACGCCACTCTTTTAATGGGAAGAATTTTATAATTCTTCCCATTATCTTTTGTGCAGCAATATACCTTATCTGTTTCTTTGCCCTTTCCCCATCATTGTCAGGGCTTGTTTCTATGGGCAGTCTGTTTTTCTCAAACACGGAGAAAAATTTCTCCGAGAAATACAACAACATCTTTGTTCCCGTTAATGAGGAAACAAAACCTGTTGAAAACAAGGAAACAATAAAGCTTTCCGAAATTGAGTTTCCAAGCTACGGCGACCAGTTTGGCGAGCTTATTATCGAGGATTGTCAAATAAACACCAAACTGTTTTTCGGTGACAACGATATTGCTCTTAACAACGGCGTAGGACTTTATAACGGCAGCGCAATTCCCGGATATGGCAAAACAATTCTTATAGGCGGCCACAACAACACCTACTTCAACGGTCTTAAGTACGCTCAAACAGGCCAGCAGATTTTGATAAGAACAAGCTACGGCAACTACAAATATGAAATAACAGACGTTCAAATCAAGAATTATAACGACAAGTCGGCTTATGACCTCGCAGCCGACAAGGAAAATCTGATTTTATACACCTGCTACCCGTTTGACGAGCTTGGGCTTACTCCTAAAAGATGCTTTGTATACGCAAAGCCGCTTTCGAGCAATATTCAGATAGATAAAACAAAATGAAGGCGAGGTCAGAAAAATGTCTTATAATTCACACAGCAGGCAAAAATCCAAGGTTAAGCCCATAATATACGGCTTGCTTTCATTTATGCTTGCGTTTGTACTTTTTCTGCTCAGCGTGTTTATGGTTTTGGAAACCACAGTTTTCTCACAGGATTATATGCTGAGCAAAATGGCGGAAACAGGCTATTACTCAATGCTTGAAGACGAGCTGAAAACCGAGCTTAAAAGCCTTGGCAATGCAAGCGGACTTGACGAAAGCTTCGCCGAGGACTTCGTAAACAGCCTTGATATTACGGAAATTGAGAAACAATATATTTCTGCATTCTACTGCGGCGATAAAACGCTTGTTAACACAACGGAGTTTAAGCAGCAGCTTTATGCTGCTCTTGATAAGTATATGGACGATAACGGAATTGACAAGAGCAAAACCTCACAGGAGAACCTTGACTACTTTGTTGAGCAGGCATGCGAAAGATACGTTACACAGGTTTCAATTCCGTTTTTCTCTTTCGTTGCAAACTATATTTACAACGCTTCAAAACCCGTTGTGATAATAACAATATCTCTTGCTGCGGCTGCGCTTATTATCAGCGCAATAATAGCGTTTACCAACAAATTTAAGCACAGACGCTACCGCTACCTTTGCTACGGCTGTGCCGGAGCTTTTATTTCGGTTACTCTTGTCCCTACCGTGGTGTTGCTTTCGGGCAAAATATCGCAAATTAACATAAATACCCGTTCGCTTTACAATCTCTTTGTAGGCTACGCAAACGGTATATTTATGTACTTCTTCATCTACTCGGCTATTCTGCTTGTATTATCCTTCGTGACATTTGTGCTTTACAGAAGGCACTACTACAAGGCAATAAACCACAGCTAATCAATATAACAACGAAAATGGCTGCATCACTCGGAACTAAATCCGTTTGATACAGCCTTTTTATTGCCAATCTCTTTTAGTTTGCGTTTGGTATTAATGTTCTGAAATGCTCAATCATTTCGCTTGTCAGGCTTATGCTTAAATCAGTAGGCGGCAGCTCGCTGCGGTGAAACCACTTTGCCTTTGACAGCTCCGCCTCATCAATATTCAGCTTATCGCTGCCGTCCAGACGGGCAAAGTATCCGAGCAAAAGCGTTCCCGTAAAGCCCCAGGGTTGGCTTTTGTAGTAAGTTATGTCCTTTACCTTAAGCCCTACCTCCTCCATCACCTCACGGCGAACCGTTTCCTCTGCGCTCTCCCCTGTTTCACAGTAGCCTGCGACGAGTGCATATTTTTTGTAGGAGCTGTGAGCACTGTTGTATTTCGTCAGCAGTAACCTGTCGCCGTCCGTAACGGCTACAATAACGCTCGGCGCAATTTGCGGATAGTAGGTTTTGCCGCAGCCATCACAGCACATTGCTCTTTCACTCTCACTGTGTTTTAATTGCGTACCGCAGCAGCCGCAAAATGTGTTGCAGCGGTAGAATCCGCTTATATGCTTGGCTGTAACAACGGCAAATGCCTTGTACTGCGGCTGAGCCGTTCTGAAACGCTGCATACCCTCAAGGCTGTATCCATCAGGCACGCTGAGAGAATCGAGATTCAACAGGAAAAACCTCTCATCGTTCATTCTGAAAAGATAGCGCATCTCATTCTTATGCTCCTTAAAATCTCCGACAGACGGAAAGAAAAATTCTCCTCCTTCAAAGCGTACAAGAGCACATTCGCCAACAAAGACAATCAGCGCACAGTCGTCCAGCGGCTGTGCGTTTTCGTATTCTATTTTAAGCTGAGCCGGAAAAATATCCTGAAGCATCAAATCTCACTCCTATTACCTTCCTCTAACCTTTGACAAAACGGTGAACACAAGGAACATTATCATATTCATAATAACAATCGTTGCACCTGTCGGCGTTTCAAGAAAGTACGAGCCGACAATGCCTGCAATAAAGCACACAACCGAAACAATTGATGAGCAGATTATTACCCTCTTATATGTTTTGCAAAGTCGCATTGATGTAAGCGCAGGGAAAATAATAAGGCTTGAAATTAAAAGTGTGCCCATTATGCGCATACCAATAACTATTGTAAGCGCAGTAAGAAGTGCGATAATCATATTATATGCACCGCTGTTCACACCGGTAGCCTTTGAAAAGCTCTCGTCAAAAGTGACAGCGAAAATTTTGCCGTAGAAAAAAATAAACATTATCAGCACAACAACCGACAGGCAGACGCTTAAAATTGCATCGCCCTCGCTTGTTGCAAGAATACTTCCGAATAAATAGTTGCTCAAATCAGTATTCATACCGTTGCCCGCCGTAGCAACAACAACACCTATTGCAAGCGCACCGCTTGAGATAATCGCAATAGCCGAGTCGCCCTTTATCTTACTGCTCTCACTCAGGCGCAAAAGCAGAAATGCGGAAATTACAACAACCGGAACAGACACCCATAACGGAGCAAGGTTGAACGCAGAGGCTATTGCAAGCGCACCAAAGCCAACATGCGACAGTCCGTCGCCTATCATGGCGTAACGCTTAAGTACAAGGCTAACGCCGAGTAAAGCCGCACACAGCGCAACAGGAACACCAACTATGAATGCCCTCTGCATAAATGAAAAGGACAGCATTTCTAAAAGCTCATTCATAATTTTATATAAACTCCTTCCGTAGATAAAGGTGAGGTTCAACGAGCATTTTTCAATTCTGCTCTCCGGTATAGTGCTTAATATGCGATACATCGTGATGATGCTTAGAATGTCTTTCGCAGCCCTCGCAGTGGCAGTTATGATACAAAAAGCGGCTGCCAATTTCGCTGTGGGTGTAGTCGGCGGTTGAGCCGAAAAACAGCTCCTTGTTACTCAAATGCAGAATATAGTCTGCCTTGTCAACCGCTGCAACAATATCGTGCGACACCATTATAACCGTTATTCCGTTTTCTTTGTTCAATTTCTTTATAATATCATACATCTCAGACGCCGCCAACGGGTCAAGTCCCGTAACAGGCTCGTCCAGGATAAGCAGCTTGCTTGTGGCGCAAAGTGCCCTTGCAAGCAGTACTCTCTGCTGCTGACCGCCCGACAGCTCTCTGTAACAGCGGTTTTTCAGCTTCATAATGCCCAGCCTCTCCATATTGTCGAGAGCCGCCTTCTTATCAGCTCTTGAATAAAACGGTGCAAAGCCTCTCTTGTTGAGCCTGCCCGACAGCACTACCTCATACACAGAGGCGGGAAAATCTTTTTGTGCGCCTGTCTGCTGCGGCAGGTAGCCTATTTCGTTTCTTTTGAGTCCGTCTGAGTAGATTATTTCTCCGCTTTTAAGCGGCTTTAATCCCAAAAGTCCCTTCATAAGCGTGCTCTTGCCCGACCCGTTTTCTCCGACAATGCACAGGTAGTCGCCGCTCTCAACACTGAAGCTCAGGCTGTCGAAAACGGTTACACCGTCATAGCTCATTGATATGTTTTTACACTCTATTATTGGCATTTTCTTTCCTCTTTTTCAGTTTATAAATTCCCAAATGGCAAGTCTGTGTTCTGTCAAGCTTTCAGCGATTTTTCATAATTCTTTCTGCGCAGCGGCACACACCGTTCCCTAAACCTGCTGATAATCACACTCAGAGCTAACACAAAAGGGCGTGTTGCCACGCCCTTTAAGTATAACATTATTTATTGTAATGTCAAATCTTATGCAGATTTCTTTCCCTTGCTCTTTTTGCGTTTTTCCCACATAACCCAAAGCGGTGTGGCAATAGCAATTGAAGAGTAGCAGCCTGAAATAAGACCAACCATAGTCGGCATAGCGAACTTTGTTACAGAGTCGAGATTGAAGATAATTCCGACTGTCAAAACGCAGCCAACTGCAAGCAAGGTTGAAATTGAGGTAAGAAGTGTTCTTCTGATAACCTGTGTGAGGCTTATGTTCGTAAGCACCGCAAGGTCAGTTCTGCCGCCGAGAATTTTGCGGTTCTCTCTGATTCTGTCATAAATAACGATTGTATCGTTAAGCGAGTAACCGAGAATCATAAGAACAACGGCTATAAAGTTACCGTCAAGCGGCATTCTCATAATTACATAGAAGAAGTAAATTACCAGAACATCGTGGAAGAGCGCTACAAGCGCCATCATACCTGCGGCAAGACCGCCGATTTTTTTGAATCTGAAGGTAACGTAAAGCACCATCAGCGCACAAGCTATTGCAACGGCTACAATACACTTTAAGAAGAACTTCCAGCCCATTGTAGATTCAACTGAGCTTGACTCGCTGTATTCAAAGTTGTTGTCCGGGAATGTCTTAGTAAGTGTTTCTGTAATAGCCTTCTGCTGCTCAAACTCAAGTGAATCTGTGCCTGTGAACTGGAGTGATACTATGTAATTATCGTCGCTGTTATCCTCGCCGGCAATCATATTCTTTGAAATAGAGAATGAGATTTCCTGCTCAGTTGCATTCTGAAGAACGTCCTTAAGCTGTTCCTCGTCTATTGCGCCGGTGTAGCTGTATTTTACTATTGCGCCGCCTGTAAACTGAATGTCAAGCTGAGTACCGAAAATAATGTTGCAGATAATACCAAGGGCAAATATTGCAAGCGAAATACCAAAGAAGATTTTCCTCTTGCCGAAAAAGTCAATCACCTTTTTTGGAGCTGTTTCTATAGTCTTGTTCATTTGCCAACACCTCCATACAAGAACTTTTTGCGGAAGATTTTGAAGCCTGAAATTGACTTAAGCATCAATCTTGACGCAAACACACCCATTACAAAGTTTGCTACAACGCCCATAAGCAGGGTGTAACCAAAGGCATATATTGTACCTGTTGTTGACTGTCCGAAGATAACGGAGAGAATGTTTGACGGGCCGAACACCAAAAGCAGGATAAGCGCAACTATAATAACCGTTACGTTACCGTCAAAGATAGCCGAGAAGCTGCTCTTTGAACCCTTGGCTATTGCTGTGTCAATAGTCTTTCCTGAGCGAAGCTCTTCTCTGATTCTCTCGGCTGTGATAATGTTAGCGTCAACGCCCATACCAATTGAAAGAATAAGACCCGCAATACCCGGAAGAGTCATTGTAAAGCTTGAGAATACCGGGAAGAAGCCGGATATTGTTGCAACCATCAAGCCAACCTGTCCGATAAGCGCAATTGACGCAACAAAACCTGGCAGACGGTATACAATAATCATAAGAAGCGCAAGAATTATAACTGCTGCAATTGCGGCGTAAGCCATAGCAGTAAGCGATGATGCGCCAAGAGTCGGGCTGATTGTTCCGAAGCTTGCGGTTTCAAGCTCAAACGGAAGCGCACCGGCGTTAATCTTGTTTGCAAGGTCGGTTGCCTCCTGCGCTGTAAAGTCACCCGTAATAGTAGCCTCGCCGTTTGAGATTACATCATTTACGGTCGGAGCAGACAACATAATGTCATCCATCCATATAGACACTGTCTTTTTTAAGTACTTTTCTGTGATGTCTTTAAAAATTGACGCATCTTTAAGAGTAAGCGATACCATATATTCCGCTGTACCCTTTGATGTATCCATAACAGGCTCAGCCTTTGCAACATTACTGCCGTCCATCAAAACCTCCTCGGTTTCGCCCGTAGGAGTTTTGCAAACCAAATTTCCATTTGCGTCACGCTCGGTTGACGCATAGGAATTACCCGGACGGAACGTAAGCAATGCAGTTGCCGAGATTTCCTCAATAGCCTTCTCGGGGTCAAAGTTTTCCTCGTCCTCTTTCCAAGGGAAACGAACAATAATGCGGTCTGATGAGCTGTCAGCGTAAAGCTCATAGTCTGTGATGTTGCTTGAAACAAGTCTTGTTTCAATAACCGCCTTAGCGGCTTCCATTTCCTCATCAGTAGCGTCAACATCGCCTGCCGGCTTAAAGGTAGCCTCAACGCCGCCCTTAATATCAATGCCCCAGCGAATGTCGTTTACGCCCTTGATAACAGTTGTCTTGATATCGCCGTACTGGGTTGTAAAGCCGAATATAGCGAAATAGCTCAAGGCAAGCACAAGGATTGCCACGATGAAGAATACCGGTTTTGACACTCTTTTCATGTGTGTGTATCCTCCAATACTGAATATAGCTCCGTGCAGAGCAAAACAAAACTCTGTTAGTTCGCTTTTACACGGACATAACAGAGTTATTATACGTTTTTTCCGACAAAAAGTCAATGGAACAGTAATTATTATATACTATATTTTACTAAATTTGTGCAAATGCTATATATTCTGACATTAATTATTGTGCAAGCAACTTCTCAACAGCGGCAAGCTTTGCACTCAGGCAGAACAAATCCATTGCAACTTCAAGCTCTGCAACCGGTGGGAATGACGGAGCAATTCTGATGTTGCTGTCGTGCGGATCCTCGCCGTATGGGTAGGTAGCACCCGCTCCTGTTAAAACAACGCCGGCATCCTTGCACAAAGCGACAACTCTTTTTGCACAGCCGTCCATAACGTCAACGCTAACAAAGTAGCCGCCGTTAGGCTCAAGCCATGTTGCAACGCCAAGACCGCCGAGCTGACTTCTGAGCTTTGAGATAACAACATTAAATCTCGGAGCAAGCACAGCCTTGTGCTTTTTCATATGCTCTCTCACGCCGTCAGCGTTCTTGAAGAACAGCACATGGCGGAGCATATTGAGCTTGTCATAGCCGATAGTCTGGAAGTGGTATCTCTTCTTGAACAGAGCCATATTTCTCGGTGATGTTGCCATAGCTGCAACACCCGAACCGGGGAATGTAATCTTTGAGGTTGATGCAAAGATAAGCGGCAAATCCTCGTTGCCGTACTTCTTGCACTCAGAAACAATGCTCAAGAGCTTTTCCGGCTTATCAGTAACATCGTGTATGCAGTAAGCGTTATCCCACATAATGCGGAAATCCTTTGCGGCAGGCTTAAGCTTTGCAAAGCGTGTTACAGTTTCGTCAGAATATGTAATACCCTGTGGGTTAGAATATTTCGGCACGCACCATATGCCCTTTACCTTTTCGTCATTCTCAACCAGGCTTTCAACAATGTCCATATCAGGACCTGTCGGAGTCATCGGCACCGGAACCATTTTAATTCCGAAATACTGAGTTACTCCAAAGTGACGGTCATATCCCGGTGACGGACAAAGAAACTTAATCTCGCCCTGCTTTTCCCAAGGCTCACAACCCTCAAAGCCTGCGTGCATCATACAGGCAATAGCGTCGAACATCATATTAAGGCTTGAGTTTCCGCCAACCATTATGTCGTCCTCGCCGCACTCAAGCAAGTCGGCAAAAATCTGCTTCATTGAGCTTATACCGTCAAGTATGCCGTAGTTGCGGCAGTCTGTGCCGTTTACAATGCATTGCTCCTTGCTGTTAAGCACTGTGAGCATATCAAGCGACAAGTCAAGCTGTTCACTGCCCGGCTTTCCTCTTGACATATCAAGCTGTAAATTTCTGCTCTTAAACTCGTCATATTCCTTTTGCAGGCTTAGCTTTTCCTGCAAAAGCTCTTCCCTGCTCATTTCACTGTACATAGCCATAATAAACTATCCTCTCACAAAAATTTCATTATTGTGTTTTAGCCATCCTATATTTTAATACTTTTAGCGCCAAAATGCAAGCTGTTTTGCTAAATCCTGCAAATTTATCATTATGCCTGTTTTATCGCAGTGTGCTATACTTATATTGTGCATTTTTAAGCTTTGCAAAATGTAAATACTGCCACTGACACGCAATGCCGCAAGCAGCACAAAGTTTCCCTGCAACGGTTAATCATATATTCATTGTGTCGGTGCAAAACGTTTTAACCCCATTTCAACTAAATTTTCAAAAAATTTCAAAATTTTCATTGACATTTTTCATCAGCGAACATATAATAAAACCAATATAACAAACCGAAGAACAAGAGTGAGTAAAGGTCATAAATTGTGTTCAGAGAGTCTGCGTTTGGTGCGAGCAGGCGGCAATATGGCTTTGAATGGACTTGCGAGGGCGGCGTCAAAGGGTTTCCGAGTATGCGCCGACGGGTTAACCTTTACCGTTACAAAAAGGCTCGTGTGTTTGCACGGATGAGTGGGCGGCTTTGCCGTCAATTTGGGTGGTACCGCAGAAGTATTCAAGACTTTTGTCCCTTTCTTTTAGGGGCAAAGGTCTTTTTTATTTATGTTAAACTTTTATTTAACCGAAAGGATGTGTTTTTGTGATAAAACCAAGCTTTGAACAAGTAAAGGCTCTTGCAGGCGATTATGACATTATTCCGATATGCAAGGAGATTTACGCCGATTTGACAACTCCGATTAATCTTATACGCCGTATTCAGATGTATAAGCAGGACTTTTTCCTGCTTGAAAGCATAGAGGGCGGCGAAAAATGGGGACGCTACTCATTTATCGGCTTTAACCCGAAGGCAAGAATTTACTGCAAAAACGGCGTTGTTACGGTTGAGGGCGAGGGAAGCGCAAGCTGTAACAGCGACAAGCCGCTTGAGATTTTAAGAGAGTATATGAAAAACTATAAAACCCCGAAAATCGAGGGTATTCCGCCGTTTACGGGCGGTCTTGTGGGATACTTCGGCTATAATATGATAGGCTATGCCGAGCCTGTTTTAAAGCTTAAGGACGGCGAATTCAATGATTTTGATTTGCTCCTTGCCGACAAGGTTATCGCCTATGACCACCTGAGCCAGAAAATTACGATTATAGTAAATATGAAAACCAACGACATCTACGCTCAGTACGAAAAGGCGCTCAATGATATTCAGAAGATTATAGATTTAATCACTGACCATTCCCCTATTGAACACAGCCACACTCCGAGGGACGTAAATTTTGACTGCAACTTCTCGAAAGAGGACTTCTGCAAAATGGTTGAAAAGACAAAGAAATATATTTATGACGGCGATATTTTCCAGTGTGTTGTATCAAGGCGGTTTGAAGCGACCTACGAAGGCAGTTTGCTTGATGCTTACCGTGTGCTACGCACAACAAACCCGTCGCCGTATATGGTGTTTATGAAACTCGGCGGTAAGGAGATAATGTGTTCCTCCCCGGAAACACTTGTAAGGCTGAAAAACGGCAGGCTGTCAACCTACCCGATAGCAGGCTCCAGACCGAGAGGCAGAAACGCAAAAGAGGATGACGAGCTTGAAGCTGAGCTTTTATCAGATGAAAAGGAGCTTGCCGAACACAATATGCTTGTTGATTTAGGCAGAAATGATATTGGCAAAATAGCAAAAATTGGCAGCGTCGAGGTTACAGAGTATAAGCAGGTTCACCGCTACTCCAGAATAATGCACATATGTTCCGAGGTTGAGGGTGATATAAAGGAAGGCTGTGACGCCTTTGACGCTATCGAGTCGCTCCTGCCGGCAGGAACTCTGTCGGGCGCTCCGAAAATAAGAGCCTGTGAAATTATTGAGGAGCTTGAGCCGGAGCCGAGAAATATTTACGGCGGTGCGATAGGCTATATAGATTTCAGCGGCAACACAGATGTATGCATTGCAATAAGAATGGGAGTTAAAAGCTGCGGCAAGGTTTATGTTCAGGCAGGAGCAGGAATTGTTGCAGACAGCGTACCCGAAAGCGAATATCTTGAAACAGCAAACAAGGCAAAGGCGGTTATCAACGCAATAGAAACCGCCGCAGAAATTGAAATGTACTGAGGAGGAGCAGAAATGATACTTTTAATTGATAATTACGACAGCTTTTCCTACAACCTGTATCAGCTTGCAGGCGGTATAAACAGCGATATAAAGGTAATAAGAAACGACGAGCTGACAATAAGTGAGATTAAGGCTTTAGCCCCTACTCATATTATTCTCTCCCCCGGTCCGGGGCATCCTTCAAAGGCAGGCGTTTGCGAGCAGGTGGTGCAGCAGCTTGGGCAGAGTATTCCAATCCTCGGCGTTTGCCTTGGCCACCAGGCTATATGCGAGGCTCTCGGCGGCAAAATCTCACACGCATATGAGCTTATGCACGGCAAGCCGAGCATTGTTGACATTGACACCTCGTGCAGAATTTTCAAGGGTCTTAGCGATAAGGAAAGAGTCGCTCGCTATCACTCGCTGATTGCCGACAAGGACAGCTTACCGGACTGCATATCTGTAACAGCCACCGATGAAAAAGGCGAAATAATGGCTTTTGCACACAAAAATCTTAATATTTACGGGCTGCAATTCCACCCCGAATCAATCCTCACCGATAACGGCAGAGTAATGATGGAGAATTTTCTTAAAATATAAACCAAATAAACCAAAACAATGAAAGGTCTGAATATAATGATTAAAAACGCAATAGAAAAGCTTATAAACGGAGAAAACCTCGGCTTTGACGAAACAAAGGCAGTTATGAACCAGATTATGTCGGGTGAAGCTACTAATGCACAGATAGCAAGCTTCCTGACTGCACTAAGAATAAAAGGCGAAACCCCAACCGAAATTTCAGCCTGCGCCACAGTTATGCGTGACAAGGGCATAAAGCTCAAGCGTGACTTCACCGTTGCCGAGATTGTCGGAACAGGCGGAGACTGCGCAAATACCTTCAACATTTCAACCATAAGCGGCATTGTAATATCAGCCGCAGGCGTACCCGTTGCAAAGCACGGCAACCGCAGTGTGTCAAGCAAATGCGGTGCGGCTGACATTTTAGAGGCTCTCGGAGTTAATATCAACCTCACTCCGGAACAGAACAAGCAGGTGCTTAAAGAATGTGGAATTTGCTTTATGTTCGCTCAACTGTACCATTCGTCAATGAAGTATGCCGCACCCGTAAGACGGGAGCTTGGCACAAGAACGGTTTTCAACATTTTAGGCCCTCTTGCAAACCCGACAGGCGCAGAAATTAACCTTATCGGCGTTTATTCTTCAGAGCTTGTTCGCCCAATTGCAGAGGTACTGCAAAAGCTCGGCGTTAAGAGAAGTATGGTTATCCACGGACTTGACGGACTTGACGAAATCACGCTGACAGACAAAACACTCGCCTGTGAAATAAACGGAGATACCTTAACCGAATTTGAAATTGACCCCGAACAGTACGGCTTTACACTGTGTGAAAGCTCAGAGCTTGTCGGCGGCGACGCACAGGAAAACGCACAGATTGCCGTAGATATTCTCGACGGAGAAAAGGGTGCAAAGCGTAACATAGTGCTTTTAAACTCCGCCGTTGTGCTGTATCTTGCAGGAAAAGCACAGTCAATAGAGGACGGCATTAAGCTTGCCGCAGAAACAATCGACTCCGGCAAGGCAAAGCAGCAGCTTGAAAAATTTATAAAGGCAACAAACAGCTTTAAAATCGGGTGATGATATGATACTTGACGAAATAGCATCAAAAACTAAAATAAGAATTGAACAGGAAAAGCAGCTTTTCCCAACCGATGCAGCTAAAAAAGCAGCTCTTGCACTTGATGCGCAAACAGGCTTTCCGTTTTTCAAAGCTCTGAAGAAAAACGGTCTTTCCTATATCTGCGAGGTTAAAAAGGCTTCACCCTCAAAGGGAATTATTGCCGAGAACTTCCCGTATCTTCAGATAGCCGCAGATTACGAAAAAGCAGGTGCGTCTGCTATCTCCGTTCTTACCGAGCCATACTACTTCAAGGGCAGTGACAGCTACCTCACTGAAATATCAAAATCGGTTTCAATTCCGATTATCCGCAAGGACTTCACAATTGACGAGCATCAGATTTATACCGCAAAGCTTATCGGCGCATCAGCAGTACTGCTTATATGCGCTCTGCTTGACATTGACACGATTAAGCAGTATATTGAGATTTGCCGCACGCTCGGTTTGTCGGCTCTTGTTGAGGCTCACGATGAATATGAGGTTGAAACAGCATTGAATGCAGGTGCTGACATTATAGGCGTAAACAACAGGAATTTAAAAGACTTCACCGTTGATATAAACAACTGCTTAAGGCTAAGAAAACTTGTTCCCGAAAGCTGTGTATTTGTTGCTGAAAGCGGAATAAAAACCGCCGATGACATTTCAGCGCTCAAGGAAAACGGAGTTGACGCTGTTCTTATCGGCGAAACACTGATGAGGGCGCCTGACAAAACAGCGGCGCTTAGGGAATTAAACGGCGGTGAGATATGATAAGGATAAAAATTTGCGGTCTTAAGCGAGAGTGCGACGTTGACTTTGTAAACGAGTTTTTACCGGATTACATCGGCTTTATCTTTGCAAACACAAAAAGGTATATATCACCGGAGCTTGCAAAAAAGCTTAAATCAAGACTTGATCGCCGGATTAAGGCTGTCGGAGTGTTCGTAAACGAGGATATAAACACTGTATGCGGTATAGCAGACAGCGGAATTATAGATTTAATTCAGCTTCACGGCGACGAGGACGAGGCATATATAAACGCCGTCAAGGAAAGAACCGGCAGGGAAATTATCAAGGCTGTTCGTGTTCAGTCAACACAGCAGGTGCTTAAAGCAGAAAAGCTTCCGTGCGATTACCTCCTTCTTGACGTCTACCGCAAAGGTCAATACGGCGGCATAGGCGAGAGCTTTAACTGGGGGCTTATTCCAAAGCTTTCAAAGCCTTTCTTCCTTGCAGGAGGACTCAACAGCGGCAATATTTTATCTGCGCAAAATCAGGTGCAGCCTTATTGCCTTGACCTTAGCACTGGTGTTGAAGAAAACGGCTTTAAAAGTCGGGATAAAATAGAGGAAATAATAAAACTAATCAGGAGTGAAAAATAATGTCAAAGGGCAGATTTGGTATTCATGGCGGACAGTTCATACCCGAAACGCTGATGAACGCCGTAAACGAGCTTGAAGAGGCTTACAACAAGTACAAGGACGACCCCGAATTTATCGCAGAATTTGAAGCACTGCTCAAGAATTACGCAGGACGTCCGTCATTGCTTTATTATGCAGAGAAAATGACTAAGGATTTGGGCGGCGCAAAAATCTACTTGAAGCGTGAGGACTTAAACCACACAGGCTCACATAAGCTCAACAATGTTATCGGTCAGATTCTGCTTGCAAAGAGAATGGGCAAGACAAGAGTAATAGCCGAAACAGGGGCAGGCCAGCACGGGGTTGCTACGGCTACGGTAGCCGCACTGATGGGTATGGAATGTGAGATTTATATGGGTAAAGAGGACACCGACAGACAGGCTCTTAACGTGTACAGAATGGAGCTTCTGGGGGCTAAGGTTCACGCCGTTACAAGCGGCACCCAGACCCTTAAGGACGCAGTAAACGAAACGCTCAGAGAATGGACAAGACGAGTAAACGACACCCATTATGTGTTAGGCTCGGTTATGGGGCCTCACCCGTTCCCGACAATTGTGCGTGACTTTCAGAGCGTTATCAGCAAGGAAATAAAGGCTCAGATTATGGAAAAGGAAGGCAGACTTCCCGATGCTGTTTTAGCCTGTGTAGGCGGCGGCAGTAATGCTATGGGCGCATTTTACGAGTTCATTCCCGATGAGTCGGTTGCACTTATCGGCTGTGAGGCGGCGGGTCTTGGCGTTGACAACCCAAAAAATGCCGCAACAATGGCAAACGGCACTCTCGGCGTTTTCCACGGAATGAAGTCATACTTCTGTCAGGACGAGTACGGACAGATTGCTCCTGTATATTCAATTTCGGCAGGTCTTGACTACCCCGGCGTAGGGCCTGAGCACGCAAACCTCAAGGACATAGGCAGAGCACAGTATGTGCCTATTACAGATGATGAAGCGGTTGACGCATTTGAATATTTGTCAAGAACAGAGGGAATCATTCCTGCCATCGAAAGCGCTCATGCTGTTGCATACGCAATCAAGCTTGCGCCGACAATGGACAAGGACAAGATTATTGTAGTAAATCTTTCGGGCAGGGGCGACAAGGACGTTGCCGCCATAGCAAGATACAGAGGAGTTGATATTTATGAGTAAGACAACACAGGCTTTCAAAAACGGCAAGGCGTTTATCCCCTTTGTAACGGCAGGCGACCCCGACCTTGACACAACAAAGAAGCTTATAATAGGTATGGCTGAAAGCGGAGCTGATTTGATAGAGATTGGAATCCCGTTTTCGGACCCTGTTGCAGAGGGCGTTGTAATACAGCAGGCAGACGAGCGTGCATTGAGCGCAGGAGCTACTACCGACAAAATCTTTGATATGGTTGCCGAGGTAAGAAAGGCTATCCCAAGCTTTCCTCTTGCGTTTATGACATACATAAACCCTATATATGTTTACGGTTGTGAAAAATTCCTCTCAAAATGTGAGGAACTTCAGATTGACGCCTTAATCGTTCCCGATATTCCCTACGAGGAAAAAGAGGAGCTTGCGCCATACTGCGAAAAGCACGGAGTTGATTTTATTTCTATGATTGCTCCGTCAAGCGAAAACAGGATAAAGATGATTGCAAAAGACGCTCAGGGGTTTTTATACTGCGTATCTTCAATGGGCGTTACGGGCGTCAGAAGCGAAATAAAGACAGACATTGGCGCTATGATTGACAGCGTAAGGCAAGTAAGCGACGTGCCCACCGCCATTGGCTTCGGCATTTCAACACCTGAGCAGGCAAAGCATATGGCTCAGTACGCCGACGCAGTTATAGTCGGAAGCGCAATAGTTAAGCTTTGCGCAAAGTACGGCAAGGACTGCATTGAACCTGTAAAGGCTTATGTCAAGGAAATGAAGGATGCAATAAAATAATAGTATTCTGCCAAAGGCGAAATCAAAGCAAAAGCAAAACTCACACTATGACAATTAATTGCCAAGGTGTGAGTTTTTTGTTTTTTATTCTGTTTATTATCCTTACTTCTTCTCTGAACGCATCTTCGCCTTGAAAACGAAGATAGAAAGAATAAATATAACAGCCGCCCAAGCGCATAAAATCAATATGCTTGCAGCTACGCCCTCACTTGAGCCGGCAAGGACTGTTCTTGAAGCTTTTACTGCGTGATAAAATGGAAAGATTTTCGCAATAGTCAGAATCACGCCGCCCATTGCGTCAATCGGCATCCAGACTCCGCCAAGCATCGGCGCAAGCGACACGATTATGGATGAAATTCCCGGCGAGGACTTCTCGTTGAACAGTGTGCCGAATATTATGCCTAATCCGATAAACAAAAATATTGTCGGAATATGAACGGCAAGGCTCATAAGCAAATTCAAAAAATTAAAGCTCTCGCCCACAGCAGCACCAATGATGACTGATGAAATAACATTAACCGCAAGCTGTGCAGCAGCAATTATAATAAGCGGCAGTGTGTAGCCCAGAATGAAATCAACCGACCTCATCGGCGAAGCGAAAAGACGGCACAGCAGTGCGCTTGCTCTGTCCTTTGAAATCAGCAGAGCCGCAAACAGCATTACAAACGCAAGACCAAACACCGCCGTTCCGGCACTCTGGTTCTGCACATTAAAAATAGCAGTTCCTTCGTTTTCCGGTATGCTCTGCCCGATTACAGACATAACAAGAAGCATAATAAGCGGAAAACCAAGGCAGAATATGTAGCTTAGCGGATCTCTTATAAGCTCCTTGATATTTCTTGATGCAAACGCCTTAATTCTCATTTAATCCACCTCCGGCAATTTTCACAAACGCTTCCTCTACACTGTGCGTTTCCGTTTTCTTCATAAGCTCATCGGGAGTGCCGACTGTTATTAAGTTTGAGTTTATCATAACGCCTATTCTGTCGGACAGGCTCTCAGCCTCCTCCATATAGTGGGTTGTAAGTATTATTGTCATTTTGCCCTTTAGCTTTCTAACAAGCTCCCAAAGCTCTCTTCTTGCAAGAACATCAAGACCAAGGGTCGGCTCGTCAAGAAAAAGCACCTTCGGTTCGGTTATCAGCGCCATTGCTATGCTCAGCTTTCTCTGCCAGCCGCCCGAAAGCGTTTTTGCACGCTGATTTTCATAATCACCGAACGAAAGCTTATTTATCATTTCATCTGTTTTAGCTTTTGCGCTTTCCTTGTCCATACCGTAAATACCAGCTATCATCATCAGGTTTTCACGCACGGTAAGATTCGGCGCAACCGCTGTTTCCTGCGTTGACAGGTTAATCAGCTTTTTCACCTCGTCGGCTTGCGTAGTCACGCTTTTACCAAGTATGTAAGCCTCACCGTCGTTTGGTTTTAAAAGGCAGGTGAGCGTTTTAATAAGTGTTGTCTTGCCTGCTCCGTTTACGCCGAGAAGCGCAAAAAGCTCGCCCTCATTAATCTCAAGGCTTAAGTTATTTACCGCCGTTTTTGTGCCGAAGCGTTTTGTGATTTTATCAATTTTTATTGCGCTCATTCTTCCTCGTCCTCCTTTGCGGAAAAAATATTCTTTCCAAAGCTTGAAAACCACTTTAATTTCACAAGCGCTATACCCTGATCCTCATCACCAAGAATAAGAATCTTATCGCCTGCCTTTATGTCAAAAACCTCTCTCGCCTTTATGGGAATAACTATCTGCCCTCTCTCGCCTACTGTTACAGCGCCAAAGACGTGCTTGCCGTCCTTTTCGTTTTTCCTCAGCTCATCAACGCAAATTTCGCAGTTTATAAGCTCGTCAATAGAAATCCGGTAAAGCTCCGACAACTTTTGGCAGTTCATAATATCAGGCAGAGCGTCGCCGTTTTCCCACTTTGCAACAGCTTGCCTTGATACGCCAAGCTTTTCCGCAAGCTTTTCCTGACTCAGGTTATGCTTTTTTCTCAGGTTCTTTAAATTCATATCAATCATATTAATATGCCTCCTGAAATTTATTTTATCATCTGTTTATCGCTATTACCAGCAATATTAGCTGACATTTGATGTTAATTTTAGTTGCGTATAATTCTATGAATCTTACTCAAATCCTTACCATAAAATGGTGACAAGCAATATTCAAGCAACTCAACGAAAAAGAGTTGTAAAATTCTTGTATAATTTGACGTATTACACAAAAACTCTTTTAAAATTTTTGTGATTTTTTTACTACACATTATGTAATAAATGTAGTATAATAAGTGCAGGTTTAAAATATGCATATCTCTATCTGCATTTTTAATCGAATTTTTGTATTTTATCACCGAAAGGAGTTAATTATTATGGCTATTGATAAGATTTTAGCTGAAAGACCCGACAAATGCATATACAAGGACGGAGCTTACACAATAAAGGTGTTCGGTCCTACATATCCAAAGGCTGACGTTCTTAACGAAGCTTTAAATCAGGCAAGAGTTGAGGAAACAGGTCTTAACATTCCAAAAATCAACGCAGTATCTGTTGTTGACGGCAAGTGGGCTATCACCCTTGACTATATTGAGGGCAAAACATTGCAGCAGCTTATTGACGAAAACCCCGACAAAGTTGACGAGTACCTTGAAAAGTTCGTTGACCTTCAGCTTGAGGTTCAAAGCAAGAGAGCACCTATGCTCAACAAGCTTAAGGATAAGATGAACAGAAAAATTTCAAGCCTTGAGGGAATCAGCGCAACCATTAAATACGAGCTTCACACAAGGCTTGACAGTATGCCAAAGCACAACAAGGTTTGCCACGGCGACTTTAACCCGTCCAACATTATTGTTCAGGACGATGGCACAATGTATATTCTTGACTGGTCACACGCAACTCAGGGCAATGCGTCAGCAGACGCCGCAAGAACATATCTTTTGTTCTCACTTCGTCAGCCTGAGCTTGCTGACAAGTACCTAAATCTTTTCTGCGACAAGAGCGACACAGCAAAGCAGTATGTTCAGCAGTGGCTGCCAATTGTTGCGGCTTCACAGATGGTTAAGGGCTTTGAAGATGAGAAGGAGTTCCTCTCAAAGTGGATAGACGTTGTTGACTACGAATAATCAGCAAATATAGAATAATAATTTATGGGTCGGCATAACGCCGACCCATTTTTAGTTATCGTGTTTATTACTCTATTGACTCAAAGTCAGCCACACCGTGCTTGCACAGCGGGCAGATATAATCGTCCGGCAAAACATCGCCCTCATAAATATATCCGCAAATCTTGCACACAAAGCCTTTTTTGCCCTGTGTTTCCGGCTTTGGCTTAACATTGTTCTGGTAATATGTGTAGGTCATAGTTTCCTTGTCGCTCATAACTCTTGCCTCGGTAACCGTGCAGATAAACATTCCGTGGGTGTCAAGGTCAACATACTGCTCAACCTTAAGCGACATAAATGCGTTAATATATCTCGGCAGGAACACCAATCCGTTGTCTGAACGCAAAACCTCACAGCTCTTGAACTTATCCGTATTTCTTCCGCTTTGGAAGCCAAAGGTTTCAAACACCTTGAACGGTGCGTCAACCGACAGACAGTTAACATTCATTTTGCCTGTTTGCTTAATTGTATGGTACGAATAGTTCGCCTTGTTAATATTTACAGCCACACGGTTTGGTGAATCTGTAAGCTGTGTTACCGTATTTACAATAAGACCGTTATCCCTGTTTCCGTCGTTTGATGTAACAACATAAAGTCCATAGCCTATCTTGAACAGTGCGCTCATATCGTGCTTGTCGCTGGCGTCGTCAGACTGAGCAACATACTCCTTGCACAGCTCGTCTGCAAGCTTCTCAAGCTGCTGTGTGCTGTCGGCATTAAGAGCAGACTTAATTGTAACGGTTGTATCGGCAATGGTAAGGTTTTTGCTCTTTTCAAACATTCCCTTCATTGTCTTTGCGGCAAGCGGTGCCCATGTGCCGTTTTCGATAAAGGCAACTGTTCTGTTCTGATAATTTCTCTCGGTAAGGTGGTTTATGTATTCACGCATAAACGGGAAAATATCTGCGTTGTAGGTTGTTGTAGCAAGAACAAGCTTGCTGTAACGGAACGCATCCTCAACAGCCTCTGCCATATCGTCCCTTGCAAGGTCAAACAGAGATACCTTCGGAGCACCCTTCCTCTTGAGCATCTCGGCAAACTTAAGCACAGCTGCCTTTGTATGTCCGTAAACAGATGTATATGCAATAACAATGCCGTCGTCCTCAGCCCTGTAAGACGACCAGATGTCATAGAGGTTTATGTAGTAGCCAAGGTTTTCTGTAAGCACAGGACCGTGCAAAGGGCAGATAATCTGAATGTCAAGCCCTGCCGCCTTTTTCAGAACATTCTGAACCTGTGCGCCATACTTGCCGACAATGCCGATATAATAACGGCGAGCCTCACAAGCCCAGTCCTCGTCAACGTCCAAAGCGCCAAACTTGCCGAAGCCGTCAGCCGAGAAGAGAATTTTGTCGGTTGAATCGTAGGTCATCATAACCTCCGGCCAGTGAACCATCGGAGCGAACACAAAGGTAAGCTCGTGTCTGCCAAGCGAAAGGCTCTCGCCGTTTGCAACAACAACCTTTCTATCCTCAATATCAAAATCAAAAAATTGATTCATCATTGTAAAGGTTTTTGCGTTTGCTACAATTTTTGTATCGGGGTAAATATTTACAAAGTTCTGAATGTTTGCCGAGTGGTCCGGCTCCATATGCTGAACAATAAGGTAATCCGGAGCTTTTCCGTCAAGAGCAGCGGCAATATTATCAAGCCACTCGTGAGTAAAGTTAATGTCAACCGTATCAAAAACAGCCGTTTTCTCGTCCTTAATCACATAGGAGTTGTAAGCCATTCCGTTTGGAACAACATACTGACCCTCGAATAAATCTATCTTATGGTCATTCACACCTACATAGATAACATCATTTGTAATCTGCATTGCCTGTTCCTCCTGTTTATTGAAAAATTAGTTATATCTGCGATATTTGTTGTTTTTTTGATTATATCACTTTTCACGCTGTTGCACAATGTTCAAATAGAATTTTTGCTGATTTTTTCTTAAAAACAAAAGCACAGTACAGAATTACCCGTACTGTGCTTTATTCAGAAAGGATGATATAGGACATAAAAATGTCCACCGTAAAAAACTTAGTTTAGCTTCAGCAAATGCTCATATATTTCAGCACCCGCCAATGAGTAAATACAACACCAAACATACGGCACGCCGTTTTCACCGTAATACACCTCAGCCTCGTCCACATTGTCCTCGGATAAGGTTTTGTTAAGCTGAAGATCATACAGGCTGTCGCCGGCCATTGAAGAGTATTCATTTTTAAAGAAATCTGTCATTGCAGTTTTTATTCTTTTATCAAGCTCGTTCTCGCTGATTCCCATATCTACGGCAAATTCGTCATTATCAAGTTCCTCGCCTGTTCGCACGTCAAAGGAATATACCAAATAATGTGTGTAGCTTCCATCGTATTTCTCAGAAATGGTAAGCGACAGAATGTTGCCGTTAAGCCACGCCTCATATTCAATGCCCAAGCAAATAAGGCTTGATTTATTCTTCTCAGCGTTCTCACTATCCCTTATTTTCTTTTCACATTCTCTTTGTATCTCGCTGTTAACCTCTGATGCGTCCTCGCTGTTAAGCAAAATTTCGGGAACAGTGTAGGTTGATGAGTAGCTGTTGCCAACTTCGTCCGTATAGTCAACACTTGCGCTTTTATATACGTCTATATAGTTGTAAAGCTTGTCGGACGAGGTTTGCACATCCGGATTTGTTTTAGCCTCAGCCTTTGGCTCCTCAGCTTTTGGCTGCTCAGATTTCGGCTGAGTATTTATTTCTGTCTGCTTCTCTGACGATAAATCGCTGCTTGAAGATTTGCCGTTAAAATTCACATCTATACTGCAACAGCCTGCCGCACCAATTAAAACTGCAGCGGCAGCAACCAAAGCAATAATCCTTTTTTTCATATTTACACATCCAAGCACAAATATTTATTATATATATTATATCTCACAAATTGTCGAATTTCAATATAATTTTATAAATTATTTGCAAATTATGTGAATAAAGCAAAAGTGACGCTTTACAAAATATGTCCTCATAATTCATCACAAATCAGCCCGCACTCATAACATTTTAAGCAAAAGCAAGAAAAAAATCCCGAAAACAGCTTATCTAAGCCATTTTCGAGATTGCATTTTTGAAATCAGCGACCTAATTTTATAAAAGTACACATTTTCCAATCTTTCGCTAACAGGTTTGGAAATTACAAAGGAGCAAGTATGCTGCTTTTTCTTAACAAACAGGACTCTATCAATCAATCTTTTCAAAAATAACTGTTTGTTCTTTCATAGATATTTTTCCTACTTGATATCCGTATTCTGTAAGTTCCTTTTTGTATTTTAGAAAGGAATGATCTATTGGTATCCCTGCAATATGTTGTATTTCTTCAAACGTCAGCTTAAAAGATTGACTTTTTTTACCCTGCACATATTCCCATAAAGAGTTATATTTACTCATTGTGTTTTACCCCTTTCAAATACCGATTTATCGCTCTACCTTACAAATTATAACATCTCCCCTAAAAAAGTAAACACGCATTTTAAAATAAAAAAGGACACCAATCATGATACCCATTGTATCAAAATTGGTGTCCTGTTATGGTGCGAGTGATGGGACTTGAACCCATACGTCGTGAAACACACGCCCCTCAAACGTGCCTGTCTGCCTATTCCAGCACACTCGCATTTCTCAGTCAACGATAGATATTATAGCAAACAGACAACGTAAAGTCAAGACTTTTTTCAAGTTTTTTTAATATTTATTTCTGCCGCTGTATAAGAAGACTTCAACCCTCATAAAATACCCTATATAAAACTTTTTGGGGGATAAAAATGAAGAGGTCATTTTTTCTGTTCTTAACGCTGCTCATTATCACTATGCTGTTTTGCTCCTGCACTCAGAGTGCTGTAACAGACAAGGCAGACGAGCTGCGAATAAACTCCTGGAGCGGAAACGGAGAATACAGCACAAAGGTATTCTTAAGCTTTGACGGCTCAAAGGCAAGCTTTAACGTGCAGTCAATGGGCGGCGCAAAAACCAACTTTTACGGCGACTGCTTCATTAACGACAACAAAATCCGCCTTACCGACAACCGCCTAAAAAAAAGCTTTGAATTCGACTATGACATTGAGGGCGACAAAATGACCCTAACATACAGCGGCGGTACAATTAACCTGCACAAGGACTAACGCTATTTTTTATTTTCAATGCTCCACCATCTCATCTCCTCAACGCTGTCATCCGACGGATGCGAAACGTGATTTGAAATATCCATAATATACTGCTCTGCGCCCGACATTGTTTCGGTAAGCGGCGGCATATGCTCTCCCCTCTTGCTTTCACTTTTATTAACAGCCGGCTTGCTCATCGGTTACCACCCTTTCACTCTTACGTTTCTCTTGTGTTATATCCGCCCCTTATAGTATTCTCCCTCTCAAAACGGCTTTAACACAAGGAAAATACTGATATTACTTTACATTTTCTCTCGGATAATTTATAATAAGAAGAAGTGAATAGTAAAGGATGATATTTTTGATACAGTTTGAAGAGCTTCGCTTAGATTTGGAAAGACTTAAGCCCGACATTGACGACCTTGCGGACGCACTTGGTCTTAAGGCGATGGAATCCGAAATTCAGCAGCTTGAGCATAGGGCGGCTGAACCGGGGTTCTGGGACGATATGGAAAATTCACAGAAAATTTTGCAGCGCACAAGTATGCTCAAGGGCAAGGTTGACGGCTACAACAATCTTGCGGCCGGCTTTGAAGACGCATTGGCTTTGATTGAGCTTGCCAATGAAGAGGAGGATTTATCGCTCCTTGAGGAGGCTCAGCAGGAGGTTGAAAAAATAAAAAGCTCACTTGAAGAGCAAAGGCTTTCTACCCTGCTCACAGGCGAATACGACTCCAAAAACGCCATCGTAACTTTCCATGCCGGTTCCGGCGGCACAGAGGCACAGGACTGGGCAGAAATGCTGTACCGTATGTATAACCGCTGGGCAGAGCGGCACAATTTTAAGGTTAAAACTCTCGACTACCTCGACGGCGAGGAGGCAGGTCTTAAAAGCGCTACAATCCTTGTTGAAGGCATAAACGCTTACGGCTACTTAAAGAGCGAATCAGGCGTTCACCGCCTTGTAAGAGTATCGCCGTTTGACTCCTCAGGCAGACGTCACACATCGTTTGCATCTCTTGAGGTTATGCCCGAAATTGATGACAATATTGAAATCGACATCAAGCCGGAGGACATAAAGATGGACGTTTACCGTGCAAGTGGTGCAGGCGGACAGAAGGTTAACAAGACCTCATCTGCCGTCCGTCTTACACATATTCCGACTGGTATTGTTGTTGCCTGTCAGGTTGAGAGAAGTCAGTATCAAAACCGTGATGTTGCAATGAAAATGCTTGCCTCAAAGCTTATGGAAATCAAGGAGAGGGAGCATCTTGACAAAATTGAGGACATCAAGGGCGTTCAAAAGGAAATCACATGGGGCTCACAGATTCGCTCATATGTATTTATGCCGTACACACTTGTAAAGGACAACCGAACAGCCTTTGAATCGAGCAACATAAACGCCGTTATGGACGGCGACATTGACGGATTCATCAACGCTTACCTTAAGGCGCAAAGCCAAGGAACACTTGAGGGTTAAATGAAAATACAACTTAATAAGCTTAAAGCCTGCTGAAAATTCAGCAGGCTTTTTTACGCAAAAAAGGATGCAAGGGAAACCCCCTGCATCCTTGTTATTTGCTTAAATTTAATTCTCAATCAAAAAAATCTTGCAATTACGTTCAGCGTAATAACAACGACTACAAAAACCAACGCAAACAGCTTTGTCCAGCGTGAGAGGAATGCGTCAATTGAACGAGCCTTATTCTTTGAGAAGAATGTATCCGCACCGCCTGTAACAACACCTAAGCCCTGCTGATGACCTTCCTGAAGAATAATTACTATGATTATTGCAATTGAGAACAGCAGAAGAATGCTGCCGAGAACATACTCTATAACTCCCATAATTTACTTCCTTTCGCAAAATATATCAAAATATTGATTTTATAGATACAACTCAGTCATTTTAACACATTCACAGCATTTTTTCAAGTGATAATTTAAGTTTTTTAAGCCAATCGGCAAAATTTATAGAGAATGTATAATAATGACATTGCGGATTTGTTACACATTTCGGAAAGTGTTTATTCAAGGAGCGGCAAAGCTGCGGCAGTAACAATTATTCTATATTCATTATCCGTTATGCTTTTCAGCCTACGGCACTCACTCCTGAACCAAAGACGGCTTTACAAAAAGGGTTTTCTGGTTTTTGTAAATCACCATTCCCGGCTTTGCTCCGACCGGCTTGCTGACATACTTTATAAACGTGTAATCCACCGGCACCTTACTGCTTTCCTTTGCCCTGCTGTGATATGCGGCAAGCTGTGCGGCATATAGTATGGTAGCATCGTCCGGCGTTTCACCCTGCGACACTATAACAGCGTGCGATCCGGGTATGTCTTTGGTGTGCAGCCACAAATCGTAATTTCTTGCCGTTTTAAGCGTCAGTTTATCATTCTGAACATTGTTCCTGCCCACCAATATTTTAAGACCGCTTTTTGACGTAAATTCAATCGGCGGCAATGTTCCCTTTAGTTTTTGCTTTGAACGAATTCTCTTGATATATCCGCCGTCAACAAGCTCCTGCTTTATTTCAGCAAGCTCACGCTCTGTTTCGGCTCTTGAAAGGCTGTCAAACACCGTATCAATATACTCAAGCTCCTGCTGTGCCTTCTCGATTTCAACAGTTAAATACTGCTGTGCATTCTTCGCCTTGCGGTAGTCCTTGTAGTATTTCTGAGCGTTCTGTCCCGCCGTAAGAGCAGGATTCAGCTTGATTTTTATTGTTTTAAGGCTTTCGTCATAAAAGTTTTCAACCTCTATTTCAGTCATTCCTTTTTCTATTCGGTACAAATTCGCCTGTATCAAATCGCCCTTTACCCTAAGCGGCTCTCTGTCCTCACTGTTTGCAAGCTCTACTTTCTGCGTGTTTATCTTTCTTGTCAGGCGGTCCGTGATGTTTGTAAGGTATTTTAAAAGTCCCTGACCCTTTACCCTCATACGCTCCGCCTTGTCACGCTCAAGGTAGAAGCTGTCTAAAAGCTCGCTGAAGCTTTCAAAACGGACGGTCTTTGCCGCTGTACCGTATTGCAGAATATTCACAAATGAAAAGTCAAGCGGCTTACCGTTTAAATCCTGCACCATACAAGGCACGCCCTTGTTCTCCCCAATTTCACTCACCGTTCTCTTAACAAAAAATTCAAGGCGGCTGTATTGCTCTGAACTCATACTGATATTGTCAAGCTCTGCTCCTCTGCCTGTAAGATGTTCAAGCTCACGGCACACAATTGGCGAAAAGCCCTGAACTGTGCCGAGTATCGCCTTGTTTAGCTTCTGCGCTTTTCCGCTGTTTTTTATTCTGTCAATTATAGCGTCAGCTGATGTATCAAGCGGATTGAGCTTATCCTGCGGAGGAGGTAACTGATATTCAATTCCGGGCAGAACAAGCCTTTGAGACGACATTGTCATATCAACCCGCTTAAGTGCGTCTATCACCTTGCCGCTGCCGTCAACAAAAATCACGTTGCTGTATTTTCCCATTATCTCAGCTATAAGCGAAAGCTCAACCTTATCGCCAAGCTCGTCCGTTGCGTCAAATGTAAAGCGAATCACCCTTTCAAGCTGATGCTGAGTAATCTCCTTAAGCCTTGCGCCCGTAAGCCTTTTTCTCAAAAGCATACATAGCATAGGCGGAGTCTGCGGATTTTCCGGCGGGTACTGCGTTATATTCACCCTCGGCGAATTTGCCCTTGCCGACATAAGAAGCTTGTATGCGCCGCTGATTCCTCTTAATGCGACAATAATCTCGTCACGGTTCGGTTGAAACACCTTTTCAACACGCAAGCCAACAAGCTTTTCCTCAAGCTCACATTTTACAAAGTGTAAAAAAGCACCGTCCAGCGACATACTCCCACCTCCTTATTTACATAAGTATTATTATACTATGTTAGTACATTTTGCATTTTGAGTCAAGAATTTGCGGATAAAAACGGCGCAGACTAAGCTGCGCCGCATAGTACCGGTATTAATTCACGCCGATTACTTATGAATATCGTCCTGCTCAATTACGGTTATATTATTCTCCTTAAGCACCTCAACAGCCTTTTCATTGTCGTCAACACGAAGAATCACAAACGCTGTGCCGTCCTTCTGGCTGATAAAAGCATATGCATACTCAACACTTATGCCACTGTCCCAAAGCGCATTTGTCGCCTTTGCAAGTCCGCCCGGAGTATCCTCAACGCCGATAGCGAGAACCTCTGTAAGAGAAACAGCCATTCCCTCATTTTTAATCGCTTCAATAGCCTTTTCCGGGTCATCTACGATAAGTCGCAGAATTCCGAAATCGCTTGTGTCGGCAACCGACATTGCCCTAATATCCGCACCGGCTTGTGCAAGTACCTTTGTTATGAATGCGAGTCTGCCCTTTTTATTTTCAAGAAAAACAGAAATTTGCTGAATCATTATAAAAACCCTCCGTTTATTTTAAATCTTTCGGTTATCAATTACTCTGATAGCCTTGCCCTCCGAACGTGGAAGGCTCTTCGGCTCAACAAGCCGAACCTTTGCGCTTATGTTCAGTGTTGACTGCAAAGCAGCAGCAATGGTATGCTCCAGTGCCTCGATGTTCTTAACGGTATCAGAAACCATTTCCGGAGCCATCTCAACCTGAACCTCCATTGTGTCGAGGTTGCCTGCTCTGTCAACAACAATGAGGTAGTTCGGGTCCATCTTGAGCGACAAAAGAACATGCTCAACCTGTGACGGGAATACGTTGATACCTCTAATAATAAGCATATCGTCTGTTCTACCCTTAGGCTTAGCCATTTTAACAAGCGTTCTTCCGCAGGAGCATGGCTTTCTTGAAAGACAGCTTATATCCCTTGTTCTGTATCTTACAAGCGGCAAAGCTTCCTTGCCTATACAGGTGAACACAAGCTCGCCGTACTGACCGTCCGGCAAGACCTCGCCTGTGTCCGGGTTGATGATTTCGGGGTAGAACCAATCCTCGTTTACGTGCATACCTGTCTGTTCTGTACACTCAAACGAAACGCCCGGTCCTGCAATCTCTGAAAGGCCGTAAATGTCGTAAGCCTTAATATCAAGAATTTTCTCAATCTCACGGCGCATATTTTCCGTCCATGCCTCTGCGCCGAAGTAACCAGCCCTAAGCTTTAAGGTTTTAGGGTCAATGCCCATTTCACGCACGGTTTCACCAATAAACATAGCATATGACGGAGTACAGCAAATTATGTCAGAGCCGTAGTCCTTCAAAATTTGAACCTGTCTTTTAGTATTACCGGAAGAAACAGGTATAGCCGTAGCACCAAGCTTTTCTGCGCCGTAGTGCAGTCCTAAGCCGCCTGTGAAAAGGCCGTAGCCGTAGGAAACGTGAACATAGTCTGACTTTGTTCCGCCTATTGATGTAAGCGCTCTTGCACAAGACTGCGCCCATACATCTATATCATGCGCTGTATAACCAACAACGGTCTGCTTGCCTGTTGTACCCGACGAAGCGTGAATTCTGATAAGCTCCTCCTTCGGTACAGCAAACATTCCGAACGGATATGTATCTCTTAAATCGTTTTTAGTGGTAAAGGGCAGCTTTTTAACATCCTCAATCGACTTTATGTCGCCGGGAAGAATTCCTACTTCATCAAAGCGCTTTTTGTAAAGCGGAACATTGTTGTAGCAGCGCTCCACCATGCTGACAAGCCTTTCAGACTGAACAGCCGCCATTTCGTCACGGGACATGGTTTCAAATTTTTCGTCATAATAATTTGCCATTTGTCTCACCTCATATTTATAACAGCCTATTCAATCAGGCTTTAGATTATTATACAACACTTTAATCAGCAGCACAATATTTTTTCGATAATTTGTATATTTTATTATAAAATGTTATATTTGTTTTGTTGCTATTCACTTAAAGGATTGACCACCAAGCCTTACGGCTGTATAATTAAATAGGTGATAAATTTGAAGTATAACAAAATTATATTAAAGCTAAGCTCCCTCCTTCTTGCGCTTTCCGCCGTTTTCCTCTGCTCCTGCTCAATAAATATTGAGCAGCCATCTAAGCCGACAAACGGTGAAATACGTGTGACCGTGCTTGACGTTGGGCAGGGAGATTCAATTTTCATAGAGCTTACCGATAACCGTTGTATGCTGATTGACGCAGGCGAGTATGAGTACGGTGATGATATTGCCGAATACATACGCTCAAGCGGATACAACAAAATTGACTATCTTGTTGCAACTCACCCTCACGCCGACCACATAGGCGGTATGAGCGAAATAATAGGCTCCTTTGACATAGGCGAAATTTATATGCCCAGAGCAAGCACCGACACAAGAACGTTTGAGCAGCTCTTGACGGCGATTGATGACAAGGGTATGTCAATAAACACAGCAAGGGCAGGCGTGAGCATACTAAGCGAGGACAATCTCAGCATTGATATTCTCGCACCCGTCAGCGACAGCTACACCGACCTTAACAACTATTCATCTGTAATTAAGCTTACCTACGGCGAAGTAAAGTTCCTGTTTATGGGGGATGCAGAAAAGGAAAGCGAAAGTGAAATAACAGCTGATGTAAGCGCAGATTTTGTCAAGGTAGGGCATCACGGAAGCAAAACCTCGTCAAGCGCAGATTTTGTTGAGCGTGTCGGCGCAAGCTATGCGGCTGTTTCGGTCGCCGAAGAAAACGAATACAACCTGCCTGTTAAGAAGATAATAAACCGTTGGAAAAACAGCGGAGCTGACGTGCTGATGACTAAGGATGTTGGCGACATTACGGCTGTAAGCGACGGTAAAACACTTTGGATTGAATAAGGAGATGTGAAAATGGACGTTATAATTGACAGATTTGAAGAAGGCTGCGCCGTAGTTGAAATTGATGAAAACACCTTTGTTAATCTCCCCTTGCCGCTTGTACCAAAAGGAGCAAAGGAAGGCAGTGTTATTTCAATCAAGCTTGACAGCAAATCAACCGAAACCCGCCACAAGGAAATAAACAGCCTGATGAACAAGCTTTTTAAAGATTAAAATTACCGCAGCGGCTCGACGTAACCGCTGTTGCAGGACTTAAATAATGCACAGCTATAAAGGCAACCGTTTAACAGCTAAGCGGTTGCCTTTTTGCGGTTAGAGCAACTATTTAAAAATAATTTTAAATAGTTCTTGACAGTCACCGTATTACACAGTATAATCTATTTAAAGAGATTTTTAAATAGATTATAAACAGATTGGAGGGTGTTGCTTGGCTATACAGGAAATTCTTGCCGCTATTTCAGATGAAAACAGGCGGAAAATTTTGCAGACCCTTAAAAATGGAAAAATCTCATCGGGTGATTTGGCGCAGGAGGTTGGAATGACCCCACAGGCTTTGTCATATCACCTTGCTAAGCTAAAAAAGGCAGACCTGATTTATGAGAGCAAATACAAAAACTTTATTTACTACGAGCTGAACCTGACCGTTCTTGACGAGGCAATATTATGGCTCGGCAATCTGAGAGGAGAATAAAAATGACAACCAAAAGAATTACTTACATTATCTTTATGCTTTTGCCGCTTGCAGTTTGCGGTATATCGCTTTTCTTCCTGCCGGATAATATTCCGGCTCACTACGGCTCTGAAATGACGGCAGACAGGTGGGGAAGCAAGTATGAATCTCTGATTTTCCCGGCGTGTATAATCGGCTTCGGTTTATTTATGCTTTTAGTGTCAAAGCTTGCCGGAAAGTTTGATGAGAACAACAAGCAAAACGAGAAAATTGTGCTGACCGTCGGACTTGTTGTGCTTATCATCTTTAATGCTATGAATCTATTCTTTGAATATCTCTTTGTTAATCAAATTACGGATATGTCTGACCTGCCGATTGACTTATTAAGCCTTATTATTACTTTGTTCGGCGTTGGGTTTATTATAATCGGAAATATTTTGCCGAAAGCAAGAATGAATTCGCTACTTGGCTTCAGAACGGCTTGGACTATGAAAAACGAAGTCACATGGAAAAAGTGCCAGCTTTTCGGCGGTATAATGCTTATGCTCAACGGAATAATTATTGCGGTCGGATGTCTGCTGTTTTTCAAGGGAAATTCTGCGGTTTTCTTTATGCTTGCAATGATTGCTGTAATGACAATTATTGACGCCGTATATTCGTATTTCATAATGAAAAAGTACGGAAATCTCAGCGATAATCCTGACAACGAACCACAATAATATTTTAAATTTTATTTCGCACAACAAAAAGCGCAGCAGTCGATAAACTACTACGCTTTCATATTAAGTCCAGCTTTCGGGGGTCACATCAAATCGATGCGGTCCCTTTATATTTTGGGCTTTTTATTTCATATTTCTTTCGTATGACTCAATCATCTTTTTAACCATCTGTCCGCCGACTGAACCGGCCTGACGTGATGTTAAGTCGCCGTTGTAGCCCTGCTTGAGGTTTACGCCTACTTCGCTTGCGCACTCCATCTTGAATCTTTCCATAGCTTCCTTTGCTTCCGGAATATTAATCTGATTATTGTTGTTTGACATTGTTTTTTCCTCCTCTGTTTAGAATTTAATTTCATTTTATTATTATACTATATTATGCGGAAAAGCCGTTAAGCCAAATGCTTTGATGAGTTTTATTTTTTCATTCAAAGCATTTATTAACCATTTGACTTATGCTTTTGAAAAACCTCTGTTTTTCTTCCGCAACATTATTTTGTGAATCAAGCAGATAAATATTATATGTAATTTTTGGCGAATTTTTTGTTATAAAACTTAAAGGGCGACAGCCATCTCTGACTGCCGCCCTTTGAAAAAAGAGGTCTATGAAAGAATATTATTTATAGGTTTTTACCTGACCGATTTTAGATGTAACTGTCATCTTTGCAACATACTTCTGGATAAGAAGCGCATCCTTCAGATTGACATTGCCGTCGCCGTCTGCATCTGCTGCTGCAAGTGAAATACCTGTAAGTGTTTCAAGTTTTACACTATGTCTTGCAACCATAAGTGCGTCCATAAGCTTAATGCTGCCGTCGCCGTTAACGTCGCCTACAATGTACTGATCACCTACAATAATAGGACCGCCTGCAACAGTTGTAGATGTTACCTCAGACGCAACGCCGTTCTTTGTTGCTGTTACCTTAACAGCGTCAGAGTTTTTGAGTGTTGCTACCTTTACAGAATATGCACCTGTAATATCGTCAGCCTTTGTCTTATATACTGTTGAGCCAACTGTTACAACTACGTCTGCCTCTGTTGCTGTTTTACCTGCAATAACTGTTCCGCCTGCTGCCATTGTTGTGATAGCAGGAGCTACAAGCTTCAAGCCTGCCTTAGCTGTGCTTAAGTTTTTGCGAGCATTTGCTATTTCAGCCTCTGTTGCGTTTTCACCCTTAGCTATAACATTCTCTGCTGCGCTCAATGCGCTTGAAACTGTGCTCCAGCTTGCTGCTGTGTACTCGCTTGGTGCAAGAACCTTAACAGCCGTAGCCTCTGTCTTGAGTGCGTCTAAGCCGGACTCTTCCTGCTCCTTGATTTTGTACTCAGTTGGAGCTGTTACATCAACCCAGATTTCGCCTGAGTTGCCTGTAATGTCAGCGGTCTGCTGTCCGCCCGAACCTGTGTTTATAATGAAGTTGAAGTTCTCGGTTGTTTTGAGGTTTAAGGTGTAATAGCCGTTAGCGTCGGGTGTGCCGCTTGACTTAACATTTGTTCCCGGCCACTCGCCAAGAGGCTTTGTTTCAGCGCCGTCAGAACCATACCAAGCGTAAATTGTTGTTTTGGCATCATACGGCTTAACGTGAATAATTGCGTTCTTAGAAGGCACAATAGGACCTGAACCGTCTGCGTTTAATTTGTAGAAGGTTGAAACCTTTGTTGATGTGCCCTTTTCGTTTGTAGCCTGAGCTGTAACCTTAACGTAAGAACCGCCATAAGCCTTATCGCCGATTGTAAATGTGCCGCCGTTGTTTACAACAAACTTGTTGCCGCCGTCAACTGAAACCTTTGCAGACTCAGCACCGTCGATTGTAAGAGTAATTGTCTGTGTGCCCTTGAACTGAGCGTCTCCTTCAAGTTTAATAAGAGGCTTGCCGTCCGGCTCCTGAATGAGGATTGTGCCGTTAGCACCGCTGTTGAAGGTTACCTTGCCGCCTGTAACGGTTGCTGATGAATCGTTATAGGTGTTTATAAGCTCCTGACCGTCTTCCCAAATTGAAGAAACGTTGATTGTAACGTCCTTGTTTGAACCTGCGTCAATTACGCATGCTACCTTGTCAAGAATGTTGTTCTTGTTGTAAACTCTTGCAAATGCAGTACCTGCTGTTGATGTAAGAGCTGTGTTCGAGCCGCCGCCGACTGCAATGTGGTTGTTTCTGAATGTACCAACCTTCTGCCAGTGAGCAAGGGTAGCCTCGTTCATACTGTTCCAGTTCATGTCGCTTCTGAGTGCGTGGCCCGCACCGCCGTTACCGTCAAACGGAATGCCTGAAACAAGACCTCTGCCCGATTCGTCACCGTAGTAAATCTGAACAGCACCCGGAAGGAGATTGAAAGCAGAGCCTAAGCGAATCATATCGCCCGAAGCCATAACACTGTCGTGAGATGAAAGATAAGAAAGTACATTGAAATCAGGGTCTGTATTAATCTTGTTTGCATAACTCTGATAAATTCCGCCGATATCCTTCTGATTAAGCAAGCCGCCGCCCTGAGTTGAGAAGTTGATGAGCGAGTCAAACTTACCCTGTGTATAGTATGCGTCCTTGTCAACACCGTGATCCCAAACCTCACCGGTCATCCAGAAATCGAGGTTGTCAAGAGCCTTATCCGGGTTTTTAGTTTTCCAAGTTTTCAAAGCCTTAACGCAAGCGTCCTTAAGCTTTGCCCATGAAGCATATTCAACGTGCTTTGCAGTGTCGCAGCGGAAGCCGTCAACGCCGTAGGTTTCAACCCACTCTGAAAGCCATTTTACAATATAATCAGATACTGTGCCTGATGTGCCGTACTTGGCAGCCTTCTGACTGTAAGTTCCCTCTTTAGTCCACTTTGTTTTTAAAACAGCTGGAATACCAACAGAGCCTGTACTCTCCGTTTTGAAATCCGGCAGGCCTGTAAGCGACATTGTTAAGTTGTCGCCGCCGCCTGCTGTGTAACCGGGAAGACCTGATCTAATCCAGTTTGGTCCCCACCATTTAGCCCAGTCAGCCGTTGAAGTTTCATAATCAATATAGCTGTGGTAGTCACCGTTGTTTACGTTCTTGTGTGCATAATAGTAGTTCTCCCAGCCGCTCTTTACAGTACCGTAGCCGTACTCCTTCATATCGTAAAGAGAGTTGTAGCCGGAGTGGTTCATAACTATATCCATAACAACTCTGATACCGTGCTCGTGAGCAGTATCAACAAGAGTCTGGAATTCTTCCTTTGTACCAAAGTTCTTATCACTCTCGGTATAGTCGAGAACATAATAGCCGTGGTATGAGTAGTGCGGGAAGCTTGGGCTGGCGTTGTCGCCAACAACATAGCCGTGAACCTGCTCATACGGAGCGCTCAGCCAGATAGCGTTTACGCCGAGATCTTCAAAGTAGCCCTCTTCAATCTTCTTTGTAATACCGGCAAAGTCACCGCCGTGGAAGGTAGCTCTTGCCTCTGATGATGAAAGGTTAACAACGTTGCCGTTTTTATCAAGTCCTCTGTTATACGAATGGTCGTTTGATGTGTCCCCGTTGTAGAAACGGTCTGTTAACAGGAAATATACCGAAGCATTATCCCAAGAAAATGTGTCGCCGCCATGGCTTGCCTCATTTGAGGACACAGCATCCGTCTGAACAGCAGATGCCGCCGGAGCGATGCAGAAGCAGGAAGCAGCCATTGCAAGCGTCAAACCCACAGCCGCAATCTTGTTTCTGAGGTGAGAAGATTTCATAAAAACACTCCTTTTTGATATTTCATTCTCTCTTGTGTATGTCCTATACTCAATACACAATACCTATCATAAGGGTAACACAAATTTAATAAAATAGCTATTGATAAATACGATAAAATGCAACGGCAAATTTTGTATTTATCTCACATAAAGAATGTCTATAATACAAAAAGTAATGATTACAAAAAAACTTAGATATAAGTAAAAAGAAGCTACCAAAGCGGTAGCCTCTGCAAACTGTGATTATCCCTTTTCTATCGACATTGTGGCGTATGCGTTTAACGTCATATCCGCAGTATTTCCGATTAAATACTCATAATAACCCTGTGAGCCTACCATAGCGGCATTGTCGCCGCACAGGCTTTTGTCAGGCATATAGAGCTTTATTCCACGCTTGTCGCAGCCTTTTTTCATCTCATCACGCAGGAGTGAATTTGCCGACACACCGCCTGCCGTTACAATAGTTTTAACGCCCAAATCCTTAGCCGCCCTGAATATATTATCGGTAAGGCAATTAACAACCGCTCGTCTGAACGAAGCCGACAAATCGGCAACAGGCAGCTGCTCGCCCTTTTGAGATGCGTTGTGTATAAGGTTTATCACTGCTGTTTTAAGTCCGCTGAAGCTAAAGTCATACGGAGCACCCTGCACAACAGGGTGCGGCAGCTTAAAGGCTTTTTCATTGCCCTGCTGAGCAACCTTGTCAAGGTGAATACCGCCCGGATACGGCATTCCCATTGTTCTTGCCGCTTTGTCAAACGCCTCTCCTGCGGCATCGTCACGGGTTTTTCCGATTATTTTCATTTTCGTGTAGTCCTCTACCATAACAATATGGCTGTGACCGCCGCTGACAACAAGACACAAAAACGGCGGTTTTAAATCCTCATGACAAAGGTAGTTTGAAGCTATATGAGAGCGCAGATGATGCACCGGCACAACGGGCAGTCCCGTTGCAAGCGACAAACCCTTTGCATAATTTACACCAACAAGCAAGGCACCGATAAGACCAGGTGCATATGTAACGGCTATTGCCTGTAAATCTCCGTAGCCACAGCCGGCATTGAGCATGGCTTCATCAACCACGCCGACAATAGCCTCACAATGGCGGCGAGAGGCTATTTCGGGTACAACGCCTCCGTATAGCTTATGTTCCTCAACTTGTGAGGCTACCACCGAGGATATAATTTTTCTTCCGTCCTCAACAATCGCCGCTGCGGTTTCGTCGCAGGAACTTTCTATTGCAAGAATTTTCATTGTTATTTTTCCTTTCGCACGTTAGTAAGAGCGTACCTGTATGTGCGCCCATATGTTTTAATTCAAGCCCAACACAGCCAACACACAGATTGACACCTACGGACATAAATCAAACATTCATCAAACGAAAAAGCATTAAAGAATCCCGTTCTCCTTAAAATATAACGTCATAATAAGTCCGTCCTCTTTCGGCTCGGAGTAAAAGTTTTTCCTCAAACCTACCCTGTCAAAGCCGAAACGCTCGTATATTCTGACCGCCACTGTGTTTGACGGTCGAACCTCAAGCGAGATAAAGCTCATATTCATTTTCCTTGCCTTATTCGCTGCATATTTTACCAGAGCACTGCCAATACCCATACGTCTGTATTCCTTAAGAACACCCACGTTTGCGATATAACATTCGTCGGCAGCACAGTGCATACCGATATATCCGACAGCCTTACCGTTTATTTTTGCCACATAAAAATATGCACTCTCGTTTGAAAGCTCGGCGGCTATTGCATTTTCGCTCCAAGGCTTTGAAAAGCACTGCCGTTCAATCTCAGCTATCGCACTGATGTGGCTCTGATTCATTTTTTCAAATACTATGATGTTATCCATTGTTTTCCTTTATAAGCTCCACAAGCTTTTCTGCCTCTGCCTTTATTGCGCTGCAGCAGCTGTTGTAAACCTCCTGCGAGCCACCGTAAGGGTCGGGAATATTCATAACGTAAATCTTATTTTTCGCAGCGCCCAAATTCATCAGAACCTTGGCGTGCTCCATTGTCATTGCAACAAACAAATCTATTTCATCTGCATTTAAAGAACGAATACTTGTGCTTTTATGCTCCGACAAATCAAGTCCGAGCCTCAAAACAGCCTGCATAGCCTCAGCCGTTGCCGGTCTGCCCTCGCTGCCAACAGCAACGCCTGCGCTCAAAGCCTTGCAGTCAAGTCTTTCCTTATAAGCAAGGTTTTGGAATATAACCTGTGCCATAGGGCTGCGGCAGGTGTTACCTGTGCAGACAAACAACACGCTTTTTATTTTATCCATAGAATACGCTCCTCTCGCCGTTATCCCTTTGCGTCATACCAGCTTTTGCCCATAGACGCATCAGCCGTCAGCGGAACGCTGAGCTTCACTGCATTTTCCATTTCCTGCTGTAAAATCATAGCCGCTTTCATTGCTTCGTTATTCGGTGCTTCTACAATCAATTCATCGTGCACCTGCAAAATAAGGCGTGCGCTCATATTTTCTTCTCGCAGCCGCTTGTCAACCCTTATCATAGCTATTTTGATTACATCTGCGGCAGTTCCCTGTATCGGCATATTTCTTGCCACTCTCTCACCGAAAGAGCGTGTGTTGAAATTGCTCGACTTAAGCTCCGGCAGATAGCGGCGGCGGTTAAACACTGTCTGAACATACCCTTTCTCCTTTGCCTGAGCCACTACGTTGTCCATATAACGGGCAACTCCGCTGTAATGTGAAAGGTACGATTTAATATACCGGTCGGCTTCCTTTCTTGTAACGCCAATGTCCTTCGACAGCGAAAATGCACCGATACCGTAAACAATGCCGAAGTTTACAGCTTTCGCCCTGCTTCGCATCTGTGAATTTACCATTTCAAGCGGCATATTGAAAACCTGTGAGGCGGTGATTGCGTGTATATCCTCATTGTTGTTAAACGCCGCTATCATATTTTTATCCTTTGCTATGTCAGCAAGAACTCTAAGCTCAATTTGCGAATAGTCTGCGTCAACAAGCACACAGCCTTCCTTTGCAACAAAGAATTTTCTAAGCTCCCTGCCCTGCGGTGTTCTTACGGGTATATTCTGCAAATTTGGCTCGGTAGAGCTTATTCTGCCTGTTCTTGTTTCCGTCTGGTTAAAGCTGCTGTGAATTCTTCCGTCATCTGATATTACCTTTAAAAGTCCGTCACAGTAGGTTGACTTAAGCTTTGCAAGCGTGCGGTAGCTTAGTATTTTATCAATACACGGGTGATACGGACGCAAGCCCTCAAGCACATCTGCGCTTGTTGAGTAGCCCGTCTTTGTCTTTTTGCCCATCGGCAGCATCAGCTTTTCAAACAGAGCAGTTCCGAGCTGCTTTGGGGAGTTGATGTTGAAGATGTAGCCAACATCGTCATAGATTGAGTTTTGCAGCTCGTCAATTGTGCGTTCAAGCGTTTTGCCGTATTCCTCAATACCCTGCCTGTCAACAGCAAAGCCGAAATGCTCCATTCTTGCAAGCACAGCAGCAAGCGGAATTTCAATGTCATAAAGCAGGCTTTCCTGCCCGTTACTCTTAATTTTTTCAAGCAGAATATCGCTCAAAAGCAGAATTCCTGCCGCCTTACTTGCAAGCTCATTGTCACTTTCAAGCTGCGCCTGTGCACCGTATTCTCCGATAAGACGTTGGGCGTCATATGAGCCTGCCGAGGGATTTAAAAGATAAGCTGCAAGTGATGTATCCATCTCTGTTTTCTTAATATCAACCCCAAGCTCCGCCGCTTTTTTATACAGCGGCTTCACCGAGTCAGTAATTACTCCGCTGTCAAGAGAGAACAGGCTGCGATAAAAATCATCGTCAGCCGCAGTATCAAGCAAATAAACCGTGCTGTCGGCTGCAACGGCAGCTTCACCGTCGGAGTTATACGCCACTGCATATTTTTCCGTCTTAGACAGAATATTTATAATATTTTCGGCTGTGTCGCAGACCACCTTAAAACTGCACTGTTGCACGTTGTTATCAGTGGAGTTTTCCAAAACAGCCTTGTCGAGTCCAAGCTTTTTAATAAGCGAGAAGAACTCAAGTCTTGCCATAAGAGCCGCTGCCGCCTGTTTATCTCCGTTTGTCGGAACATAGTGTGAAAGCTCGGTATCAATCGGTGCATTTTTTGCAATCTCGCCAAGCATAAGGCTCAGGTATGCGTTGTCCCTGTCCTGCTCAAGCTTTTTGCGCATTGCAGGCTTTATATCTGCACTGTCAATATTTTCATAAACGCCGTCAAGACTGCCGAATTTTCTTATCAGCTCACCGGCTCCCTTTTCGCCTATTCCCTTTACGCCCGGAATATTGTCGGATGTGTCGCCCTGTATTGCCTTTATGTCGATAAGCTGCTTTGGAGATACGCCGTAATCCTCGGCTATTTTCGCCTCATCATAAATACGCACATCGGGTCTGCCCATTTTGGTGGCGGCAAGCCTTACCGTTACGCTTTCAGACACAAGCTGAAGGCTGTCACGATCCCCCGTTGCAAGCACACATTCACAGCCGTTGTCCTCGCACGCCTTTGCAAGCGTGCCGAGAATATCGTCCGCTTCAAAGCCTTCACACTCTACTGTTTTATAACCGAGCTTAATTAAAAGCTCCTTAATTATCGGCATCTGTGAGGCAAGCTCTGCCGGCATTGGCTTGCGGTTCGCCTTGTAGCCGTCATATTTTTTGTGACGAAAGGTCGGAGCCTTCAAATCAAAGGCAACCGCCACCGCATCAGGCTGAACATCTTCCTTTATCTTTATAAGCATTGTCATAAAGCCGTAAACAGCGTTGGTGAATGTTCCGTCCTTTGTTGTCAAAAGCTTTATTCCGTAAAACGCCCTGTTGAGTATGCTGTTTCCGTCAAGCACCAAAAGCTTCATTTTTGTCCTCACATTTCTCTGTCAAGCAGTGTATGCGTGCTAACAACCTCGTTATCCTTAAGGTAAACACGTGCAACTCTTTTTCCCACTATACAGGTTACTTCATAATTTATTGTACCTATCCAATTTGCAATATCGTCTGCGCTCGGAGCATTTTCTTCCCTGCCGAACAATGTGGCAACATCGCCGATTTTAACATTTTCTATATCCGAAATATCAACCATTGTCTGATCCATACATATTCTTCCTCTTATCTTCGCCCTCTTTCCGTGCAGCAAAACATAACCGTCCTTTGCAATAGAGCGAACATAGCCGTCAGCATAGCCGACAGGTATTGTGGCAAGGCGTTCATTTTTGCCGGCTGTGTAGGTTCTGCCGTAGCTTACCGTCATACCCGGAAAAATTTGCTTCGTGTGCGACACCGCCGACTTTAACTCCATAACCGACTGTAAATCAAGCGGATTTTTAACCTTGCCGGACGGTGAAAGACCATACAGCACAATTCCGGCTCTGACCATATCAAGGTGCATATCCGGATAATCCTCAATAGCTCCGCTGTTGGCACAGTGCCTTATCTTGAACTTAACGCCCATCTGCTCAAGTCTGCCAACTGTATACATAAAATTATCAAACTGATTAATTGTAAATTCCTCGCCGTCCTCACCTTCATCTGCAACAGCAAAATGTGTGAACACGCCCTCGCTTTCCAAGTTCGGAAGCGAGCAAATTTTAAACCCGTCTGCAACAGCTATGTCATCCTCGTCCCTTGACTGGCATAAAAGACCTATACGGCTCATACCTGTGTCGAGCTTCAGGTGAATTTTTATTTTCACTCCTGCTTTTTCTGCACATTCGTTAAGAGCTTGCGCATATTCAAGCGAATGAACAGCCTGCGAGATATTGTTTGAGCTGAGCGTCCCGGCGCACTCAACAGGAGTATAGCCCAGAATAAGAACAGGCTTTGTTATTCCTGATGAACGCAGCTGCATTGCCTCCTCTATATTTGAAACGGCAAACCAATCAGCTCCCAGCTTTTCATACAGCGATGCAAGCATCACCGCTCCGTGACCGTAACCGTCCGCCTTAATAACGCAGCACAGCATTGCGCTTTTGCTTGCTCTGTTTCTTATCTCATTATAATTATGGATTACTGCGTCAAGATTTATTTCCGCCCATGTTCTTTTTATAAAATCAGTCATTATTATATTTCCCCCATATATCAATGTCGTCAAATTAACAACATTGCAATGAAATTTTGCCTGCGGCAAAGTGAAATCTGCATTACCGCAGGTGAAATATTTGCCCTTTTTGTAAGTTAACGGTGTACTTTGCCCTCACACGAATTTAACTGTATTTCTTAAACTGACAGCATTACCGCATATATTCGTTTTTGGGGTTCAAAGCCAAATTTGTATTCTTTCTTAACTATGTATTATATTACTATCAGGGTTTATCGTCAAGCAAATCAAGGCGATAAGAATATTGCCGTATATGTTTTCATAATACAAAATATGTAAACCCACTCTCTTTTCTGCTCAAAAGTATTGATTAAATATTTATTTTATTGTATAATATTGATGATAGCTTTGTGCGTCAACAAAAAATAAAATGAGGTGTTTATATTGAAAATGAAGAAAATAATTGCTGTGGCTGTTGCAGCGGCAGCTCTTGGCTGTTCCTGCATTTTTCCTGCATCAGCGACTGACTCTACAACATGCTCAAAGTCATTCAGTGCAAAGGATGGACAGGTTGTAACTACAAAAATATATGTTGCTCTCGACTCGTCCTCACCAACCTCGGAAATTTGCGGCGTTCAGGCTCATTTGCAGTTTGACCCCGATACTCTGAAATACACTGATGCTGTTGATGGAGTTAAAGAGGAAGGCAACATTAGTACAGAATTCACAACCGGAAGCTGGTTCCCAAGCCTTTACCCAATTTATATGCCTGCAGGAAACTTCCTTACAAGTACAATGGACGCCGGCAGTGGCTATGACCTTTCAACAAAGAAAATGCTTTCATCCGTTGACTTCGACGTAACAAAAGCAGGTGTAACGTCTGTCTCAGCTGATATACAAGAGCTTTATGCCAATAATGATGAACTGTCAGATTTGCTCGCTTACGGCAAAATTTCCCTTGAAATAGCAATAAACGGTTACAGCCTTGGCGATGTCACAACTGACAATAATACAAGTATTTCTGATGCGATTGCTCTGCAGAAAAGGATTGCAGGTATCTCAAAATTTTCCGAGCTTCAGGAATGTCTTGGTGATGTAAACGGCGACGGCACAGTGTCAATTTCAGACGCAATTTGTGTTCAGAAGAAAATTGCAGGTATTATCGAAACACTTTAAACCATACATAAATCATAAGCGGCGGCTTCAAATGAAGCCGCCGTTTGTTATGCAATAATATTTTATAACTCTTTCGGCAAAATCACTTTGTTCTGCCGATATCCTTTCTGTAATGAGCACCGTCAAAGCTGATTTTTCCAACAGCCTCATACGCCTTTTCAAGTGCTTCGTCAAGCGTTTTGCCCGTTGCGGTAACACCCAGCACTCTGCCGCCGTTTGTGTAGAATTTTCCGTCGCTGTATTTTGTGCCGGCGTGATAAACCGTTGCGCCCTCAACCTGACCGTTTGCATCCATACCGAACATCTCTATGCCCTTTTTGTAAGATTCAGGATAGCCGCCGCTTGCCATTACAACACAGGCTGAACATTCATCGCTCCACTCAATGTCAATTTCATCGAGCCTTTCGTCAATAACAGCGTCAATAATATCAAGAATATCGGTCTTGAGCCTCGGCAGTACAACCTGTGCCTCAGGGTCGCCGAAACGAGCGTTATACTCGATAACCTTCGGTCCCTTAGGAGTCATCATAAGCCCGAAATACAGGCAGCCCTTGAAGGCTCTGCCCTCCTTCTCCATAGCTGCAATTGTCGGCTTGAAGATTGTTTCCATACATTTTTGAGCAAGCTCATCTGTATAGTACGGGTTCGGACTTATTGTGCCCATACCGCCTGTATTCAAACCCTTATCACCGTCAAGCGCTCTTTTGTGGTCCTTTGAAGAAACCATCGGCTTGACTGTCTTTCCGTCTGTAAATGACAGCACGGAAACCTCAGGTCCTGTTAAAAATTCCTCGATAACAACCTTGTTGCCCGACTCACCGAACTTTTTGTCCTCCATAATTGTGAGTATAGCCTTTTCAGCCTCTTCAACCGTCTGAGCAATTATTACGCCCTTGCCAAGAGCAAGACCGTCTGCCTTGACTACAACAGGCGCAATATTGTTATCCTTAACATATGCAAGTGCATCCTTTGAATTGTCAAACACCTCATATTCGGCAGTTGGGATGCCGTACTTTTTCATAAGGTTCTTTGAGAAAACCTTGCTTGCCTCAATAACAGCTGCCCTTGCGTTAGGACCAAAGGCACGTATGCCTGCCGCCTCAAAAGCGTCAACCATACCGTCTGCAAGCGGGTCATCAGGAGCTACAAAGGCTAAATCAATATTGTTCTCCTTTGCAAACTCAATCATTTTCACCTTGTCCATAACGGGAATATCAACACACAGGGCATCTCTTGAAATTCCGCCGTTTCCCGGAGCACAGTAAAGCTTTTCAAGTCTTGGGCTTTTAAGTATCGCCTTTATAAGAGCGTGTTCTCTGCCGCCCGAGCCAATCATTAAAACATTCATTTGTGCGCCTCCTATCAATGGTGGAACAGTCTGATTCCGGTAAAGCACATAGCCATGCCGTACTTGTTGCAGGTGTCAATTACATTATCATCTCTGATTGAGCCGCCCGGCTGCGCTATAAACTCAACACCGCTGCGCTTTGCTCTTTCAATGTTGTCACCGAACGGGAAGAATGCGTCACTGCCGACAGAAACGCCCTTGAAGCTCTTAAGCCATTCCTTCTTTTCCTCTCTTGTCAAAACCTCAGGCTTAACCTTAAAGAACTGCTGCCATACGCCGTCTGCAAGAACGTCATCGTGGTCGTCCGAGATATAAACGTCAATTGTGTTGTCACGGTCAGGTCTGCGGATATTATCAACAAACTGAAGTCCCAATACCTTCGGATGCTGACGAAGGAACCATATGTCTGCCTTGTTGCCTGCAAGACGTGTGCAGTGAATTCTCGACTGCTGACCTGCGCCAACGCCGATAGCCTGTCCGTCCTTAGCATAGCAAACAGAGTTTGACTGAGTATATTTCAGTGTGATAAGCGCAATTTTGAGGTCACGCTTTGCCTCCTCGGTAAATGTCTTGTTCTCAGTTACCATATTAGAAAGCATTTCATCGTCAATTTTAAGCTCGTTTCTGCCCTGCTCAAAGGTAATGCCGAACACATCCTTATACTCCTTCTCGGCAGGAACATAATTTGGGTCAATCTGAACAACAGGGTAATTGCCCTTCTTCTTGCTCTTAAGAATTTCAAGAGCCTCATCTGTGTAACCCGGAGCAATAATGCCGTCTGAAACCTCTCTTTTAAGAAGTGTAGCGGTTTCAACGTCGCAAACGTCTGAAAGAGCAACCCAGTCGCCGTAGGAGCTCATTCTGTCTGCGCCTCTTGCCTTAGCGTATGCGCTTGCAAGCGGAGAAAGCTTTAAATCGTCCACAAAATAGATTTTCTTGAGTGTGTCGGAAAGCTCTGTTGCAACTGCTGCGCCCGCCGGACTAACGTGCTTAAATGAAGCCGCTGCCGGAAGACCTGTTGCAGATTTAAGCTCTTTAACAAGCTGCCAGCTGTTGAAAGCGTCGAGGAAATTGATATATCCCGGCTTGCCGTTTAACACCTTAATCGGCAGTTCAGCGTCGTTTTTCATAAATATTTTTGACGGCTTCTGATTCGGGTTACAGCCGTATTTGAGTTCAAGTTCGTTCATAATGTAATCACATACTCCTTTATGAATACTGTTTTTTTTATGCTCAATCACTTATTTTTGTTTATAATTCTGCTTGTTGCTTCAAGGGTTTCAAGGTTAATGTATCTTACAAACAGAGAAACCTTGTTATCCTCATTAAGAGAATTCCACAGCTTGTCTGCAAAAGCGTCAATACTGTCCTCTCCAAGTTCAACAAGCTTTGGCTCACCCTCAAAGCTTGGCAAAGGATTGCCGTCGCACTTGTATGTATGGATAAATCTGCCCTCGCCGTTTATCGGATTTGTGTAAGAGAAGGTGTATCTCTGGCAGGAATCAGGGTTGCCGTTTGCGCTTTTAAGAATTGAAATTGCATAGTTAAAATCGCCCTCGCCCGTCTTTACAACACTGCTGATTCTCGGAGTGTAGTTCGGAGCGTCCGGCTCAAACTCTCTTGTTCTGAGCGACTGTTCAAAGGTGAGCTGGTTGTTCATAAGCTCATAGATTGTGTCTGTCTGGTCGCCGTTTGTAACAATAGTCTTGTTGCCGAGAACACGAACAGGAGCATAAATTATAAGCGATGGGTCGGAAAGCTTGCTCTCGTCAAAAGCCTGTGTGCGGATTCCGTTGCCGTCCTCAACAAATACACGGTTGCGGCTGTTCTCGCTTCTGCCCATTATAAAGTAAGCGATAACTGCGTTTTTGCCGTCTGCGCTTTTACCAACGAGAATACCTCTGCCGGGGTATGCATTTTGCTGAAGCTCTTTTTCAATATTAATCTTTTCCATTACTGCAAAATCTCCCTTCAATATTAATCAGATATTATTACCTTACCGTTTTCAACTCTTAGTTTATCCTGACAAAACAGCGCAACCGACCTCGGCAGAATTTTCCACTCCGCCTGCTCCATAACTCTTTTTTGCAGAATTTCGGGTGTGTCGCCATTTTGTATTTCAACCGCCTTTTGCATTATTATCGGGCCGCCGTCACATATTTCATTTACAAAATGTGCAGTAGCTCCCGTTAGCTTAATGCCCCTTTCAAGAGCCCTTTCATGAACGTGAAGTCCATAAAAGCCCTCGCCGCAAAACGCAGGAATCAAGGACGGGTGAATATTTATAATTCTGTTCTCAAAAGCCTTGATAACGCCGTCGCCAAGTATTGTCATAAAGCCTGCAAGCACAATTAAGTCGGCTTTTTCTTCGTTTAAAAGCGTAACAAGTGCATTATCGTATTCAGCCTGAGAGGTGTATTCCTTTCTCTTTATAACCCTTGTGCCAATGCCGTTTTGCCTTGCTCGCTCAAGAGCATAGGCTTTATCGTTGCTTGAAACAACACAGGTTATCTTGCCGTGCGCAATCTCTCCTCTTTTTTCGGCGTCAATTAAAGCCTGCAGATTTGTTCCGCCGCCCGACACCAATACGACTATATTCTTCAAGAGAGCACCTCCTTATAAAATGACAACTCCCTCGTCACCTGTTGCAACCTCGCCGAGGATTGTTGCCTTTTCACCTGATGCATTGAGGATTTCAACAGCTCTGTCAGCGTCCTCCTTTGCAACAGCGGCAATCATACCAACGCCCATATTGAAGGTGTTGAACATATCTCTCTCAGAAATGCCGCCAACACGCTGAATTACGTTAAATATAGGAAGAACAGGAACAGCCTGCTTCTCAATCTTTGCGCACATACCCGGCTTTAACATTCTCGGAATGTTTTCATAGAAACCGCCGCCTGTAATATGTGAAACAGCCTTTACGTCAACCTTGCTCATAAGCTCAAGCATAGGCTTAACATAGATTCTTGTAGGCGTTATGAGTGTTTCGCCAAGCGGCTTATCAAGCTCCTCATAGGTGTCAAGAATTGCCTTTGAATTAATGCCGAATACCTTTCTAACAAGCGAGAAGCCGTTTGAGTGAACACCGCTTGACGCAATACCGACCAAAACGTCGCCTGCGGCAAGTTTACTGCCGTCAACAATTTTTTCCTTATCAACAATACCAACCGAGAAACCGGCGAGGTCATACTCGTTTTCCGGATAGAACCCCGGCATCTCAGCTGTTTCACCGCCAATAAGCGCACTGCCGGACTGAACACAGCCCTCTGCTACGCCTGAAACAATCTCGGCAACCTTTTCGGGGTAGTTCTTGCCTACTGCAAGATAGTCAAGGAAGAAAAGCGGAGCCGCACCGCAGCAAACTACATCATTTACGCACATAGCAACACAGTCAATTCCGATAGTGTCGTGCTTGTTAAGCAGGAACGCAAGCTTGAGCTTTGTACCTACACCGTCTGTGCCTGATACCAAAACAGGCTCTTTCATTCCGGTTAGGTTTGGCGCAAACAAACCGCCAAAGCCGCCAATTCCTGAAACAACGCCGTCTGTTTTAGTTTTTGCAACGTGCTCCTTCATAAGCTCTACGGCTCTGTAACCTGCAGTTACGTCAACGCCTGCCGCCTTGTAGCTTTCGCTGAAACTCTTCATAGTAAATCTCCTTTTATGTTAATCTGATTTTGTGTTACATCTATTTATCTACTTTTGTCAATCTTATGCAAGAACTTATCCTCGTAAATCTCGCTTGGGACTGCCGCCGGATAATTGCCTGAGAAGCAGGCGTCGCACAAGCCGACCTTTGCTTCCTTTGCAATGCTGCGAACGCCCTCAACGCTCAGATAGCCAAGCGAATCTGCACCGATTTTTTCGCAAAGCTCTTGCTTTGACATATTGTTGGAAACAAGGTACTTTTTGTCGCTTATTGCAATACCGTAATAACACGGATTCAAAAACGGCGGTGAGGAAATTCTCAGATGAACCTCCTTTGCTCCTGCGCTTTTCAAAAGCTTTACAATATATTTGCAGGTTGTGCCGTGAACTATCGAGTCATCTATAATAATTATCCTCTTGCCCTCGACAGCAGCCTTAAGCACATTGAGCCTCATTTTAAGGACGTTTTCTCTCTCTGAAACCTTACGCTTTGCAAAGGTTCTGCCTATGTATTTATTCTTTATCAAAGCAATTCCATACGGAATACCTGACTCAATTGAATAACCAAGAGCCGCCGATAAGCCGCTGTCCGGCACGCCGCAAACCATATCAGCCTCAACAGGATGCTCCCTTGCAAGAATTCTGCCTGCCTCCTGCCTTGCCATATAAACTGACACGCCGTCTATAACGCTGTCTGGTCTTGCGATATAAACATACTCAAACAAACACATTGAGCCTTTGCCCATACAGTTGTCTTTACGGCTTCGTATGCCGTTTTGGTCTATCACAACAACCTCGCCCGGCTCTACATCACGTATAAACTCAGCACCAAGGCTGTCAAAGGCGCAGGACTCGGATGCAAGCATATAGCTGCTGCCCTTTTTGCCTATGCAAAGCGGTCTGAAGCCGTTGGGGTCACGCACGCCGATAAGAATACTCGGCGAGGTTAGAACAAGCGAATACGCACCCTCAAGCTCTTTCATCGCATTAACAACAGTTTCCTCAATAGTGCCGTAGTTAAGGCGCAGGCTTGCTATTACATATGCAATAAGCTCCGCATTTGAGCCTGCCTGGAATATTGCGCCGCCCTGCTCAAGCATTTTGCGAAGCTGAGCAACATTTGTCAGCGCACCGTTATGTGCCAAAGCAAGCGAGCCTTTAATATACCTCATAAGCAGAGGCTGGGTCGATTCGGGCGTTATTATCTGCTCAGGGCTGTAACAAACGTGGCCAACGGCGATATTGCCCTGCGGCAGCTCGTCAAGCTCCTCTGCTGAAAAGCCCTCCGCCACTGTACCAACGTGCTTTAAGCATTTCATTTCGCCGCCTTTGTTTATTACTATGCCGGCGCTCTCCTGTCCTCTGTGCTGAAGCGCAAAAAGTGCCTTGTACGTTTCAAGCACACAGTCAATATCATCATCTCTTGCATAAATTCCAAACACGCCACATTCATCCTGCGGAGAGTCGGTAATGCAAAAATGTTCTTGCTTTATCACAGTTCAGCCACCTTGCTTTGGATAGCCTCGTCTTTCTTCAAAACGCCCGCCACCATATCGGCTTTTTTATCATCAAGCTTTTTAGCAAGTTCTTCATTTGACAGAGCAAGCATCTGAATTGCAAGCAGTGCGGCGTTTGTTGCTCCGCCTACTGCAACAGTTGCAACGGGAATTCCGCTTGGCATCTGCACGGTTGCAAGAAGTGCGTCTAAACCGTCGAAGGTTGACTTAATCGGAATACCGATAACCGGCAGCGTTGTATGAGCCGCCAAAACGCCTGCAAGATGTGCCGCCATACCGGCCGCTGCAATAATCACACCAAAGCCGTTGTCCTTAGCGTTTTTTGCAAAATCAGCCGCAAGAAGCGGAGTTCTGTGTGCCGACATAATATGAACCTCAAACGGAACGCCAAAATCCTTAAGGGTTTTTATTCCGGCTGAAACAACCGGAAAGTCGCTGTCGCTGCCCATAATTACGGCAACCTTTTTTACATCTGCCACATTAATCAATCCTTTCAAATTAAAACGCAAAAAAGACTGCGGTTGTACGCAGTCTTAATTTTGCAAAGAGTTTTTTGATTTTATGATTTTACGCAATGTGCCCGTAAACGCAAAGCATAAGTCGAAGCAAGACGAATAAAGCGCCACGGCACACACCCCCAAAAACAATTTCTCTCTATATTGTATTTCATTTGGGGGATAAATTCAAGACCCTGCAGGAATTTTGAGACAATTTTTATAATAATAGCACTTATTATTGCTTAACCTTTGGCTCGTCGTTCTTGATAATCTCTTTAAATGAGGTTGCAAGACCTGCAAGCGACTGAATTTCTGACGGAATAATAATCTTTGTTGCTCTGCCGTCTGCCGCCTTCTGGAACGATTCAAGTCCCTTAAGAGCGATTACAGCGTCGCTCGGATTAGCCTCGTTTAACATTTTGAGTGAATCAGCGTATGCCTTCTGAACAGACAAAATAGCCTCTGCCTCACCCTGAGCCTCACGGATTTTAGCCTCCTTGATAGCGTCAGCCTCAAGAATTGCACTCTCCTTACGTCCCTCGGCAATGAGGATTGCGCTTTTCTTTTCACCCTCGGCGTCAAGAATCTTCGCACGTCTTTCACGCTCAGCCTTCATCTGCTTCTCCATTGCTTCCTGAATCTCTCTTGGCGGAAGAATGTTCTTAAGCTCCACTCTCTTAACCTTGATTCCCCAGGCGTCAGTAGCCTCGTCAAGGATAATTCTTATCCTCTCGTTGATATCATCACGAGAAGTAAGAGTGTGGTCAAGCTCCAAGTCGCCTATGATGTTACGCAGAGTTGTTGCTGTGAGATTCTCAATAGCGAAAATCGGGTCAACAACACCGTATGCATAAAGCTTCGGGTCGGTTATCTGGAAATACACAACAGTATCAATCTGCATAGTTACGTTATCCTTAGTGATAACCGGCTGAGGCGGAAAGTCCACAACCTGCTCCTTAAGAGAAACCTTTTTTGCAATTTTGTCGATAATTGGAATTTTAACGTGAAGACCCTGACCCCACGTTGACGAATACGCACCGAGTCTTTCTATAACAAACGCATTTGACTGTGATACAACCTTGATGTTTGACACAATCACCAAAAGAATAATAATAGCAATTACTGCTATGATAATAAGTGCAGAAATCGGCATAAATAAACCCTACCTCTCTAATTTTTGTAATTTTTATTTTGCAAGCGAATAAACTTCTTCAACAACAAGCTTTGTGCTTTTTATTTCAAGCACTCTGACTTTTGTGCCACTTTTAATTTCACTGCCATCACTGCTTACAGCCATCCAATAGTCACCAAGCACCTTGATCTCGCCGGGGCTCTCCTTAGTAATGGGCTTTGTAAGCATTGCTTCACAACCGATAACTCTGTCGATATTAGTCTTGACCTCGCTGTTTTTCAGCTTGAACTTTTTCACTATCGGTCGTGTAAGCACAAGAGAAAGCGTTGTAACGATAATAAAAACAAAAACCTGTATAACTATGTTGTCTGTAAAAATACAGCATATTGCTCCCCCAAGCGCACCGAGTGAAAACCAGATAGAAATCATCTGTGATGTACCGGCTTCAACAAGCAATGCAAGCAGTGCAAGACCAATCCACACAAACGGCATATAAGCCTCCATTGTCATACCTCCCTTCGCTTGAGATAAGAATACAACAAAACATATTTTTTTGCAACAGTTTTAAAACAACTGAAATAATTATTACAATAGTTTAACAATGGTTTTAGCCTTGCCGCCAATCTATAAATATATCTTAAGAGCCTTCCGCATTGCCATATATCTGCCGCTGTGATATAATAATCATACAGTAAACAGAGGCTTATTATAACCATAACCAATTGGAAGTGATATTATGCAGAATGACGCACTTGACGCAGGAATCCGCCCGGGCGGACTAAGAAGCAAACAGGATATTAAAATTCTCGTATGCTATGTGCTTGACAAAACAGGCGTCAAGCTTACACGTACAAGCCTTGAGCAGGCTCTTATAAGCTCTCAGCTTGTAAATTATTTTGAGGTTTCAGACTGCTTGAGCGACCTTATCGCAAAGGGAAACGTAAAAGCAGAGGACAATTTCTGTGTACTGACAAGCACCGGCAAGCGAATTGCGGCAGAATTAAAAGAAAGCCTTCCGCCGTCTGTTCGTGACAGAGCCGTTGAAACAGCTCTTAATCTGTTTGAAAGAGAAAAACGTGAGCGTGAAAATGCCGTAAACGTAACTCCGAGCGAAAACGGACTAAAGGTTGAGTGTAAAATTCTCGGCGGTGAGGACGGCGATTTGCTATCAATTGCCTTAAGTGTTGCAGACCGTGAGCAAGCAAAGGTTATAAAAGAGCATTTTCTTGAAAAACCCGATATAATTTACAGTGCCGTTATAGCACTGCTTACAGGCAACAATGATTTTATTAAAGACACACTGAACAGAATTTCAGAAGAGAAATCAGAGAAAAGATAAACCGACAAAAGACTATATAAACACTTGCGTCCGTCAGCCTCCTTGGGTTAAGGTTTTATCCTCATATATAACAAAAGCAGTCGCTTTTCAGCGACTGCTAATTTTTTTGTTATCATTTGCGGTAACGATTAATCTGACCTTTCTTTGTTCCCTGAGTTGTGAACACTGCAAGTGAAAGAATCGAGATGAAGAACAGGATTGCTGAAATCCAAATGAAGGTTGTAGCTGAACCTGTTTTAGCTGTACCCTTGCCCTGTGTTTGGGTATTTGAAGAAACGTTTGTTGTCTTTGAAGAGTTGCCTGAGCTTGTCGGAGCAGTTACTGTTGTATCGCCTTCCTTAGAACCTGTCGGCTCCTGAGTAGACTCTTGTGTAGGCTCCTGTGTCGCATCCTCAGTCTGAGTTTCTGTTTCCGGCTCTGTCTCCTTAACAGAGTCAATCTGAGCCTCTAAAGCTGAGATAAACTCATTATCAGCAATACCGTCAACCTCAAGTGCAAAGTTTGCCTGAGCAAGCTTTACTGCATCCTGTGTTTTTTCGTCAAATATGCCTGAAGCCTCGCCGTTCATATAACCGGCTTCAATAAGAAGCTTCTGAAGTGCTGTTACGTCTGTGCCTGTGTAGCCAAGCTGAAGGTTCATATACTCCGGTGACTTAACTGCTGCGTCAGAAAGAAGAACAGCAAACTGTTCATCTGTCATTTCTTCAACAGGCTTAAGCTCTGAAGCTGCGAAGTATGCCTGCATTGCATTGTAGGTTTCGTCATCAAATACACCGTCGATGTCGCCAAAGTAATATCTTAACTCAGCAAGTCTTGACTGAAGCTGAGAAACCTTTGTGCCTTCGCCGCCCATTGCAAGCTTGTCAACCTTCGGCGGTTCTGTCGGAGCAGGTGTCGGAGCCTCTGTTGGCTTTTCTGTCGAAGCTGCTGTTTCATTCTCTGTATGAGCGTCTGTTGCTTTCTCTGTTTCAGGCTCAGCCTCTGCCGATGCGTCAAAGTCTGTTACTTCTTCAGTAACCTGCTCGTATGTAGAAGCCGCTGTTGGCGGCTCTGTTTTCTTTTCTGTCGGGGCTTCTGTCTTCTTCTCTGTCGGAGCTTCGTAACTTTCGAGAGCTGCCCATGTGTAAGGACCAACCTCACCGTCAACAAGAAGACCCATATCCTTCTGGAACTGCTTTACGCATGATTCTGTATACTGACCGAAGTAGCCTGTTACATCTTCATTGTAGTATCCTGCTGATATAAGAGCGTTCTGAAGCTTCTTAACCTCAGCGCCTTCGGAGCCGACTCTCAATATTCCGTCATTCTTTGACGGCTTGCTTGTGTTGCTGCCGGAAGAACCATTTGAAGAGGTGCTGTAATCAGTCTGGCTGTAAGCGCTTGACGGAGGAGCAATATTTGAAACACCGTCTGAACCAAAGGTGTACTTAACACCGTCAAGAGTTCTTGATGTGTTTACAACGTACTGACCGTTCTCATAATAGTAGCTGTCGCCATTGTAAAGTACCCAGCCTGTTGTCGGGTAGCTTACGCCGTAAATCTTAAACCACTCAACCCAGCGAAGCTGGCTTACTGAGCCGTAGCACATATCGTAGTAAGAGCTTCTTGCGTCAACAGCAAGTCCGTTGCCAACATAAACGCCAACGTGACCCGGCATATGAAGACCAAGACCGTGAATTCTCGGAATACCGCTTGAAACATAACCCCATTCACTTGAAGAAGCGAGCATGTCTGTTCTTATGCCGCCTACTCCGTTATAGGAGTAAATGAGTCCCGAACAGTCAACTGCACCCGGAGTTGTTCCGCCCCAAACATAATCCCACTGCTCATAATAAGCGTTAAGGCAGTAAGCGCTGAGCCCTACACCTGTGCTTGTAGCTGCAAAAGCTGAAATAGTACCAACCGCAAAGACTGAAAAAATAATTGCCACCGCCAAAAGCAGTGAAATCACAGCCTTGCCTGTTTTCTGAAGTGAATTCTGCATCGCTTTATAACCTCCTGAAATCCGTATTACAAATAAAGCATCTTAATTCTCAACTTATTTTTTCTTTCAATACAACGACTTAGGAACATACAAAAATGTCCAAAAAGCGAACAAAAAAGAAAAACTGTAACAATTTGGTTACAGTGTAACACATTTCTTTATTGAATTCAAGTAAAATCGAAAAATAAAGCATTTTGCATAAAATTTTTTCTAATATTTGTTGCTTTTTAAACTGTAAGTTTAATCTTATAAGATAGTTTTGCACCCCGTTTCTTCAGTTTTTCCGCATAAAATCGACTTTTTTTTAATTTTAACCTTTTAGTTACAAAAACGTAATTTTTTCCGTGCTTTATACATTCAGTATTTTGTTTTTTAATTTAGTACAGCTACATATTGTTATTTCGTTGCAAAATCCTGCCGGATTCACCCTTTATATAGTAAAAACGGTTTTCAATTTGTTACCTTTGTAACGGATATTTTCTTTTCTGTTACGACTCATTAATGTGTATCCAGCCGCATAAAATTTCCTCAAGCACCTGATAAAAATGTTCGGGGGCCACCTCGTTTTCATTTAGAAAAGCTATAATTTGCAAAGCAAACTCCAGACTTTCGGACACGCCGTCAACAACAACAGGCTGTCCGCTGTCATCGTAAAAGCTTATACCAAAGTCTGTGGTATCACTGTATTTAGTTTCCGTACTGTCCGAGTAAACAAGCGAATAGCAGTCTTTTTCGCTTATTCGGCTGCTGGTTGCCATAATTCCTCCAGATTAAATCCCCACAATGTAAATTACATAAGCCTGTACATTTAAAATTCCTTACATATTAATATATATACCTACCACCAGCCTTATTATACTATTTTTACATATTTTTCACAATTCAACCATAGTTGATTTTTCTATATATTGTGTTTGTGAAAACTAAAACAACATCACCTTGTTTATTTATACTTTTTGTGTAATAGTTTTAGCAAAAATAAAATTTATGTAAAATCCTGTAATATAGCGCCGCTTAAAATAATAATTTCGCATTATCGCCGATTTCAGCGCAAATTTACTTGATAAAAACAACAGCGTAAGGTAGAATATAAATAACAACATACCTCTTAAATAAAGGTGGAACAGGCTTGACAACACTATATCTTGCAATACCCTGCTACAACGAGCAGGAAATTTTAGAGGATACAACCCATAAGCTGTTAAATAAAATGCAAACGCTTATTGACAGTGGAAAAATATCCGAAGACAGCAGAATAATGTATATCGACGACGGCTCAAAGGACAAAACGTGGGCGATTATAGAGAAGCTTCACAGCGAACACAGCCTTGTTATCGGACTTAAGATGTCACGCAACAGAGGTCACCAGAACGCTCTTTATGGCGGACTGATGGTTGCTAAGGAGTACGCCGACGCCGTAATCTCGATAGACGCCGATTTGCAGGACGATATTGACGCTTTTGACGAGATGCTCGAAAAATACGAAAACGGCTGTGACATTGTTTACGGCGTCAGAAGCAAGCGTACAACCGACTCTTTTTTCAAGCGCTTTACAGCTGAAGGCTTTTACAAAATACTCAAGCTATTAGGCGCAGAGGTTGTATTCAACCACGCAGATTACAGGCTTATGAGCAAGCGTGCGCTCAACGAATTTGAGGGCTTCGGCGAGGTTAACCTCTTTTTAAGAGGCGTTGTGCCAATGATAGGCTTTAAATCAGACACAGTTGAATACGAACGCAAGGAACGTCTTGCAGGCGAGAGCAAATATCCGCTAAAGAAGATGCTTGCTCTTGCGTGGGAGGGAGTTACCTCGCTTAGCATAAAGCCAATTCGCTTTATAACGGTGCTTGGCGCAACTGTGTTCATAATAAGTATAATAATGCTTATCTACTCTCTGATTTCACACTTCACAGGGAATACCACACTCGGTTGGACAAGCCTTATTGTTTCGATATGGGCACTCGGAGGGTTACAGCTGCTTGCGATAGGCATAATCGGCGAGTACCTTGGAAAAATCTATCTTGAAACAAAACAACGGCCGAGATTTATAGTCGAAAAATTCATCAAATAATTCTATTGAAAGGCAAACGGAATGAAAAAATTTATAATATTGACTGCGGCTGTTATAGCTGCGCTAACACTTTTTGGATGCAGCAACAGCTACACTGACGATTTGAACAATTCAAAAATCACCCCAAGTCAGACCGTATCACAAAAATACCCCGGTCTTAACGGTGAATACTACGCCGACGGAAAAACACAAGACGAGGCTACAGAAAAGCTAATCAAAAACGTTATTCCCGACATACTCAAAAAAGAGATAACAAAGGAAGGCAACGAGCAGGTAAACACCCTTGAGGTTATTTCCTACGATATTTCAAGCTATGACGAGGGTGATGCCGCAACACTTAAGATAAACGCTGTGCTTAATAACGGCGAGCCGATGGAGCGCACTGTGCTTGCGTTTATAACAAGTGAAAAAACCGACAGCGGCTACCGCAGCTACTTCCTAAGCTACAACAATATGGATCAATCCGACAACCCGGACGATGAAACAAAGCAGCAGATGCTAAAGCAAAGCCTTGAGCAGGCAGAACTTGGCGGAGCATCAAAAGAAGGAACAACGGCGGATACAGACGAAGCAAAGTCAGATAGCAAAGAGTAATAAAATATACAACTGAATCCAAGGTCTGCTCGATTGGGCGGACCTTATTTTTACAAATTACACGTTTTGTATTATTATACAACTTGTACAATATTAACCAACTCATTTTTCCTTAAACGGCTTTAAACATAGGGCGATTTAATGTAAAATATAAGCTACGATTAAATTTCAATTTTCGAGGTGTAAAAATGACATTTTCAAAGGAAGAGCTTTTACGATACAGACAGCAAATAATGGAAAACGAAGTTTCCAATATGAACGATATGCAGAAAAAGGCGATATTCAAGGCTAAGGGTCCTGTGCTTATCCTTGCAGGCGCAGGAAGCGGAAAAACAACCGTACTTGTAAACCGCATTGCAAGCCTTATAAAATACGGCACAGCCTACAACAGCGACTTTATACCCTATGACCTCACAGAGGACGAAATAGCGGAAATAAAGCAATGCGCCGATACAAAGCAGGCTCCAAGCGACGCTCTTGCACGCCGTTTAGCAGTAAGTGCGCCTCAGCCGTGGCAGATTCTTGCAATCACCTTCACAAACAAGGCGGCAGGCGAACTTAAGGATAGAATTTGCGCAAAAATTCCTGAGGGAGGAAACGACATATGGGCGGCAACCTTCCATTCAACCTGTGCCCGTATGCTCAGAGTTTATGGCGACAAAATAGGTTACTCACGCAATTTTACTGTGTATGACACAGACGACCAGCGCAGGATTGTAAAGGAATGTTTGAAATCACTGAATATTGACGAAAAAATCTTGCCGCATCGAACTGCTCTAAATAAAATATCAAGAGCAAAGGACAAAATGATAACCCCCGATGAATATATAAAGCGTGCAGGCAACGACAACCTTGAAATGACGGTTGCAAAAATTTACGAGCTTTATGAAAAGAAACTCAAATCTGCCGACGCTATGGACTTTGATGATTTGCTTTTCAACACAGTAAAGCTGTTTGTGGAAGCTCCCGACGTGCTTGCCTACTATCAAAACAGGTTCAAATACATAATGGTTGACGAATATCAGGATACAAGCACCGTTCAATACAAATTTGTAAGTATGCTTGCAGACGCACACAAAAACATCTGCGTTGTAGGCGATGATGACCAAAGTATTTACAAGTTCAGGGGTGCTACCATTGAGAATATTCTTAGCTTTGAGGACTCCTATCCCGACGCCGAGGTTATTCGCCTTGAACAGAACTACCGCTCAACGCAGGTTATTCTTGATGCGGCTAACAACGTAATCAAGAACAACAAAGAGAGAAAGGGCAAGACCCTGTGGACAGCAAACAAAGGCGGCGAGAAAATTATACAGCACAAGGCGCAAAATGAGCGTGATGAGGGCAACTATATTGCGCAGACAATTTCTGAGCTTGTCGGAAAGGGTAGAAAATTCTCCGACTTTGCGATACTCTACCGTATGAAAGCACAGTCAAACTCAGTTGAGCAGAGCCTCAGCCGCAACGCCATTCCATATCGCTTAATCGGTGGTCACCGCTTCTATGACAGAGAGGAAATAAAGGACATCACCTCTTACTTAAGCTTTATCAACAACCCCTCCGACGATGTAAGGCTGAGGAGAATCATAAACAAGCCTAAGCGAGGAATCGGCGACACCACAATCAATCATGCCGCTGAAATTGCAGGAGTTATCGGTTCAAGCATTTACGAGGTTATAAAGAACTGCGATGAATACGCACCGCTAAAGAGAGCAAGTGCAAAGCTTAAGGAATTCTGCGCCCTTATGGAGCCGCTTATAGAAACAGCCCACGACGAAAACAGCGATTTGGAGGAAATCTACCATTCTGTTCTGGAAAAAACTAACTACATAAGCTGGCTAAAAACAGAGAAAGAGGACCACGCAGAACGAATAGAAAACATAGACGAGCTTTTGTCCAGCATTGTAAAATACGAGGAGGACAACCCGGAGGATGCAACCCTCAGCGGATTTTTAGAGGAAATATCACTGTTTACAGATGTTGACAATTATGACCAGAATGCAGACTGCGTTGTACTTATGACAATGCACGCCGCAAAGGGTCTTGAATTCCCTGTTGTATTTATCCCGGGAATGGAGGACGGCATCTTCCCCGGTATGCAATCAATTATGAGCGAGGAGGAAATGCAGGAGGAACGCCGCCTTGCCTATGTTGGAATAACAAGGGCAAAACAGGCGCTTTATCTTGTGAACGCAAAAGAGAGAATGTTGTTCGGCTCAACTCAGCGCAACCGCCCGTCACGTTTTCTTGATGAAATCCCGAACGAGCTTTTAGAGTACACCACAAGCGTTCCAAGCTTTCCGTCCTCATTTGGCGGCGCAGGAGGAAGCGTTGGAATTGGGCAGGGCACATTCACAGGCGGCTTTGTCGGCTTTGGCAACAAGAAGCCTTACGCATTTCCAAAGCCGAATATTCCGAAAAAGGCAGCGCCAAGCGGAGCAGGACAAAGCTTTAAACCCGGCGACAGGCTTAAGCACCCTGCCTTTGGCGAGGGTACGGTTTTAACCTCCACCCCAATGGGCAACGACAGCCTGCTTGAGATAGCCTTCGATTCAGTAGGCACAAAGAAGATTATGCAGAATTACACTAAGATTACCAAGCTGTGATTTAAACCACAAAATATTGAACCATAAAAACATCAAAAGACGGTTGAGCGCAAAAAAACTCAACCGCCTTTTTTTCAAAAAAAGAAAGCCCTTGAAACCAAGGACTTTCCTGATAAGCAATATATGATTATCTCTTTGAGAACTGTGGTGCACGACGAGCTGCCTTAAGACCGTATTTCTTACGTTCTTTCATTCTCGGGTCACGGGTTAAGAAGCCTGCTTTCTTAAGAGCCGGGCGAAGAGCCTCGCTGTCATACTGAAGCAATGCTCTTGAAATGCCGTGACGAATTGCGCCAGCCTGACCTGTAACGCCGCCGCCTGCAACTCTGCAAACAATATCGAACTGCTCTGTTGTCTTTGTTAAGGCAAGAGGCTGACGAACGATAAGCTTAAGTGTTTCAAGGCCGAAATAATCGTCAATATCTCTGTCGTTAATTGTAATTTTGCCTGTGCCCTTGTAAAGTCTTACTCTGGCTACTGAGCTTTTTCTTCTTCCTGTTCCGTAAAAGAACGGTGCTGATTCGTACATTTAAAATGCCTCCTTCCTTATTTTGTCCACTCTTCCGGCTTCTGAGCCTCATGCTTGTGCTGTGCGCCTGCATAAAGCTTAAGTCTGAGCATTGCTGCTCTGCCGATTGTGTTAGACGGAACCATGCCCTTAACGGCAAGCTCCATTGCCTTTGTCGGGTTAGCTGCCATCAATGTGTCATATCTTGTAGCCTTGAGGTGACCGATATAACCTGTGTGACGGTAGTAATACTTCTGGCTGAGCTTTTTGCCTGTCAATACTGCGTCTGCGCAGTTGATGATGATAACGTGATCGCCGCAGTCAACGTGCGGTGTGAATGTTGGCTTGTGCTTGCCTCTGAGCAATACAGCTGCCTGAGCTGCAACACGGCCAAGCGGCTTGCCGGCGGCATCAATAACATACCACTTGCGCTCAACATTCTGCTTTTTTTCCATAAATGTAGACATGCTTTTTCCTCCTGACTTAATTCTTCTTCGGGAAAGCCCGATATAGCGTAGTTTTCATTTAGTCGCAAGATAGATAATAGCACAACAAAAAGTTCAAGTCAACACTTTTTTAAAAAAAAATTAACGCTCGCAGTAGCTATCTCCTTATTTCTCCGTTATACTCTCTTATACTCTTTTATTCTCGTTTGCCATTTTTCATTTCTGCATTTTTTTACGATATACTACGCTTTGACAAAATCCGCTGAATTAATGTGGTATAATCGGGAGGAATTTGAAAACGGAGGAAGAAAAATGAAAATTCAAAGGACAGCCACAGCAGGCGATTTTATCAGAGCAAAGACAAAAAGCAAGAATGTTCGTGCCGTAATAACACAGATAGCGTACTTCATATCCGGTTTTATCGTTTCGGCGGGCGCAGTGTTCGGCAGTTATGCGCCCTTTGGCGGTTCTTTGGTTGCGGCTGTTCCGTCCGGATATTTAATATCCGTTACAAGCGGAACGATATTCGGCTACATAATTATGACCCCAAGCGGAAGCTTCCGCTATGTTGCAACGGTGCTTGCAATCGGTGCAATCCGTTGGACGTTCAGCGACCTTACAAGGGTGAACTCTATGCGGCTGTATGCTCCTGCTGTCGCTTTTGTGCCTATGCTTGCAACAGGGCTTGTGCTTGCCGCAGTCGGCGATTTTCAGCTTAAGCTTGTATTTATGTGTATAATTGAGGCCGCTCTTGCCGCTGTTGCCGCCTATTTTTTCAGCAGAACCATAAAGCTTTCCTTTGGCACTCGTGGACTTGCAAACCTAAACCAACAGGAGATAGCCTGCATAGTTATGACCTTGTGCATACTGCTTTTATCCTGTTCCTCGCTTCAGCTTGCGGGCATTTCAATCGGTCGGATTATCGCCGTCAGCGCTGTGCTGATTTGCGCCAAATACGGAGCAGTTGCAGGCGGCTGTATTTCCGGCGTGTCAACCGGCGTTGTATTCAGCTTGTCCGATAGCTCGCTGAGCTTTTTAGGCGGAGCATATGCCTTTGGAGGACTGTTAGCCGGATTGTTTGCTCCTACGGGGAAAATCGGATGTCTGCTTGCATTCTTTGTGTGCAGTACGGTTATGGCTTTCCAGTCGGGCGATATGACGGTTGTACTCGGCACAATTTACGAAACCGCAATAGCAGGTGCGATTTTCCTTCTTCTTCCGAGAGATTTGGGCAACACCCTTTCCGCAGTGTTCGCACCTCCGACAGATAAAACCCACAGTGAGGGACTTCGCCGCAGTGTAATAATGCGGCTCGATTTTGCAGCACAGGCTCTGTGTGACGTTTCCTCCGCAGTTGACACCGTTGCCGAGAAGATGAAAAAGCTCTTCTCCGCCGACCCGTCACGTGTTTACTCGAACTCTGCCGAGGAAATATGCAGCAACTGCGGACTGCGTGTATTCTGCTGGGAGAAGCAAAAGCAGACCACTCTAAGCGATTTTCAAAGTCTTACTCCTGCCCTTAAGAAAAACGGCAAAATAAGCGAAAAGGATTTCTCTGTTCGCTTTGCAAAAAAGTGCTGCAAGTCACGTGAGATGGCACAGAGCATAAACAAGAATTACGAGGCTTACCTTGCATATCTGTCGGCAGAGCGCAGAGTCGGCGAGGTTCGTGCAGTTGTAGCAGGACAATTTTCCGGACTTTCTGAGATACTTGGCGAGATGGCGGAGGAGTTTAAAAGCTTTGAACGCTTCGATTCAGCCTGCAGTGAGCGTGTGAGCTGTGCGCTAAAGGAGGAGGGCATAGCTCCCATAGACGTAAGCTGCCGTATAGACCGATTCGGCAGAATGGCGGTTGAGATTGAAACGGTAGATTTTCACAGCAGCAACGTAAAAAACGCTGTACTCTCAAAGGCTGTTTCAAGGGCGTGCGGCAGACATTTTGACGCTCCCTGCATAAGCCTTGCTCCAAACCGCTGCAAAATACAGATGAGCGAAAGAGCAAGCTATGACGTTGAAATCGGCAGCTGCCAGCACATAAGCAACGACGGCACACTATGTGGCGACAGCTTCAACTATTTCAGCGACGGGTTAGGGCGGCTTGTAGCAGTAATAAGCGACGGTATGGGCACAGGAGGACGAGCCGCCGTTGACGGAAGCATGGCGGAAAGCATTATGAGCAAGCTTATTAAGGCAGGACTTGGCTATGACTGCGCCTTAAGCGTTGTGAATTCGGCTTTAATGGTTAAGTCAGGCGATGAGTCGCTTGCAACTCTCGACATAGCGTCAATCGACCTTTTCACAGGTGACTGCGAGCTTTTAAAGGCAGGCGCACCGCTGACCTTTGTAAAAAAGAACGGCAAGGCGCTGAGGTACAACTCCACCTCACTGCCTGCCGGAATTCTGACGGATATTAAATTTTCGCATGAACGTCTTAACCTCAATCCCGACGACCGTGTGGTAATGCTCTCGGACGGAGCAGTCGCAACAGGTGATACCTGGCTTGAGGGTATGATTGAGAACTGGGACAAGGAATCTGCTCAGGACTTCGCAAAGAGCGTTGTAGCCGAAGCTCGCTTACGCAGAACTGACGGCTATGATGACGATATAACCGTAATTGCAATGCGACTTATTGAAAACGAAGAGGATAGTTAATGTATACAAAAGCCGCCGCAGAGCTTAGTTTTCTGCGGCGGCTGTGTTTTATATATTTTTATTAAGCTTACAGCGCAAGCTTCTGAATTGACAGTGCGTCAAAAACAGTTATATTTCCGTCACCGTTCATATCGGCATTAGCTGTGCCCTGCTCGTCAACCTCGAATATTTGCAGCGCTACCTTTTGAGCATACACTGCATCAAGCAGGTTTACCTTGCCGTCACAGTTTATATCGCCGGAAAGATAATCATATTCACATATGTAGCAAGAATTGCAGACACTATATATGGAATCAGCATTATTATTTATATTAACATCATTCCATTTTCCTAAAGTATCTTTCAACCCCAAGTTAAACGAATACATTTGAACATACTTTTCAAGACTTCCATTTTCAGAGCTCGGTTCATCGTATGACCAATTTGTATAATCAAAGTTTTCTCCGTTTACCCATTCCCATTCAGAGGTGTTTTCATTATAACTGGCACCTATCCAAACATTGCAATTTCTATCGCTAATCATATTACAAACCAGATCATTTTCGTGCTGATTGTTTATAGTAACAAGGTGACCACCTTTTTCCTCACAGAGTTCTTTTGCTTTTTCCCAGGTTACCGAATCATCATAAAGTTCATACTTCTTGTTATCATCATAAACAGTTTTTAAAATATTATTGTTTATATTCTTTTCCCAGTGGGCGTATACATTTCTATTGAAGTCATCGACCTTTGTAGAAGTCGTAATCTTTGTACCACCCTCATTTTGAGTATACCATCCTAGGAAAGTATATCCATCTCTTGTTGGAATAGGAAGCTTGCTATATGTTTCTCCGTGTTTATAGGTTTGATTTGTTATATTATATCCGTCTTCATACCTGAAATTGTTTGTTCCGTTAGAACCGTCACAAAGTGTAAGGTTATTAATCCAGAAGGTTCCTGCCGTATCTATATATGGGTGAATGGAAATTCCTGAATATATATTCTTAGTCATATCAACAGTATATTTTTTCCATTCATTAGTTAGCACAACATATTTATAGGTAGGAGTATAACCCCATCTGAAATACATCTTAGCACCATTGACAGTCCCCTTTGCCCAAAATGTTAAAGTGAATTTTCTGTTATCGCCAACAGCTGTATATGCTCCGTTACTGCCTTCGGAACGTCCTGCATTAGTGCTGGTACGAATTTGCATATCGTGTCCGCTGGAACCTGCCGACTTAGCTACAATTTTTAGGCTCCTTAGATTATTTAATTTTTGAGAATTGTCAACCGAAATATTATAAATACTCGTATCTCGACTGTAAATATATTTTGAATAGTTGCTATCCAGACTACCGCCCATAATATAGTTGCACCCGCTGTAATTGGGGTAGAAATACAATATAGAGTTATTTGGTTTCCAAACAGGATAAAAGGTAAATGTATCTCCTGCTTTACCTCCATTAGTCCACCCTGAATTAAAAACATAATTCTTGCCATTATTGTATACCGCTTTTGTATATCCGTTAACAGTTATGTTTTGCTGTGTTTGCCAGCCTATTCCGCTAACATACCATTTACTGTCTGATTTTCTGCAAACATTGTATCCTGAAAAATAATATCCATTCTTCGTAAAAGTATTTTTAGATGGAGTAAAGGTTGCGCCATAGGCAATTGTCTTTGACGCCATACTTCCTGTTCCTCCGTTGGCATTATATGCCAAATTATACAATACAACAAAATCAGGTCTTATAAAACAAGTAGCATTTGAAGTTAGTCTTCCGGAACACGCCTTACATGGTGAACCGGAAATATTTTGTTCTATAGTGTTAAATTTTGAGGAATTACCCGATGTAACTATTCCAATATGCCCATATATACCTGTTGATGAGTATTGATCAGGTTTTGCATATGAGTCCCATACTACAATATCGCCGGGTTGAGGTTTAAATCCACTGTAATTTTTTATCCTCTTCCAGCCTGAAGGTAATTTATTTTTAGTGTAATCACATGCATTGCCGCCGGGGGTAGTAGTTCCCAAATAATTATAATAGTATGCTATCAAATCTACGCACTGCGCTCCATACTCTTTATCATAATCTAAATACTTACCTATTTTTGATTTTGCCCAAGCGACAGCTTCGCTTTGCGTATGTTTGGTTACTGCACTTGCAGAAAAAGGAACAAATACAAACACTCCAAGAATCATTACAAACACCAAGATGACAGAAGTAAGCTTTTTTACCATAATTTTCATAAAATTTCCCTCCTCATATTTTTATAATATAAGTATAAAAATCAGCAAAAATAAAACCTATAAAAAACAATTCCGTCTCAAAACAGTTTTGCTAATATTGTAAAATTAGTCCCAATAATAATCCTTCTATTTAGATTATAGTCATAATATTGACTATTGTCAAGCATAAAAAGTTAGATTAAGTTTATATTGGTGGTAAAATGATAAAGTACACGCCCTTTTGGGAAACGCTTAAGAAAAGCAACGAAAGCACATATACCTTAATCCATAAATACAATATAAGCAGTGCAACCATTGATCGCTTACGAAAAAATCAGGGTATCAGCACAATGAAACTTGACGATTTGTGCAGAATCTTGAAATGTCGTGTGGAGGATATTATTGTATACGAGGACGAGGGAAAATAGCGCTTCTTACTATATTTAAATTTTAATATCTTTATAATCTCTCTCCCTTTGCAGGGAGATTTTTTTATGCCTAAACACAACAAAATAACGGCTCACATTTGGGACACCTTCCGTAAGGAAGGCGCCCCAAGGTGGCTCTTGTATATAAACTGAATAATTGATTTCGTTATAAGGTGTAGTCTTTGGCTATGTCGTTTTTTGTTGTTACACGCCTTTTCAAAGTGTGTAACCCACTATGACACTTTCACGGATACTCCGTGCAAAGAAGTCAGTGGGTTTTACGAATGACTTTATATTCGTTCAAGCAATTTTCTAACGAAAACACGCTTGCTTGCATTCTTTAGTAATTCTATAATACAGATTGGGATATCTAAACAAGACAAAACCCGTCGCAAAAAACGACGGGTTTTGAAAATTTTTCAAATTTAAGGGAAAACTATCTGGTTGAGCAAAATATAAACGCAATAAAATTTCGCCGATTTTATGATGCCAACCACATATCAACACACGCTTGTATACCACAACGCCAATTATTCTCGTCAACTGCTTTCTCACATAATTTCAAAGCACAATCAAGAAAATGATGAATATCAGTTGGAGTAGGTTGGGTTTTATAACTGTAGGAATTCTCAACAAGTTTCATAAACTGGTCTAATTCGAGTGGTATTATCTTTGATTTTCCACCATAAAGAGCAATGGACAAATGGTTCAATCCGTAGAAGTGAGCTAATGTTGCTGCGTTAATTGTCGGCGCAATAAATAGGCAGTAAGTATCTTTCCCTGATTTTTTCTTCAACTGACCATAATGACGTGCGACGGGTTCTCCTTCGGCTTCATACTGTCGCTGTCCGGACTGCAATGTAACTTCTACAGCCAAAGAGAAATCCTCATAATCGCACTCTATATCAGGCATATTTCCAGAAGCGGTAGATAGAGGTTGACCGACATCATCGAATTTGAAGTTTCCTTTGATATTACCACCATCAAGCATAGTCATTGCTCGCCAAGTATTATATTCAAACATAAGCGGAGCATCATAGTATTCATCCGAAACAATTTCATTAAATGTATCGATGATTTCTGAATATAGCGCATATGACTTAATTTCAGCAACTTGTTCGTGAATAACATTCTCTTTGTGCTGAGCAACAATGTTATCTCGCAAATCTTTTAATGCTTCAATATCGTAGTTTGCCAAATCACGTCTTGTGAGTTCGCTCATACGAAGAATAACATCTATAATGTTTTCAACATTATCAGTATATAATTCAGGAGTGTTAGCATCAAATAAATGTGCTTTGTAACTATTCTCATCATCCACAAAAACAGGATTGCGATTAACATTAGCAAGGATAAATTCAATATCTCGCTTTTTGTCATCGAAAATAGAAATTGTCCTGCTCTTGTGTGCAATGGAAACAAGTCCGGTAAATCTCAAATATCTAAAACAAGCATCAGCATAATCACGCATATTACCTTTTTGAGTTTTCACAAAGGTATTTATGCTGGCATCTCTTGTTTCTCTTGTCCGTGTTCTACCTTCGGCAATTCTGTCATTATGAATTTCTAAGACAGCGTTTGCCCATACATCATTTACAAACTGTTTGTACTGTCCACGATGTAATTCTTTATCTTTTCTGAAACTCAAGATTTTATCTTTAACTTCTTCGTACTTGTGATAGTCTGTGATTTGAACAGCAAAAATTTTTAACTCGTCAAAGGTCAAGTATTCAAGATCATATATTAATCGCAATACTTCCAAATATGGACGCACAAAAAATGTGCCGCTAATTCTTGCGTTCTCAGTGTGATAAGGTGAAGGCAACTGAAATTTAAGCAGTTGACGCAGAAAAATCTCTTGTGGTCTTTTCCCTGATATTAAAGCACGACCAGCATCGGTTAGTGCAATATTCGGTTTCAAGTCAACAAAACCTAATGCTTTCGGAGCACGATTTATTCTGTCACGTGCACTAAATGCTTTATCAGAGGGAGAACCTGTCCCTTCGAAAAAACTGCTTTCCGCAAGTTCATCAATAAATTGTTCTTGTGTAATTCTATTCCACGGTTTTCCTTCAAACTTGTCACAAAGCAATCCAATTTCAGGAATCATCTTTGCTGGAGTTCGTGGTGAAGTTGTAAAAAACAAAACTTTATTGTCCAGTCTTGCCATACCTGCCACCTCAATAATTTTTTACGACGATATGCATTTTATCGTTCTTGAAACGATTTCTAATGTTTACCGCATAGCTTTTATAGTACTCATCAAATATGAAATCACCATACAATTCTTCAGTAAGAGGGGTTTTACCGATAATCATCAACGCTCTGCAAGGAAGATTCCTAAAATCAGCCGCTAATCGTCTATGCTCGGCTTCATCAAACCCATTCATCATATCAATGTTTCCATAGTCATTGAAAACGCAATCATATGGAGGATCCAAAAATATAAAATCATCTTCTTGTGCTATATCAAATATACGACTATAATCAAGGTTGAATAGTTCTGCTCCTTGTAATAGCTCACTATGCTGTTGTGTTACAAGTCGAGTATTAAGGTTCGGATATCTGCCGAAAGGAACATTATAATCACCATTATTGTTGTATCTGATCATTCCTGAATAGGCTGTTTTATTGATAAAGAAATACAAAACACCATCTAAATATGTATCATCAGGATGATTAAACAATTCTCTCATACGATAATAAAGCTCCTCATTTGCATTAGGAACCCTCTCATCGGGTGTTAATGATTTTAATCTTTTATACTCTGCCTGATTAAGTTCATATATGCGCTGAATATCATCCAACTGCTGACGCATAATAGGATACTGATCTCGCAACTGAGTATAAAAAGTCATCAATCGCTCGTTTGCATCGTTGATAATAGCATTTTCGGGTTCTAGATGAAAATAAACTGCACCGCCGCCAAAAAAAGGCTCAATATATCTATTAAAGTCATCCGGTATGTATTGAAGAAAACGGGGGATTTCACGAGATTTTCCGCCACGATATTTTAAAACTGGATTCATTGGTTCAACCTCGCTTTCACCCAAACATAATTATACAAATGTATTATACCATAGAACTTGTGGTTTTTCAACGGATCTTCTGTGAAATTTGATTTAGAATTCTGCGTTGTAAATAGATGTGACCCAATTTGGTAAAAAAATAAACTAACGATATGGTATAGTGTTTTTGCTTGCCTTTGGAGTGGAGCGTAGCGTAACGGAAAAGGCAAGCAAAAACACAGCGGTTC
>NZ_WNJZ01000011.1 GCF_024433635.1 Ruminococcus sp. zg-924 | reverse complement strand
ATATCGTATTCAAACAAAAACAAAACTGACTCCGCTAGAAAAACGAAATCAGTTTGTTGCTTAAATTTTAATTTTAACTACATCAAGTAGGCTTTTTTGTACTGTCTGCATAACTTGGGGCAGTTCATTTATACCGTTTGGGGATATTTTTTTTGCAAAAAGGCTTGACATAGTGTGTGATACACATTATAATACGAGTATAGAGTGTGACACACACTATAAATACTTACACAATATTGGAGGGAATAAAATGGACTGTGACGAGATTGTGTCCGGTCTTATCCTTGAATTAAGACGAGGCACGTTAATCCTTTTGGCGCTTAGCCAGCTTAAAAAGCCCACCTACGGCTATGAGCTTGTAAAAAAACTTAAGGAAAATGGTATACCGATTGAAGCAAACACGCTTTATCCGCTTATGAGAAGGCTTGAATCACAGGGGCTTTTAAAAAGTGAGTGGGACACAAGCGAGGCTAAGCCGAGAAAGTATTACAGAATTACAGACGAAGGACTGGTCGTTCTTGAAAAGACAACTGAGCATTGGAGAGAATTCTCAAAGAATGTAAATAACTTGTTGGGAGGAAAAAATAATGAAGAATGATTTAATTGAAAGATATATCTATGCACTTGTAAAGCGACTGCCTGAAAAGAAGAAAGAGGATATATCAAACGAGTTGCGAGGTCTTATTGATGATATGCTGCTTGAGCGTTGCGGTGATTTAACACCGACTGGCCACGATGTAAGGGTAGTTCTTACAGAGCTTGGAAATCCGTATGAGCTTGCCGAAAAATACAGTGGCAACGGTAAAAACTGCCTTATAGGAGCACCGTATTATTCAACATACAAATTTGTTCTCAAAATTGTTCTGATATGCGTAGTATGCGGAATCACTTGTGCAGAAATTTTGTCCGGTATTTTTTCTCCGTCGGGTGTTTGGTATTTTGCAGTTGGAGGCTTTATATCTGCAATCTTTGTAAGCTCTTTTCAAGCATTTGCGTTTGTTACTCTGCTTTTCGCATTTTTCTACCATAAGGATATAAAAATAAATACATACGGTGGTGTTGACAGCCTGCCGCCTGTACCGAAGAAAAACGAGAAAATTTCAAGGGCTGGCTCAATTATAGGAATCTGCTTTTCTGTGGTTTTCCTTATAGTTTTCCTTTTTGCACCTCAGATTTTCTGCGTTATTATATCGGGACAGAACCTTGTAATACCAATACTCAACGCCGAGGTGTTAAGAGAATGTTGGTATATATTAGTGATGTTTGCACTCGCAGGAATTGTGCGTGAAATCATAAGGCTTATTGAAGGCAGATATAATTTCAAGGTTATGCTTACAACGGCAATTGCAAATACATTTTCCATAGTGCTTGCCATCTGCTGGTTGCTCAATACAAATATTATGAGCAATGAGTTTTTATCATGGATTCCCGACGTATTCTCGGATACGCCGCAGTTCATAATTTCAATATTCAACAATTTCCAGCTCTTTTTACTCGTAGTTATCTTGTTTGCAATTCTTATCGACACCGTTGAAACAGTGGTAAGATACATAAAAAGCAGATAGTGAAATGTTCTATAAACCTCGACATTCCGTATGAGGTAGAGAATTTCAAAAAAATAAAGCAACGCGGCACACCGCTATTGTGCTGAGTTGCCACAGAAAAAAGGAACGGCGTGTAATCCGTTCCTTTTTTAATGATGTTAATATTATGTAATCAATACTCTCTTAAAATTCTGATTTTTCCAATAACGGGTAGCTCCCTTGCAAATCCCTTAACGGCGTTGTATATGCCTATTGCTGCAAGCAGCACAAACGAGCCGTAGAGAATAATTGAAATGATTGAATTGATAATTGTAACGGCAATCAATGCACCAATACCAGAGTATCCTGCTATGCCGATTATGCTTGTCAAAACAGTGTTAAGGATTGATACAGCAACAAGATACAAACACAGGGTCAAGCCTTGATTGCCGTGAAATCTCAGATAGCGAGAATACGGCTTTACTATCATCGGGATAAAGAAGAAGTAGCCAAGATAGCTGACAAGCGCTAAAATCTTGTTTTCCTGAACATCGCTGACATCCTGCATTGAGGTTTCATCGGCGGTGTTAAAGAAAAAGGTCTTTGTTTTGTTTACCGCTGAATTAACACCTGCCTTGAATTTGTCTGATGTTGTGCCGTTGTAGTTTTGCTGTGCTGAGTTCTGGAACGGGTTTTGCTGCGCTGTGTTGTTCTGGGCAGCTCCGTTTGGCTGGCTCTGATGCGTTACGTTTGTACCGCACTTTGAGCAGTAAACAACTCCGTCATTCAACTCTGTTCCGCATTTCGGACATATTAACATAATAAATTACCTCCAACTTTTATATTAAGAATAAATTTTAGCCAATCATATTGATAAGCTTCTGCTCGGCTGCCGCAGCGTCTGCTTTGCCTCGGCTGTTCTTCATAATAAAGCCCACAAGAGCCTTAATAGCCTTAACCTTGCCGTTTTTGTAGTCGGAAACAGCATTTGGATTAGCCTCAATAGCCTGCCTGCAAAGCTCATCAAGAGCACTTTCATCCAGACCGCCCATATCGCTTTCATCTATAAGCTCAGACGGCGCCTTGCCTGTTTCAAGCATCTTGGCAAGGGTCTTTTTAGCAAGGTTCATCTTGATTTTGCCCTCGTCAAGCAGCTTGATTAAGGCATTCAAATTCTCGCCGCTTACCTTTATGTCGAACGCTTCCTTTGCGCTGTCATTATCAAGAATAGAGAAAATCTGACCGATAATGAAGTTTGCGGCTGTTCTCGGCGTTTTTGTGTTCTCGCTTGCTTTTTCAAAGAACTGTGCAACCTTGTGGTATTTAACAATAAGCCTTGCATCGTTTTCCGGAATCTCAAGCTCGTTTATATATCTCTCAAGCTTTTTGTCGGGCAGCTCCGGCAAAGTTGCCTTGATTTTCTCAACCTTTTCAGCAGGAACGTGAATGGTAACAAGGTCAGGGTCACGGAAATAACGGTAATCGTTAGCATCCTCCTTGCCTCTCATAGAAGAGGTGGTGTCGCTTACCTCATCATATCTGAGGGTCTGCTGTTCAACCTTGCCGCCGCTTTCAATCAAGTCAACCTGACGTGAAAACTCATATTCCATCGCCTTAGCCATATATGTGATTGAGTTCATATTCTTAATTTCTGTTCTTGTGCCAAACTCCTCACTGCCCACAGGTCTTACAGAGATGTTCACATCACATCTCATAGAGCCTTCCTGCATTTTGCAGTCGGAAACGCCGATATACTTCATTATAAGCTGAAGCTTTTCAACATATTCCTTAGCCTCTTCAACTGAGCGAATATCAGGTTCACTTACTATTTCAATTAGCGGAACGCCGCCTCGGTTATAATCAACGTATGTGTCGCCGTGATTGTGTATGAGCTTACCTGCGTCCTCCTCAATATGAATACGTGTAAGGCGGATTTTTCTGCCGTTGCTAAGCTGAACGTAGCCGTTTACGCACAGCGGCTTGTCATACTGAGAAATCTGGTAAGCCTTCGGCAGGTCGGGGTAGCAGTAGTTTTTTCTGTCCATTTTTGCAATTTCAGGGATTTCGCAGTTTGTTGCAAGTCCTGCCTTAATCGCAAAGTTAACTACCTCCTCATTAAGCTTTGGAAGGGTACCCGGCAGGCCAATACAAATAGGGCAGCAGTGTGTGTTGGGGTCACCGCCGAATTTTGTTGTGCAGCCGCAGAAAATTTTAGTGTTGGTTGCAAGCTCTACGTGAGTTTCAAGTCCGGCTACCATCTCGTATTTCATAGCAATACCCCCATTTCAGTAGATTTGAATATATCTGTTCCAACGCTATGCTCATACTGCCAAGCGGCGTTAAGTATTTTATCCTCGCAGAAACTGTTTCCGATAAGCTGCATACCAATCGGCATACCATTTGCGTTGAAACCGCAGGGGATAGATACCGCAGGAAGTCCTGCAATGTTCACCGGAACGGTGCATATATCGGTAAGATATGTTTCAATCGGGTCGCTTACCGCCTTGCCACACTCAAAAGCTGTCATAGGAACGGTAGGTGCAAGCATAACGTCACAGCACTCAAAGGCTTCTCTGAATGCTTTAACGATTGCGCCTCTGAGATTCTGAGCCTTTTTGTAGTATGCGTCATAGTAGCCTGCACTCAGAACGTAGGTGCCGAGGAGGATTCTTCTTTGAACCTCCTTGCCGAAGCCCTCGCTTCTTGTCTTGCAAATCATATCGTTTACATCGTTGTACTTCGGTGTTTTGTAGCCGTAGCGGATACCGTCGTATCTGCCAAGGTTTGATGAAGCCTCGGCACAGGCGATAATATAGTAAACAGGAAGAGCGTACTTAAGAGAGGGGAGGTCGAAATACACAATCTCTGCTCCAAGGCTCTCGTACACCTTAGCAGCGTTGAGGATAGCCTCCTTAACGTCATCTCTAATGCCCTCAAGGTATTCTCTTGCAATGCCTATCTTTATACCCTTGATTGAATTCTTCAGGGTGTCGCAAGCAGCACGTTTTTTACCCTGTGAAGTAGAATCCATTTTATCATATAAGGATATAGCGTCAAATACTGTTGCCGCATCCTCAACTGTTGTTGTAATAGGTCCTATCTGGTCAAGGCTTGAAGCATAAGCGATGAGGCCGTAACGGGAAACAGAGCCGTAGGTCGGTTTTAATCCTACTATACCGCAGAAGCTTGCCGGTTGGCGGATTGAGCCGCCCGTGTCGGAGCCAAGACCGTAAGCCGCAATATTTCCGCCGACTGCCGAAGCAACGCCGCCGGAGCTTCCGCCTGCAACGTGATTAGTATTGTGCGGATTTTTTGCACCTCCGAAGCAGGAGGTTTCGCAAGATGAACCCATTGCGAACTCGTCCATATTAGTTTTGCCGAGAAGTACGGCATTCTGATTTTTAAGGTTATGCCACACCGTTGCGTCATAAATCGGCTTGTAGCCCTTAAGTATCTTTGAGCAACAGGTGGTTTCGATTCCGTTTGTGGAAATGTTGTCCTTAAGGGTCATTGGAATACCCTCTAAGGGTGCAAGCTCCTCGCCCTTTGCAAGCTTTTCATCAACCTTTTTTGCCGTTTCAAGCGCAGTGTCAGGTGTGACGTTTACATAAGCGTTAAGCTCACCGTTTATTTTATCAATTTCAGAGAGATATTGTTCTGTAAGCTCGGTACAGGATATTTCACGGCTTTTGAGCATAGAGCTTATTTTGCTGATTTTTCCCTGAATTTGGCTCATTTTGTTTCAGTCCTTTCCAATGGATTAAAGCACTCTCTTTTTAACAAGAAAATGATCGTTTTCGCTGTCGTTTGCATTCTTAAGAATCTCATCAACATCAAGCGACGGCACAACCTCGTCCTTTCTGAGTACATTTGAAAGGTTGTTGATATTGTCAAAAGACTCGCCGTCCTCGGCAGCGTTGTTGATTGTATTAGCAAACTCAATAATCTCGCCCATATCCTTTGTCAAAGCGTCAAGCTCCTCCTCGGGGACTGATAATTTCGCAAGATTAGCAATCTGTAAAATATCCTCATGCGTTACCAAAGCATTCACCTCTTTGTTTATCTTAATTTAATGTGTACCTCACGCAGCTGCTGCTCCGATACCTCGTTCGGAGCGCCAAGCAAAACGTCTTGTGCGTTGCTGTTCATAGGGAAGGCAATAACCTCACGGATATTTTCCTCGCCGCAAAGCAACATAAGCATTCTGTCAACACCCGGAGCCATACCGGCGTGCGGCGGTGCTCCGTACTGGAATGCGTTGTAAAGTGAAGAGAACTTGTTTTTAAGGTCCTCCTCGCTGTAGCCTGCAATCTCAAATGCCTTTATCATAATGTCAAGGTCGTGGTTTCTTACAGCGCCGGAAGAAAGCTCTACGCCGTCGCAGACAATGTCATACTGATATGCTAAAATGTCGCACGGGTCCATATTCTGAAGAGCCTCCATACCTCCCTGCGGCATAGAGAATGGGTTGTGTGTAAATATAATAGCACCTGACTCCTCGTCATGCTCATACATAGGGAAGTCAACAATAAAGCAAAGCTCAAAGCGGCTATTGTCAATAAGTTCAAGGCGGTTTGCAACCTCTGTTCTTATCTGACCTGCAAGCTTCGGTGCATTCTCGGCTGAATCGGCGATAAAGTAAATTACGTCGCCTGATTTTGAATTGTTAATTTCAATAAGCTTCTCACGGTCGCCCTCTTTGAGGAACTTGTCAATAGGACCGTCAAAGGTTAAGTCCTCTCTTACCTTTACATATCCAAGACCCTTCATACCGATAGACAGAGCAAATTCCTCCATCTTTTTGAACCAGGTCTTTGACTGTTTTGCAGCGTCGGGTACATTTATTGAACGAACCGTCTTTTTAAGGAACGGCTTGAAGTCTGTTTCAGCGAACATATCGCTTATATCCTTGATGATAAGCGGGTTTCTGAGATCCGGTTTATCCGTACCGTAGGTTATCATAGCCTCTTTGTACGGTATTCTCTTAAACGGCGGCTTTGAAACCTCTTTGTCGCTGAACTTTGTAAAGGTTTCATAAAGTACCTGCTCAGCTATATCAAAAACATCTTCCTGAGTTGCAAAAGCCATCTCAAAGTCGAGCTGATAGAATTCGCCCGGTGAACGGTCTGCTCTTGCGTCTTCGTCACGGAAGCAAGGAGCAATCTGGAAGTATTTGTCAAAGCCCGAAACCATCAAAAGCTGCTTGAAAATCTGCGGAGCCTGCGGCAGAGCATAGAACTTGCCCTTGTGCTTTCTGCTCGGAATAAGGTAATCTCTTGCGCCTTCAGGTGAGCTTGCAGAGAGGATAGGCGTGTTAATCTCGTTGAAGCCAAGCTCTGTCATCTTTGAGCGCAGGAAAGAAACAACTCTGCTGCGGAACAGTATATTATTGTGTACCTTTGGATTTCTCAAATCAAGAAAACGGTACTTAAGTCTTATATCCTCTTTTGTGTCGGTTGAATTGAGAACCTCAAACGGTAGGTTGTTCTTGCATTTGCCGATAACCTTAAGCTCTTCGGTTACAATCTCAACAGTACCTGTTGCAATCTTGGGGTTGATTGTTTCTTCATCTCTTTTAACAACCTTGCCGCTAATTGTAACGGTACATTCCTTGTTAACGTCTTTCAGAAGCTCGTCGTCGTGAACAACAACCTGAACAACGCCGTACTGGTCACGAACATCAATGAACATAACGCCGCCGTGGTCACGGATTGTTTCAACCCAGCCCGAAACTCTGACTGTTTTTCCAATGTCGCTTTCTCTCAAATCACCGCAAAGATGTGTGCGGTATACGTTTTCTTTAATCATAATATAATGTTCCTTTCGGGTAATAGTTTTCTATTAAGCATTGCCAAATCAGGCAGTTTGCCGCATTATTAGCTTATTATAGCATTAATTCAGATTTCTTTCAATATTTTTCCGCCGAAAAATTCCTCTTTGCATAATTTTATCATTCTCATTTTCTATTTTATATATGTCGGCAGTTATTGCGGTGTTTTCCACGCTTTTTGTCGTTTTGCTCTTTTTTTATTTAGCGTAATGTGATATACTAATATAAATATGATTTTAGGGTGGTCTTTATGGAAAAAATACCGATGGAGATTCTTGAATTAAGAATTAAAAAAACTATTGAAAATTTGAAAAAAAATAATATGGAGGCATATTGCTGTGAAAATACCGCAGAGGCTCTGGAGCTTTTCAAAAAGCTTGTTAAGCCCGGCGATACTGTAACTCACGGCGGCTCCGAAACCTTAAAGCAGCTTGGCATCAGGGAACTGTTAAAAAGCGGCGAGTATAATTATCTTGACAGAGACAAGTCGGGTCTTACAAGGGAAGAAATAGAGGAAATTTACCGCAAGGCTTACTTTGCCGATGTTTACCTTACAAGCTCAAACGCCGTTACGGAAAACGGAGAGCTTTACAATGTTGACGGCAACTCAAACAGAATTTCCGCAATTCTTTATGGTCCTAAGTCGGTTATTATGTTTGTCGGCTACAACAAGCTTGTAAGAAATCTTGACGAGGCTATAATGAGAGTCAAAACCCTTGCGGCTCCTGCAAACACAGTCCGCTTAAGCTGTGAAACACCTTGCAGCAAGACAGGCGAGTGTATTTCACTTAAGAAAGATAATCCGTCAATGTGTGACGGCTGTGGCGGCAGCGGCAGAATCTGCTGCAATTATGCTGTTTCGGCACAGCAAAGACATAAGAACAGAATTAAGGTAGTTATCATAAAGGAGCAGCTCGGTTATTAATATGTATCAGGAAACCCGAGGGGTAATTCGGGTTTCCTGCAAAATCAGAAGTTCTGGTTCTGTCTGTTGTTTCTGAAATTCTGATTTTGGTTATTGTTCTGGTTATTGTTCTGGTTATTATTCTGGTTGTTGTTCTGGTTGTTGTTCTGGTTGTTATTCTGGTTGTTGTTCTTATTGTTATTCCTGTTGTTCTGGAAAATGTTGTTGTTATTGTTGTTCTGATTAAATCTGTTGTTCATTCTTTTCACCTCCCGACAGATTTTATTATTAGTAAATACGTTTTGTTTATACTTGGAGATACTATGAATATAAGCTTACCGCAAGAATTTATATCAGATATGAAAAAGCTGCTCGGTGATGAAGCAAAAAATCTTTTTGACGAATACAAAAAGCCGCCTTATAAAGGGCTGAGAGTGAATACATTAAAATGCACTGCTCAGAAGCTTGAAACGGTTTTTTTCGGTAAAATTCAAAAAAATCCCTTTGCTGAAAACGGCTATTATCTCGATAACAGTGTTCAAAGCATTGGTACAACGCCGCTTCACCACGCAGGAGCGTTTTACGTTCAGGAACCGTCGGCGATGAGTGCTGTTACTCTGCTTGACGTTAAGGAAAATGACAAGGTTCTCGATTTATGTGCAGCTCCCGGCGGCAAGTCAACGCAGATAGCAGCAAGGCTTAACGGAACAGGACTTTTGTGGAGCAACGAGATAATAAAATCAAGGGCAAATATTCTTTTGTCGAATATTGAACGCTGCGGCGTTAAAAATGCCGTTGTGTCAAGCGAAACCCCAAAACGCCTTTGTGATGAGCTTGCAGGCTATTTTGACAAGGTGCTTGTCGATGCTCCGTGTTCGGGCGAGGGAATGTTCAGAAAGGACAACGACGCAATAGGCGAGTGGAGCAGGAGCAACGTGTTGCTCTGTAAGTCACGTCAGCTTGAAATCTTGGATTGCGCCGCAAAAGCACTTAAAGAGGGCGGCGAGCTTGTATATTCTACCTGCACCTTTTCTTATGAAGAAAACGAGGAGGTAACAGCCGAGTTTTTGCGAAGGCACTCTGATTTTATTTCGGTTGAAAGCGGTGAAAAATTCGGCAGAAAAACAGATAACAACGGCTTGCGAATTTTTCCTATGGACGGCGGCGAGGGCCATTATGCTGTCAAACTTAAAAGAGTAGGTGAAAACCCGTACCACACGCCTGAATTTAATTTTTTAAGCCTTAACACCCGTGAGTTGACGGCAATTAAAAAGGATATTTTCACATTGTATGAAGGCATAGTGAAAAAACCGCAGGATTGTTGTTTTATGCTTCAAAGGGACAACATTTTGATTTTGCCGCAGATAATGCCGTCCTTTAGCGGACTGAATATACTCCGTGCCGGCGTGCTGTTTGCTCAGCAGAAGAAAAACCGCCTTGAGCCTCACCACAGCTTTTTTATGTCGCTTTCACCGTCTGAAGCTCGGCAGTGTGTTGATTATTCAAGTGACAGTGCAGAGATTAAGGCGTTTCTTCACGGTGAGGAAACAGAATGTGATGAAAAGCTCAAGGGCTATTGCCTTGTTGCGGTTGACGGTGTAAGCACAGGCTTTGCAAAGGCTGTGAACGGACGACTGAAAAATAAATACCCCAAAGGGTTAAGAAATAATTAAGGTTATATAATGGAAAAGCTATCAAACATTTCAAATATAAAATCAATACTTTCACGTCACGGCTTTACTTTTTCAAAATCGCTTGGGCAAAACTTTTTGATAAATCCATCTGTATGTCCGAGGATGGCGGCGGAAAGCGGAGCAACACAGGGAGTCGCAGTTATAGAGATAGGTCCGGGTATCGGCGTTCTGACCTGTGAGCTTGCACGCCTTGCAGACAAGGTTGTTGCGGTGGAGCTTGATAAAAGACTTTTGCCGGTGCTTTCGGAAACGCTTGCAGATTTTGACAATATTAAGGTTATAAACGATGACGCACTCAAGGTTGACTTTAACCGACTGATTGACGAGGAGTTTAAGGGAATGTCTGTGTGCATATGCGCAAACCTTCCGTATTATATTACATCCCCGGTTATTATGCGATTGCTTGAATTGCGGTTGCCTATACAGGCGATAACCGTAATGGTGCAAAAGGAGGCGGCTCAGCGAATCTGTGCAGAAGTAGGAACACGGCAGTCCTCTGCACTTACGGTTGCTGTTAATTATTATGCCGAGGCTCAGATGCTCTTCGGCGTGTCAGCTGGTAGTTTTATGCCTGCTCCAAAGGTGGATTCGGCTGTTATCAGGTTGAATATCAACAAAACTCCGCCTGTGTCTGTGTCTGACGAAGCCTTGCTTTTCAAAATAATAAAAGCAGCCTTTGCCCAAAGAAGAAAGACGCTGCCGAACTGCTTAAGCTCAGGCTTGAACATTGAAAAGACTAAAATAAATATTCTGCTTGAAAAATGCGGAATACCGTCAAACTACCGTGCCGAACAGCTTACGCTGCAAAGCTTTGCTGATTTGTGCAATGAAATGACAAAGGAGAGCGTAAAATGAAATTTATAAATCAATACAGTATCATTTTTTGTATAATCGCAGCGGCGATTGTGCTGCTTATTTCATTTGCCTCGTATCTTTTTGCGTCATCCTCCGAAAGAACGCTTATTGCAATTGCGTCTTGCATGTTTGCTCTGCTTGGAATAGTAATCGGATTGCTTAAATTTGACAAAGAGGAATAAGCTGCTTTTGCTGTAAGGTTTTGTCGAAAAATTTTCTGAAATATGGTAGAATACACTTTATTGATTGAGGGAGTGTAAAATATGCTTCTGTATGATATTTCGCAGGATATATTAAATTCACCGATATATCCGGGCGACCCGAAGCCTAAAGCGGAATGGCTTTCTAAAATTGAATACGGTGAAGAGTACAACCTCTCGGAAATATCTATATGTACTCATACGGGAACGCATATAGACTCGCCATACCACTATCTTGACGACGGTGAAAAAATAGGCGATCTTTCGCTTTCACGCTTTTACGGGCAATGCACCGTTGTAACGATAAGCGGCATAATAACAGGTGAGGATATGGAGCAGATTTTGCCGCACTGCCGCAAAAAGCTTTTGATAAGGGGAGAGGGCGAAGCGTACTTAACCCCAAGCGCAGTGTTTGTGCTGAGCGATTTCGGAATAAATCTAATTGGTATAGACGGGCTTTCCGTTGCACAGCCTGACGAGGAATTTGAAATTCACCGTGAGTTGTTTTTGCATAATATTTTAATTTTAGAGGGTCTTGATTTAAGCTCAGTAGAGGACGGAAACTACATTCTATCAGCGTTTCCACTGAAACTGTCAGCTCTTGAAGCGTCACCTGTAAGAGCAGTGCTGCTGGCACAGGAAAAGGGAATATAAGGAGGAAGGAAAATGAAGAGAAAATTAACGTCTTTTTTGCTTATACTGCTTTTAGCTGTACCGCTTTTTACCTTTTACGGCTGTGGCGAAAAGACCTTTGAATACGAGAGTATGCTTAAAATTGACGCCCAATTCAAGGGTGTTCGCACAATGACGCTGAACTCAGGCTCAGCGTTTACAAGCAGCTCTGATACAAGGGCAAAATTCAACGAGATTATAGGCGAATACTGTCCATCGGTGCTTCAGCGTGAGGAGGTAGAGGAGGACGGAAACTTAAAATATATATTTACGCTCACCTTTGATTCAAGGTCAGATTATCTCTCCAAGCTTGCAGCTATAACCAACAAGCAGGTGCAGGCTTCTCTTGTTCACCCGAACAGCGAGCTTGCAAAGGGCTGGCACTATATTGAGGACATAAAAACAGACGATTTGTTCAGCTGGCTTAAAAACGGAATTGAAGAGAAAAAATACAATGATTTGCAGTTCGATTTAAGCTGTACATCAAACGTAATCAATATGGGCGGCGATATTCAGAGCTGTAAGAGCGAAAACACAGAAATAAACGCTGTTAAGGGTTATCCTGTTACTGCAATATATATTGAAACAACAAACAATAAAAAGGATAATTATGACCGAAAATTTACCTTATCAGTTCCGCAGAAAACATATGAGGAAATGGGCGAAAAGCTTATTTCTATTATGAAAAAAAGAACTCTTCAGGACGCAGCATACAGCGGCTGGACTCAGCAGGGCAACAATCAGGAATACCAGATTGTATATAACGGACTGTCTCTATCGGAGCTTCAAAATGCAACCGCTACATTTTTAGACTGCGATACTGTGTCGCTCTACTATGGCGACCAGAACAACAGCAGTACGCCGCTTGCAGAACAGCTTGTGTTTGAGGAGAATATAAACACGCTTTCCTTTGTTCCGAAAGAGGACTCAAAGGTGGAGCTTAGCTACAAATACTCTCTGCCGCTGAAAACAACACACGGCGAGGGGGTTTTGCTCAAGGACGGCGTATGGGCGAAAACAGGCGAATGGATTGACGGTATCTATTCACTCAAATCCTCCGACACAGTATATGACATAAGAATTCCTGACGGTATTCAGTACGAGATTAAGGGGATTAACGTAACGCTTGAAAGCTATGATAATGATAATTTCACACGCTACTTCGACTTTGTTTACAGCTCCGTAAACGGACAGGAGGGCAGGGATTACGCCTATGATTTTCTGAATAAAAAGGGCGTATCTGTAACTCGAATAAAGTCTGATGACGGCGTTATTTGCCGACTATCCTCAAAAGGCTCGGCAAAGGTTATTTCCGAGGAAATAAATAAGCTGTTCGGCGGAGGAAATTCGCTTTCCTATTCGCAAAGCACCGGTGATATGAGCGTTGTTACCAACGTATCGCTCACAGATGAAATCAATATTTCATATATGCTTACGGGCAAAAACAAGGATGTACCGCTTGTATATAAGCTCTATACAAAGGGTAACGAGAGCGTTTCCGGATTTTCGGGTCTTACAGCAGACGGTTCCGGCGATATTTCTTCTCTTGATATAGATAAAGAAAACGGTTATGTTTTAAACCTCAAGGGCGGTGAAACAACCGTAAAATACACCGCCACACTGCCGTATCCGCAGGGAGTTGTAATATACTGTGTTTGCGCAGGATTTATGATTATGCTGACTGCACTGTTGATTTTTATGTTTAATAAGCGCTCCAAAACGCTGGAAAAAAAGCACGCAGAAATGCTGGCAAGACAGGCTGAAAAAGAAGGGGAAAAGAAAAAGGAAAAAGAAAACTCTGAACCGCACAATAGCTTGCCAGAGGAGCACTATGACGATAGGTTCAACTTTTAACAGGGTGATATAAATGTATAAATGTGTTGTTTTTGATTTGGACGGAACGCTTGTAAATTCGCTTTATGACCTTGCCGACAGCGTTAATAAGGCACTTGAAGCATACGGCTTGCCTTCGCATCCGTATGACGCTTACAAATACTTTGTGGGAAACGGCAGAGCAAAGCTTATTGAGCGTGCTATGGGAGAGGCTTCAAAGGACGACAAGCTGTATTCTCTTGTAACTAAGACATATGATGATTATTATCTTGTTCACTGCCTTGACAAAACAGAGCCATATGACGGCATAGTTGATATGCTTTCAAGACTTCAGCAAAACGGAGTGAAGATTAATGTGCTTTCCAACAAGCCGGATGAGTTTGTGAAGAATATGCTTGATAAGCTTTTCAGCGGAATTAAATTTGACGTTGCATGGGGCAAAATGGCGGATTTTCCTACAAAGCCTGACCCGTCGTCTGTTCTTGCCCTGATAAATGAGCTTTCTGTATCTAAGTCAGAGTGCATCTATGTTGGTGACAGTAATGTTGATGTTATCACAGCGAGAAATGCAGGACTCGACTTCTGCGGCGTTTTATGGGGTTTCAGAACTAAAGAGGAGCTTGAAAACGAGGGTGCAAAAATAACAGTTTCAAGTGCAGACGAGCTATGCAGGGTGATTTTGAATGGCTGAGCCGAACAGGATTAATTATCAGCGTGAAATGGATGCGCTGATTGAAAAAAATAAAAGCTCAGGGTTGGTTCCCAAGCTTTTGCTTCACAGCTGCTGTGCACCTTGCAGCAGCTATGTTATAGAATATTTGTCCGATTATTTTGAAATCACTGTTTTCTATTATAACCCCAACCTTTATCCCAATGAAGAATACGAAACACGTAGCAGTGAGCAAAAGCGCTTTATAAGCGAGTTTAAGTCAAAGCACCCGTTAAGCTACATTGATGTTCCGTTTGTTCCCGATGAATTTTACAGCCACATCAAGGGCCTTGAAAAGGAAAAAGAAGGCGGCAAAAGATGTGAAAAATGCTTTGAGCTGCGTCTTGGAAAAACTGCGTCTCTGGCAAAGGATAAGGGATTTGACTACTTTGCCACAACCTTGACAATCAGTCCGCTGAAAAATGCGTCGCTTATCAATAATATAGGGTTTGAGCTTGAAGCAAAATGCAAAGTAAAATACCTTGCTTCGGATTTCAAAAAGAAAAACGGCTTCAAGCGTTCAACCGAGTTGTCACGGCAATACAATTTATACCGTCAGGATTACTGTGGTTGCGTATTCTCAAAGCAAGAGAGAATGGAGCATAACAATTAATAATATAAAAAATAGACTGTATCAAAATGAAACGGTTTTCTCAACCGTGATTTTGATACAGTCTTTCTGTTTATATTGAATTAAAGCTCGCAGGCGCAGCCTTCCTCGTGGTTACATTCCTCAATCTTGCCGACTATCGGCTCAGGGTCTACTCCGAGTCTTGTGTAATAGTCGGACAAAGCTGCCTTAATAGCCTGCTCTGCAAGCACACTGCAGTGAACCTTAACCGGCGGCAACCCGTCCAGAGCCTCCATAACAGCCTTGTTTGTCAGTTTAAGAGCCTCCTCAATAGTCTTGCCCTTGATAAGCTCGGTTGCCATTGAGCTTGTTGCAATAGCAGCGCCGCAACCGAAGGTCTTGAACTTAACGTCGGAAATAACGCCGTTGTCGACCTTAATGTACATTTTCATAATATCGCCGCATTTTGAATTTCCAACCTCGCCGATTCCGTCTGCATTTTCAATTTCGCCGACATTTCTTGGGTTGGCAAAATGGTCCATAACCTTTTCGCTGTATGCCATAATCAAACAATCCCTTTCTTTTCATTTTCCTTTATATGCTCCCACAAAGGCGACATAGCACGAAGTCTGTCGATAATTGGGGGAATACACTTTGCAATATATTCAACGTCCTCTTTGGTTGTATCGTCGCTGAACGAAAGTCTGAGAGATCCGTGAGCAATCTCATGTGGCAAACCGATAGAAAGAAGGACGTGGCTGGGGTCAAGTGAACCTGAGGTGCAGGCTGAGCCGGACGATGCACAAACACCGTTTAAATCGAGCATAAGAAGCAGCGATTCGCCCTCAATGCCCTCAAAGCACATATTAATATTACCGGGCAGACGTTGAACCCTGTCGCCGTTAATGCGTGAACGCTCTATCTTGAGCAAATCGTCAATCAAATAATCACGAAGCTCAGTGAGTCTTTTGTTTCGCTCATCCATTGTGGAAACAGCGAGCTTTAATGCAGACGCAAGGCCGACAATGCCGGCTACGTTTTCCGTTCCTGCTCGTCTGCCACGCTCCTGAGCGCCGCCGTCAATCAGAATTTCGGGGCGAAGTCCCTTTCTTACATACAAAGCGCCGCAGCCCTTGGGACCGTGAAACTTGTGTCCTGTAAGCGACAGAAGGTCAATATTCTGCTCCTTAACATTAATATCAACATTGCCGACAGCCTGAACAGCGTCGGTATGGAACACAACGCCGTGTTTCTTGCAGATTGCACCGATTTCCTTTATCGGCTGAATTGTGCCGATTTCATTGTTTGCGTACATTATTGTTACAAGAGCTGTGTCCTCACGAATAGCTGCTTCAAGCTCTTCGGGGCGAACAATACCGTTTTCGTGTACGTCAAGCAATGTTATCTCAAAGCCTTTCTTTGCGAGTGCGTCAAGCGAATGAAGCACAGCGTGATGTTCAAATTTGCTTGAGATAATGTGTTTCTTGCCCTTTTTTGCCATAGACTCGGCAATTCCCTTTATCGCCCAGTTGTCAGCCTCACTGCCGCCGCTTGTGAAGAATATTTCAGTAGGAGCTGCGCCCAACACATTTGCAATATCCTCTCTTGCAAGCTCAACAGCCTTTTTTGCCTGTGCGCCGACAGAATAAAGGCTTGACGGATTGCCGTATACATCGGTAAGGTAAGGCATCATATCCTGCAAAACAGCGGGAGATAATTTTGTTGTCGCTGCGTTGTCAGCGTAGATTCTTTTCTTATCCACTTTATATTGTCCTTTCCTGTTGTTATTTAAATTTTTCGGACTCAGCCACTGCAAGACGGTCGCAGCGTTCGTTTTCGGGGTGACCTGCGTGACCCTTTACCCAAACAATCTCAACATTGTGGTACTCGTAAAGCTCTAAAAGTTCTTTCCACAGTTCAGGGTTCAGTGCAGGCTCTTTTTTGTTGCGCATCCAACCGTTTGCTCGCCATTTTTTTGCCCAGCCGAGCTTTAGTCCGTTGCAAACATATTGCGAATCGGAATAAAGCGTGACATTGCACCTTTCCTTGAGCAGCTTGAGCGCTTCAATGGCGGCTGTAAGCTCCATTCTGTTGTTAGTAGTTTCCCGTTCACCGCCGGATATTTCCTTTTCTACGGATTTATATTTCAGTATAGCTCCCCAACCTCCGGGGCCGGGGTTTCCTGAACAAGCGCCGTCGGTAAAAATAAAAACATCCTTCAACAGAATTCCTCCAAATCCGAAATCAGACTTATTATAGCACAGTTTTTGGAAATTAACAATACCTACAATTCTGATAAGAATAATTTATTTGTAAACAAAAAAGGAAAAAATATACAAAGAGTAAAGATATACTAAATGTACTCACAATCAAGGTTATATTTCCCTCTAAGATGACAAATTATAAATAGTGAGCTGTGCCGTTATAAGCGTAATAAACTTTGCAGCCTTGACATATCGACTTAAAAGTTATAGAATTAATCCAAAGTATGTGTTCGGATTACTCTGGTTATTTGTAATTTAGTATTTCAATTTTTTCACAGAATAGTGTATGGGGCACCGTTTGCAACACTCAAAATCAACGTGATTTTCTCTGTGAATTCCATTAAACAGGATAAATTAAACAGGATAATTATTCAAGCGACAGATACAACTACATATTTTTAACGGAGGTTTATTTGTGATATCAGAATTTAGCAATAAGAAAAGAGTATCGGATGAATTTTTTTATGACAAGGCTGTAAGCGCTCAAAACAGTAAAAAAGGTTATTACCAAAAGGTTAAAAGCGGACCGAGCCGTATTGACAAAAGTGCGGCTTCAAATAACAATGCAAAAAGTACAAAGAGTCCAAAGAGCGCTGCGTCTGCTAAGAGTACAAGGCAGGGTGTGAAAAGAACAAAGAAAACTTACTCGACCGCAAAAAAGCCATACTCCGGCAATAAAACCAAAAAGGTTGTAAAGCCGTCAATTAAAATCGCATTTTTGGGTGGACTTAATGAAATCGGAAAGAATATAACGCTGTTTGAGTGTAACGATGATATGCTGTTGCTCGACTGCGGAATGGCTTTTCCGGACGGCGAAATGCTCGGCGTTGACCTTGTATTGCCGGATTTTTCATATGTCGAGGAGAATATCGACAAAATCAAGGGCATTGTAATTACTCATGCACATGAGGATCATATCGGCGGACTGCCGTTTCTTCTTAAAAAGGTAAGCCTGCCAATTTACGCCACAGCTCTGTCAATCGGCTTAATTGAAAACAAACTTAAAGAGCATAATGTACTATACAAGACAAAGCTTAACGAGGTTAAGGCGGGCGATATGGTAAAGCTTGGCTGTATGACTGCTGAATTTATCAGGGTGAACCACTCAATTCCGGATGCTGTCGGCATTGCTATTCACTCGCCGGCTGGTACGGTTGTTCACACGGGCGACTTCAAAATTGACTGCACTCCGATAGCAGGGCAGATGATTGACCTTGCCCGTTTTGCACAGCTTGGCAATGAGGGTGTTCTTGCTCTGCTTGCAGATTCAACAAATGCCGAAAGACCCGGCTATACTATGACGGAGCAGAGGGTTAGTGCTTCTTTTGACAGCCTTTTCAAGCAGGCGGAAGACCAAAGAATTATCATAGCGACCTTTGCCTCAAACATTAACAGAGTTCAGCAGATTATCAACTGTGCCCAAAAGTACGGCAGAAAAGTAGCATTTTCGGGCAGAAGTATGATAAACTATATGACTGTCGCAATGGAGCTTGGTTATCTTGAGGTTCCGGATGGCGTTATAATTGATATAGATTTGCTCAATAAATACCCTGCCGAGAAGATAGTGCTTGTTACAACGGGCAGTCAGGGCGAGCCTATGTCGGCTCTCTACCGAATGGCTTATTCCGACCACAGAAAGGTTGAGGTTGGCCCCGGTGACTTTATAATTATTTCGGCTAACCCAATTCCGGGTAACGAAAAAACAGTCGGCGCAGTAGTTGACGAGCTGTTAAAGCGTGGCTGTCAGGTTATTCACGAATCTATGTATGAGGTTCACGTTTCGGGTCACGCTTGTCAGGAGGAGCTTAAAATCCTGCACGGTATAGTAAAGCCGAAGTATTTTATTCCCGTTCACGGAGAGCAGAAGCATCTGCGTAAGCACGCTGAGCTTGCATATCAGATGGGAATGGATCATAAAAATGTATTTATCGGCGATATAGGCAATGTTGTTGAGCTTAACGAGGGCTATATCAAGCAGCTTGAATCCGTCAAGGCGGGCAAGGTGTTTGTTGACGGTCTTGGCGTAGGCGATGTCGGAAGCATAGTTTTGCGTGACCGCAAGCACTTGGGACAGGACGGCTTAATTATAGTTGTTGCCTCGCTTGATTCATACGACGGTCATATAATATCGGGTCCCGACATTGTTTCAAGAGGCTTTGTATATGTTAGAGAGTCCGAAATGCTCATTGAGGAAATAAAGAAAACAGCTACAAACGTTCTTGAAGATTGTGCTTATGACAATGTTCACGAATGGAATGTTATTAAGAATAAAATCAAAGAGGATGTATCACGCTTGATTTACAGCAAGACACGCCGTACACCGATGATACTTCCGATTATTATGGAAGTCTAATGTTTTATACCCCCGGAGGAGAAAATTATGAAAAAGAGATCATGGACGCTTACACCGTTTTTTCTTGTGTTTTCCGTTGCCATTATGCTGATGGCAGCCTTCTCCTACCGGTGGAATATTTACATATTCGCTATTGAGATGAGCATAGCGATTGTTTCAATTATAGTTGTATTTTTAACAGGAAAATTCTTTCAAAGCTATATCAAGGCGGTTGTAAAAAGCAGCGCAAAAAGCCTTAAAGGTGTTAATGTAACATATCTTGACAAGTTTTCTATACCTGTTGTTGTTGCAGGCGAGAAGGGCGACGTTGTTTGGTACAACAAGTATTTTAAAAAAAATATCTGTCAGGGCAGAGAGGCTGTCGGCGATTTTATAACACAGTACACCTCCGGTCTGTCCGTTGAGCGACTTGTGGCGGCTGATTCGTCAAATGTTTCTTATGGTGAGAGGAGATATACCGTTATAGCCAATGAAATATCTGACGGCGCTGTTTTATATTTTATTGATGATACAAATTACAAAAAGATGGCGCAGGAATACGCAGATACAAGACCTGTTATTGCAATTCTCACCTTTGACAACAGAGAGGAATTTGAAAGAGATTATGATGATGAGCAGCTTGCTCACGCTGTGGTTATTGTTGAAAATACGCTCCAGAAGTGGGCGATGAAAAACAAGGCTATGTATAAAAAGATTGAAGGAAGCAAATACCTTGTTTTAATGGAGGAAAGGAACTACCGTGATTTGCTTGAGGATAAATTTTCTATCCTTGAGGAGATAAAGGCGTTAAGTTTTCCCGGCGGCAAGGAGGCTACCGTTTCAATCGGCGTTGGCAGAGGCAGCAACGGCTACCGTGAAAACGAAATTCAGGCAAGAAAGGCTCTCGAAATGGCTTTGGGAAGAGGCGGAGATCAGGCAGCTGTAAAAACAGGAGAATCCTACCGTTTCTTTGGTGGCGGCACAAGCGGCTATGCAAAGCTTGATAAGGTAAGAGCAAGAGTTATTGCAGGAACGCTTATAGACCACATTAAGGCTTGCGAGAATGTGCTTATAATGGGTCATGCTAATTCTGATCTCGACTGTATCGGTGCGGCTGTCGGTATATGGAGTGCAGTAACGAAAACGCAGAAAAAGCCTGCTCACATTGTTGTTAACCAAAGGCAGTCAGTTGCAACGCAAATTATCGAGAGTATGAAAAGCGCAGGTAACAGCAATATGTTTATGGAGCCTGACGAGGCATTGATGTCTGCAAGCGACAAAACCCTTTTGATTATTGTGGACACACATTCGCCAACCTTCCTTGAAAGCGTTGAGCTTTATGAAAAGTGTAAAAAGATAGTTGTAATCGACCACCACAGAATGATGGTTAATCATATAGACAATTCGCTGGTGTTTTTCCACGAGCCATTCGCATCATCTGCGTCTGAAATGGCAACCGAGCTTATTCAGTATATGGGCGAGAATATTCTCACACGGCTTGAGGCTGATGCGCTTCTGGCGGGAATTATGCTTGATACAAAGAACTTTGTTTTGAAAACCGGAGTAAGAACCTTTGAGGCGGCAGCATATCTGCGCCAGTGCGGAGCTGATACCGTTGAGGTAAAACGTCTGTTTTCAAATTCAATAGATTCATACAAAACAAAGTATCAGATTGTGTCGCAGTCTGAAATTTACAACAGCTGTGCCATAGCCTGCGCAGACGATTTAGGTGGAGATGTCAGGGTAACAGCGGCACAGGCAGCAGATGAGCTTTTAAGTCTGCACGATGTTGTGGCGTCGTTTGTTTTATATCAAAACGGTGATGAAATCTGTATTTCAGCACGTTCACTCGGAGATATGAATGTTCAGCTTATTATGGAGCAAATGGGCGGCGGAGGCCATATGACAATGGCAGGGGCTCAGATTAAAAATTCAAAAATGAGCGAGGCAAGAGAAAAGCTTGTTGATATAATAAGTAAAATTGATATAAAGAAAGTCAAGGAGGAAGAAAGATGAAGGTAGTATTATTACAGGATGTAAAGGGCAGTGGTAAGAAGGGCGAGCTTGTGAACGTATCAGACGGCTACGCAAGAAACTTTTTGCTTCCGAGAAAGCTTGCAAAGGAGGCAAATGCTCAGGCTCTAAACGAGGTGAAGAACGCTGAGAATTCACGCCGCTATAAGATTGAAACCGACACAGCAAATGCAAATAAATCAAAAGAAACGCTTGAGGGCAAGGTAGTTGAACTGTCAGCAAAGGCCGGCAAAAACGGCAAGCTTTTCGGCTCAGTAACCTCAAAGGAGATAAGTGCAGAGATTAAAAAGCAGTTTGCCATTGACGTTGATAAGAGAAAAATCACAATTGACGGCGAAATCAAAGCCTTTGGCACCTACAACTGCGAGGTTAAGCTCTATCAGGGCATAGTTGCAAACATTAAAGTTAAGGTAGCGGAAGAATAATTAAGGAGTATCACAATGGCGGAGTTTACAGGCGGAGTTGACAGCTTTTCATTGCCGTATAGCACCGAGGCGGAGCAGTCTGTTTTGGGCGCTGTGCTTATTGATAACAGCTGTATGGATACCATAGCGGAAATCCTGCCGGAACCGGATTATTTTTACATTGAAAATCACAGAATAATTTACAGCATAATGCTCGAAAATTTTGCCGCAGGCAAGCGTTCAGACTATGTTACGGTACTTAATGCAATCAAAACGCAAAGCGGCTTTGATGAAGCGTCGGCTAAATCATATCTTATGCAGCTTGCAGAAATTGTTCCGTCTGTTTCAAATGTAAGCGCATACGCAGATATTATCAAGGAAAAATACGAGGTTCGTTCTCTTATTTATGCAGCCCGTGAAATTCAGGAGGAGTCCTCATCGGGCGAGCTTTCCTCGGATAAGCTGCTTGACAGCGCAGAACAGAAAATTTATGACATAAGAAACAAAAACGAGGTCAAGGGCCTTAAAAAGCTCAGTGCTGTTATTCTGGAAACAATGGATCGCCTTGATATGCTCAATTCGCCCGAAAGCGATTTGGCTAAGCCTATTTCAACCGGTATTGGTGATTTGGACAGAACAATAACCGGTCTTAACAGAAGTGACCTTATTCTTCTTGCGGCACGACCGGGTATGGGTAAAACGAGCTTTGCGCTTAATATTGCAAAGCACGCTGCCGTTAAGAGCAAAAAGAGGGTTGTGTTCTTCTCGCTTGAAATGTCAAGAGAGCAGCTTGCCTCTCGTTTGCTGTCTTCTGAGGCGCTTATTAGCGGTACAACGCTGAGAACAGGTAAGCTTTCTGACGATGAGTGGGACAGGCTGATTCCTGCATCAGATGTTTTAGGCTCAACCGAAATGTACCTTGACGATACGCCGGGTCTAACCGTTCCGGCTATGAAGGCAAAGCTTAGAAGGCTTAAGAACGTTGACCTTGTTATTATCGACTATTTACAGCTTATGAGCGGTGCAAGACGAACAGACAACCGTGTGCAGGAGATTTCCGAGATAACAAGAAATCTGAAAATTATGGCAAAAGAAATAAACGTGCCTGTCATAACGCTTTCCCAGCTTTCACGTGAAAGCGAAAAAAGAGCCGACCATAGACCTCAGCTTTCAGACCTGCGTGACTCTGGTTCTATCGAGCAAGACGCCGATATAGTGCTGTTTCTGTACCGTGAGGGCTACTATGACAAGGCGGGCGACGATGATGACGCTAAGAGCGACCAGAACAGCGGCGAATGTCTTGTTGCAAAGAACAGACACGGCGAAACAGGCAGCATAAAGCTTCACTGGCAGGGTGAATTTATGCGATTCACTTCTCCGGAGGTTCATCGTGAGGAATAAAATTTTTGACACTATCAAAGACTATAATATGATTGGCGGCAGCAGTAATATTGTTGTCGCCGTTTCAGGTGGAGCAGATTCAATGTGTCTGCTTCATTTTCTTTTTGAGAATAAAACAGAACTTGGCATAAACAGGCTTATCGCCGCACACGTAAACCATAATATCAGAGGTGACGAGGCTAAGCGTGACGAGCTTTTTGTAATGAATTTCTGCAATAGGCTCGGCATAGAGTTTGAACTGCTCGATGTCGATATTCCAAAGCTATCAAAGGAATATAAAACGGGGACAGAGGAAACTGCAAGGCGGGTAAGGTATGAGTATTTTAAAACTCTTTCGGAAAAGCACAGCGCAGTTATCGCTACGGCTCATAACGCAAACGATAACGCTGAAACGGTGATTTATAATCTTGCCAGAGGAAGCGCATTAAAGGGCTTGTGTGGAATACCGCCGAAAAGGGAGTATATTATTAGACCGCTTATTAGGTGCAACAGAGATGAAATTGAGCGTTACTGCCGCAGTTACAGCCTTGAATATGTTACCGACAGCACAAATCTCACAGACGATTACACACGAAATAAAATCCGCCACGGCGTGCTGCCTGTACTGAAGCAGATAAATCCATCTATTGAGCAGTGTATAACACGCAGCGGAGAAATGCTGAAAAATGATGATACCTTTCTTTATAACCTTGCAGATGAGGCGCTTAAAAATGCAAAAATCACAGACGGTTATGACCTGAAAAGACTTCAAAATCTCAATATTTCGGTGCTTTCAAGAGCAGTTATTATTCTGCTGTCAAGAAATTTTGATATTAAACCCGACCGTGAAACAGTAACGGCGGTCTGCTCTGCGATAACAGCTGCTTCAAGGGTGAACATAAAAAACGGCGTTTGCGCCGATGCAAACAGCGGAGTTTTCAGACTATACAAAATAACCCCTAAATCTAATAAATCTGACATAAATCCGATTGTTGTTTCAGACGGTGTAAAAGCACATATACAGGGCAGAACGGTTGAATTTAATGTGCTGACAAAAAAAGAATTTAACAATAACGCAAAATTTAACAATTTGTTATTTAAAAATGCAATTGACTATGATATAATTAACGATGTTACGGTAATGAGAACTCGCCGGACAGGCGATATATTTTCTCCGAAAAACAGGGGATGGACAAAGACTCTTAAGAAGTTTCTCATTGATGAAAAGGTTATTTCAGAGAAAAGAGATAAGCTTATGCTCATAGCGCAGGATAATGAAATATTATGGCTTGAGGGCTTTGGCGTGTCTCGAAAAGCAAGGATAACCTCCGATACGGAAAAAATATTGACTATTACTTTTAATCAATCTTCCGAAAGTAAAAATAATGGATAAAAATATTGAAAGAATATCAATATGAAAACAAAGAGGTGTAAGAATGGATAACAAAAAAAATACCAGAAATATAATTCTCGGTATAGGAATATGTATAGCGGTTATTTTGGTTGCTGTGGCTATTTTTCAGTTAAAACCAAACTATTCCTATAAATATTCCGACATTGTAGCTCTGTTTGCCGAAAACAAGGTTGAGGAATATAAACTCGATTTGGGCAGCGGCAAGATGGAGATTACTCTTAAACCCGGCGAAACAATAGAGCCGGACGACCCCGACAAGGCTCCTAAAACTCCAAAGCCGACCTCAGATGACAAGGGTATAAAAATTGAATATACCGCTCCGAGCGCAAGCCTTATCTATGAGGATATCAAGGGTTATGTACAGGAATACAACGAGGAAAACAAGGACAACCCGATTGTATACGATTACAGTAAGTCAAGCGACAATTCATGGATTTTAAGTATGCTCCCAAGCATGCTTATGCTGGTTCTTTTAGTTGTTTTCTACATTTATATTATGAAAAAAATGTCCGGCGGTATGGGCGGCGACCCGTCTAAGCCCGGCGGCTTCGGCAAGACGAAAATAAAAAATATGAACGAAGAAAAGCACAAGGCTACTTTTGAGGATGTAGCAGGTGCAGATGAGGAAAAGGCGGAGCTTGAGGAAATTGTTGAGTTCCTTAAGGAGCCTAAAAAGTTCAATGAGCTTGGCGCAAAGATTCCTAAGGGTGTGCTTCTTGTTGGCCCTCCGGGAACAGGTAAGACCCTCCTTGCAAGAGCAGTTGCAGGTGAAGCAGGAGTACCGTTCTTCTCAATGTCAGGTTCAGACTTCGTAGAAATGTTTGTCGGCGTTGGTGCGTCAAGAGTAAGAGATTTGTTCGACCAGGCAAAGAAAAACTCGCCCTGCATTATCTTTATTGATGAAATTGATGCTGTCGGCAGGCAGAGAGGCACAGGACTCGGCGGCGGTCACGATGAAAGAGAGCAAACCCTTAACCAGCTCCTTGTTGAGATGGACGGCTTTGGCGTAAACGAGGGTATCATAATAATTGCGGCAACCAACAGACCGGACATTCTGGACCCGGCTCTTATGCGACCGGGCAGATTCGACAGGCAGGTTGTTGTAGGTTACCCTGATGTTAAGGGCAGAGAGGCTATACTCAAGGTTCATGCAAGAAAGAAACCTCTTGCGCCTGACGTTAAGCTTTCTGTTATTGCAAAATCAACAGCAGGTTTTACCGGCGCAGACCTTGAAAATCTCCTGAACGAGGCGGCACTTTTGGCGGCTCGTAAGGGCAGAAAAGCAATTACAATGGAGGAGATTGAGGAGGCAACAATTAAGGTTGTTGTCGGCGCTGAAAAGAAGTCAAAGGTTATGAGCGACAAGGAAAAACTTCTTACAGCATACCACGAGGCAGGTCACGCTCTTACCTTCTATGCCTGTGATACACAGGATCCTGTTCATCAGATTTCAATCGTTCCGAGAGGTATGGCAGGTGGTTACACAATGCCGCTTCCGAGCGAGGATAAGTCCTACCGTTCAAAACAGGAAATGGAAGAGGATATTGTTGTTTGTCTTGGCGGACGTGTTGCTGAGGCTCTTGTGCTTGACGATATTTCGACAGGTGCGTCTAACGATATTGAAAAGGCAACAAAGACAGCCCGTGACATGGTTACAAGATACGGTATGAGCGAAAAGCTCGGTCCTATCAACTATACCTCAGGCAGCAGCGAGGTGTTCCTCGGCAGAGATATGGGTCATGGCAGAGATTTCTCCGAGCGCACAGCGGCTATTATTGACGACGAGGTATTGAGCATTGTTAAGCAAGGCTACAGCCAAGCTGAGGAGATTCTCAATAAATATATGGATAAGCTGCACGAGGTTGCAAAGTATCTTCTCAAGCACGAAAAGATGGACGGCGAAACATTTGAGCAGGTTATGCAGGGTACCTTCGTTGAGGCTGATTTGCCGGATGACGAACCCGAAGAGGATAACAAGGAATAATTAACTTAAGCGGTGATTTTTTCACCGCTTATTTTTTTAGTTTTGTGAAAATATATGTTGATTTTTTTTTGCGTTTGTTATATACTGTTTATGCAACAGGGACGACAGAGCATATATTGTGTTATTATTTGGTTTTGTTAAAAAATGATACAATATGTAGTTGTGAGAATTAGACAAAAAAATTGTGGATGATTATTTTTTTAGTTCACCTTTTTTCGCTTTTGCCTTTCACGCTCTTTTTCCTGTTTTTAACATTTCGACATAATCTCAATGAAGATTATATATTTTTTATTCTATCATTATTCTATAATAGGAGGACTGTTGAATGGAACAGAAAGTTCAGTGGAGAGGCTTTAAAGGCAGACGCTGGCAGGAAGAAATTGATACGAGAGATTTTATCCAGAACAACTACACAGTTTATGACGGTGACGAATCTTTTTTAGAGGGCCCGACAGAGGCTACTAATATTCTTTGGGGTGAACTTCAGAAGCTCCAGAAAGAAGAAAGAGCAAAGGGCGGCGTTCTTGACATGGACACCGACATTGTTTCAACTCTTACATCACACGGACCGGGATATATCAGCGAGCAGTATAAGGATTTGGAAAAGGTTGTAGGCTTGCAGACAGATAAGCCGCTTAAGCGTGCATTTATGCCGTTTGGCGGAATCAAGATGGCTGAAGAAGCTCTTAAAACTCACGGCTACACACCAAACCCTGAGCTTCACAAAATCTTTACTCAGTACCACAAAACTCACAACCAGGGTGTATTTGACGCTTACACACCGGAAATTAAAAAGGCTCGTCATAACAAGATTATAACAGGTCTTCCGGATACCTACGGCAGAGGCAGAATTGTGGGCGACTACCGCCGTGTTGCTCTGTACGGCATTGACTATCTTATGCAGAAGAAGAAAGATGACTTCAATGCCTGCGGTTCAGGCTCAATGAAGGGCGAAATCATCCGCTTAAGAGAGGAAATCACAGAGCAATACAACGCTCTTGGCGAGATGAAGAAGATGGCTGAAATCTACGGCTATGATATTTCTCAGCCGGCTAACAATGCCCGTGAGGCTGCTCAGTGGCTCTACTTCGGCTATCTTGCAGCAATAAAAACACAGAACGGCGCAGCAATGAGCGTTGGACGTATTTCGACTTTCCTCGACATTTATATTCAGCGTGATCTTGAAGAGGGTACACTCACAGAGAAGGAAGCACAGGAGCTTATTGACCATATGGTTATGAAGTTCAGAATGGTTAAGTTTGCAAGAATTCCTTCATACAACGAGCTGTTCTCAGGCGACCCGGTATGGGCTACTCTTGAGGTTGCAGGTCTTGGCATTGACGGACGTTCAATGGTTACAAAGAGCGACTTTAGATTCCTCCACACACTTGAGAATATGGGTCCTGCTCCGGAGCCGAACCTTACAGTTTTGTATTCTTCAAGACTTCCGAAAAACTTCAAGAATTATGCTTCATTAATTTCAATCAAGACAAGCTCCGTTCAGTACGAAAACGATGACGTTATGCGCCTTGTTTGGTGTGATGACTATTCAATCTGCTGCTGCGTATCTGCTACACAGACAGGTAAAGAGATGCAGTTCTTCGGTGCTCGTGCTAATCTTGCAAAGTGCTTGCTCTATGCTATAAACGGCGGTATTGACGAGGTAACAAAGGTTCAGGTTGCTCCTAAGTACAGTGCAATCACATCAGAGTATCTCGACTATGACGAGGTTATTGACAGATATGACGCAATGATGGATTGGCTCGCAGACATTTATGTAAACGCTTTGAACCTCATCCACTATATGCACGACAAGTATTATTATGAGGCTGCTGAGATGGCTCTTATTGATACGAACGTAAGAAGAACATTTGCAACAGGTATTGCGGGCTTCTCACACGTTGTTGACTCTATCTCTGCTATTAAATACGCTAAGGTTAAGACAATACGTGACGAGGACGGCATTGTTGTTGATTATGACGTACAGGGCGACTTCCCGCGTTACGGTAACGATGATGACAGAGCAGACGACATTGCGGTTTGGTTGCTCAAGACATTCCTTTCAAAGATTAAGAAGCACCACACTTATCGTCGTTCAGAGGCTACAACATCTATCCTTACTATCACATCTAACGTTGTTTACGGTAAGGCAACAGGTTCACTTCCTGACGGCAGAAAGGGCGGCGAGCCACTTTCTCCGGGCGCAAACCCAAGCTACGGTGCAGAGAAGAACGGTCTGCTTGCATCACTCAACTCTGTTGCAAAGCTTCCGTATGAGTATGCTCTTGACGGTATTTCAAACACTCAGACAATCAACCCCGACGCACTTGGTCACACAGATGGCGAGCGTGTTAACAACTTGGTTCAGATTATGGACGGCTACTTCGACCAGGGTGCACATCACCTCAATGTAAATGTGTTTGGTACTGAAAAGCTTATCGACGCTATGGAGCATCCTGAAAAGGAAGAGTATGCAAACTTCACAATCAGAGTTTCAGGCTACGCTGTTAAGTTTATCGACCTTACCCGTGAGCAGCAGCTTGACGTTATTTCAAGAACCTGCCACAGTGTAATCTGATTAAATTAATCTAATAATTTCACCGCCTCTCCGCAGAATAACTGGGGAGAGGCGTTTTTGTTAAGGAGGCTTGAAATAATGAAAAAGGGTTACGTTCATTCTACCGAAAGCTTCGGTTCAGTTGACGGACCGGGAGTTCGCTTTATTGTCTTTATGCAGGGGTGCAATATGCGCTGTAAATACTGCCACAACCCTGACACATGGAAAAACAGCGGCGGCAAAGAAGTGACAGCAGACGAGATTATCAAGTCTGCGCTGCGCTACCGCACCTATTGGGGTGAAAAAGGCGGAATAACAATCAGCGGCGGTGAACCGCTGCTCCAGATTGATTTCCTTATAGAACTTTGTAAAAAGTGCAAGGAGCAGGGAATAAACACGGTTATAGATACAGCCGGAAACCCTTTTACCCGTGAAGAACCGTTTTTCTCAAAGTTTAACGAGCTTTTGCAGTACACCGACCTTTTTATGCTGGATCTGAAGCATATCGACAGTAAGGACCATAAGTCTTTAACAGGCTTTGGCAACGAGAATATTCTTGATTTAGCTGAATATCTTTCAGAGAAAAATGTTCCGATGTGGATAAGACATGTGCTTGTTCCGGACATTAATGACGATGATTTTTCACTTAACAAGCTTCACAAATTTATTAAAACGCTTAAGAATGTCCGTCGTGTAGAAATTTTGCCGTACCACAATTTGGGTGAGTTTAAGTATGAGGCGCTCGGAATAAAATACCCTCTTGAAGGGCTTTGTGCGCCGACTAAAGAGAGTATAACAAACGCTCAAAGATTGCTTCACATTACCGAATATACCGACTTTATAAACGATTAAAATTGATATGGAATTTACAGCTTTATTAATTATAATTTGCTCCATACTGTTTGCACTGCTCGTTTTTCTGATTTATCGCTCAAATAGCAGTCTTGACAAAACTGAATATATAATCTCTGACGAAAAAATCCCGAAAGATTTTGACGGCTTTCTTATAGCACAGCTATCCGATTTTCACAACACAAGGTCAGAGGCTGTCCGTGAACAAATTATCTCGGCATTGCTTCAAAGCAAGCCTGATATTATCGTGCTGACAGGCGATTATTTCGACTATTACAGAACTGATGCCGAAATCTCACTCGTCTATTTAAAAAGGCTTTTGCTGATTGCGCCCGTGTATTACATACCCGGCAACCATGAGGCAAGAATATCTGAGTACCAAAAGCTTTCTGAAAATGCGGAAAAGCTTGGAGCCGAGGTTCTTAATGACAGGCTTGTTACTATTGCGAAAGGCAACAGCAAAATTAATGTAATCGGCGTTAGAGATGCATATTTCTATACCGACTATGTAAGCTCTGAGCAAATAAAGCCATTTACTGATATGCTTAATTCACTTTCTGCAAAAAGCCAGAATTACTCTGTTCTCTTATCGCATCGACCTGAGCTTCTTGATGTTTACGCTGATGCAGGAGTTAACCTTGTGCTAAGCGGTCACGCACATGGCGGACAGTTCAGACTGCCGTATATTGGCGGTTTATTTTCACCGAGCCAGGGTGTATTTCCAAAATACACAAACGGAGTGTTTGCAAAGGATGGCACAAAAATGGCAGTCAGCAGAGGAATTGGAAACAGCAGCTTTCCATTTCGCTTCAATAACAATCCGGAGCTTGTGTATATAATCTTAAGTAATAAATAGAAAAAACTGACAGCGGCAAAGGCTTAATGAACCCTTGCGGCTGTCAGTTTTTTGCTTATTTACATTCTTGTATTATTTTGCACAGCTTATCTGCCGCCGCTTCTATATCGTCCTTCTCAATACCTGAAAAGCCTATTTTTACAGTGGTTTTGCCGTTTCCGTTTTCTGCGCTGATAATCGCTATTGACTCATCTCTGAGCTTTTTATTCAGCAAGTCAAGGTCAAGCGGAGAGTTAATCGTAATCTCATAAGCAAGCGAGGTTTCAAACAGCTTTATTCCATACTGCTCACTCGGCTTTAGCCTGTTACTTAGTATTCTTTCTATTACGTTGCTTTTCTCACCGTAGCTTTTCTTAAGGCGGCGCAAATGCCTTTCAAGCTGACCGTCACGGATGTAATCGGCAAGAGCAAGCTGTTCAATTTTAGAGGCGGTCTGGTTTAAATCTCGTTTTATTTTATTGTACGGCTCTAAAAGCCCCTCAGGCAGCACCATATAGCCAATACGAACAGACGGAAGCAAAAGCTTTGAAAACGAGCCTAAATATATAACCGCCTTTGCATCACTGCACTGTAAAGCAGGAACAGAGCGTGAGTTATAAACAAGCTCGCCGTTATAATCGTCCTCAATAATAAATTTATGATTGATATGAGCCCATTCAATAAGCTCAAAGCGGCGTTCCATTTTTATCCTGTCGCCGCTTTTCAGGGAGCCTGACGGGTTTATCAGCAGGAAGTCGGGGTTTTCATTTTTGATTTTATCAATACTCACGCCTTTGTCATCACTGTCGATTTTCACAATCTCAAAGCCGCAGTCTTTGAACACCCTGATAAAGTGCCTTGAAGCGTCATTTTCAACGGCAATCTTTGTGCCGAAGCCTCTGAGCAGACCGCATAAAAGATAGAGCAGAGATTGTGTACCTGCACCGATTACAATATCTTCCTCGGTTGCAACAACACTCCTGACGCTGTAACTGTAAAAGCTCAGAGCACGCCGCAGGCTATATTCACCCTGAGGGTCACCGTAGGAGGAAATTATGTAGTCTTTGTTGAGGTAAGCCTTAACATATTTTCGCCATAGTTTAATGCCCGTGCTGTCAACGGTAACGCTTTTACTGCTGAAATCATGCTTGATAAATTTGCTTGATGCATTCGTCAGCGGTGAGCCGTTCTCGGTTGTTTTTTCTTTAAGAGCCAACACCTGTCCCTGTATGAAAAAGCCTCTCTGAGGGCTGTTCTTTATGTATCCCTCGGCGCATAGCTGGCTGTACGCAGCCTCTACGGTCGTCTTGCTTATGCCGAGCGCATTAGATAACGCACGGATTGACACAAGCTTGTCGCCCTTTGTAAGACCGTTGTTCTCAATAGCCTTGCGAATAGAAGAATACAGCTGCTTATACAGCGGTATTGGCGAGGAATTGTCTAAATTTATAAAATCGTATAGCATATTAATCTCCGCTTTTTTGCACTACTTTGTTTTTATTCTATCATTCAAGCGAATTGTTTTCAAGTCAGTTGTATTGAATTATTTTTTGCGATAGTGTATAATCAATTCAATAGAATTAAGATGCTTGTAGCTGCATCTTTAGGAGAAAAGTGTATGGTTAAATGGCAAAGGCTTCCTTTGTATATGAAAACACCGCAGGTTGAGGAATACTACAATATACTGCAAAAAAAGCGTGTGAGCCTTCTTTTGAAACGCATTATTGATATTGTTCTCTCGCTTATTCTTATTGCAGTTTTGCTTATACCAATGGCGGTTATCGCAGTTGTAGTAAAATCAACGTCAAGCGGTCCTGTTATATTCAAGCAAATTAGAATAACAACAGGAGCAAGAGAGTTTAAAATCTTTAAATTCCGAACTATGGTTGATAAGCAGGATAAGGATTCTTCTCAGGTAACTGTGAACAACGATTCAAGGGTTACTAAATGCGGAGGATTTTTACGAAAATACCGGCTGGACGAGTTGCCTCAGCTTTTTAATGTGCTGTTAGGTCAGATGAGCTTTGTCGGCACACGACCGGAGGTCCCAAAGTATGTTAAGGCTTATACGCCCGAAATGTACGCAACGCTTTTGATGCCTGCCGGGATAACCTCGCTTGCAAGTATCACCTACAAGGACGAAAACAAGTTTTTAACCTCCGGAAATGCAGATGATAATTATATAAATATTCTTCTGCCAAAAAAGATGGAGTTTAATCTTGAATACATTAAGAAATTTTCTGTTTTATTAGATATAAAGATTATGATAAAAACAGTCATAGGCGTTGTGCGTGACTGATAATGAATTGAGGTAATTTTTTGTTAAGTAAAGCATTAAAGGGAATACAGAAGTTTTTTCTCAATCCCTCAAATTTCAGAATAACATATTTGCTTACGCTTTTTTTTGCAAACGTATGCGTGATAAGAATAGGCGCAGTGTTTTTTCAGTTTGTGCTTATGTTTTGGGCGGCGCTTATAATTTTTTTCTATTATATAAAAAACGGAAGAATATTAAAAATCAAGTACGGCAAATACCTTATGATGTTTCTTGCAAGCATTACGATAACTGCGTTAATCAACATAAGCAGTAATTTTTGGCAAAATATGCTTATGACGGCGCATATAGCAATATGCTTTTTCGTTTTTTACGGTATGCATACCGAGAAAAACAAAAAGAGAATATACCGTGAGATATACATTCTTGCTGTTTCTGTTGTTTCGATAACATTTATTTTAAATCTTGCCGCATTTCCGCTTGTGTGTATGAACATTCATTTCAAGTGGATGGATTATCTGTTTATTATCTACGAAAACAGGTTTACCGGCTTTTTTACAAACCCAAACCTTCTCGGCTTTTTGACAGCGGTGTCTATTATTTTCACTCATTTTCTCACTAAGTCTTCGTTTATTGAGCGTTCAAGGGGCAGAAAATTTCCAAAATGGCTGCTGTGTACAGTGTCGGCTTTCAACCTGATTTGTTTGTTTCTGTCCGACTCCAATGCGTCCTTTATTTTTCTTGTAATTTACGCCTGCGCATATATTTTCTTCTGTGTTTTCAAGCGCAGAACAGAGGTTAATTTCAAGCAATTCTGTATTAAGGTGCTTAAATTTGCAGCCTGTTCATTGTCTGTGTGCGTTGTTCTGTACGGTGCAAGGCTCGCAACAGGTTTTTCTGTTTCACAGCTTGCCTCACTTACGCAGGTAAAGTTGCCAAACAGCATAACCCAGCCTATTCCACCGGGGATAATAGATGAGAAAAATGACGAGCCTGTGTCTTTTACACATATAAACAAAAACGTAGACAGCGGCAGAATAAGGCTGCTGGTAGAGGCTACAACACTTTTTGCAAACTACCCGATATTTGGCACCGGCAGTGCAAATTTGGTGCCGTATTCGCAAAAGTATATAAAGGGCGGACTTCATTTTTCCGACCTTCACAACGGTTATCTTACAATACTTGTTTCTTCGGGAATTGTAGGGTTTATAATTTTCTTAGGCTTTGCATTTCACGTTGCAAGGCATATGATAAAAAGCTTGTTTATAGAAAAGAAAAATATGCGTAAGACCATATTCCCGTGTATGTTTTCTTTCTTGTTTTCATACTGCATATATTCTCTGTTTGAAAAAACACTGCTATTTGAACAAAGCTTTATGGTTGTTATATTTTGGGCAATTTTGGGGTATGCTTCTGTATATATGCTGAAATTTGATCACCTGAACGACCCGATTGAAATCAGAGTATTCAATCACAGGGAGGAGGTCGGCACTGATAAGTTTGATGCGCCGACTGAGATGGAAAATATTGACGATTAAACGGAGATGAAAGAGAATGAAAGACGGATTTGTTAAGGTCGCTGCAATAACGCCTGCTATGCGTGTTGCCGACTGTGAATACAACGCAGGAGAAATAATAGCCTGCATAAAGAAAGCGGCGCAAAACGGCGCTGTAATTGCCGCATTGCCGGAGCTGTCTGTAACAGGGTACACCTGCTCGGATTTATTTTTACAGCAGGCTATGCTCGACAAGGCGGAGCAGTGTGTTAAAAGAATTATAGAGGAAACCGAGCAGTTGAATGTCATTTCGGTTTTCGGTGTTCCGGTAAGATATCGCTCGTGCCTTTACAACTGCGCCGCTGTTGTCTGTAAAGGTGAGCTTTTGGGACTTGTGCCGAAAATCAATATTCCAAGCTACTCAGAGTTTTACGAGCTTCGTCATTTTACTGCGGGCGGTGATGAAATACTTTTAAACTTCGCAGGCTTTGAAACCGCAATACTTCCCAAGGCTGTTTTCGTGTGCGAGTCTATGCCGCAGCTTAGAATCGGCGTCGAAATTTGCGAGGATTTGTGGTGTGTTTCTCCGCCGTCAGAGGGGCTTTGCATGTCAGGCGCAAATATAATAATCAATCCGTCGGCAAGCGATGAAACAGTAGGCAAGAAGGAATACAGAAAAAACCTTGTTCAGATGCAGTCAGCAAAGCTTATCTCTGCTTATATTTACTCGGACTGCGGATTTGGCGAATCAACAACTGATTTGGTGTATTCTTCACATAATATCATAGCTGAAAACGGCACTGTGCTTGCTGAGTCGCCGAGGTTCTGCGAAAATATAACCTATGCGGATATTGACGTGTTCAAGCTTGACTCTGAGCGCAGAAGAATGACAACCTATCCGACGGAGGATTACGGTTCTGCCGAGCAGGTATATTTTGACCTTGATATTTCAGATACAAAGCTTGATCGTAAGTTCGACAAAAACCCGTTTGTTCCGTCACAAAAGGACAGTGTAAACAGCCGATGCAACGAGATTTTGTCACTTCAAGCAACAGGTCTTGCAACAAGGCTTAAGCATACGGGAATAAAAAATGTTGTAATCGGTCTGTCAGGAGGGCTTGACTCAACGCTAGCACTTATTGCAACCATACACGCATTCGATATGCTGAAGCTTCCGCATAAGAATATAATTACCGTTACAATGCCGTGCTTTGGAACAACAAAGCGCACTAAGAGCAATGCCGAAAAGCTCAGCGAGGCGTATGGTTCAACATTTTACGATGTTGATATAACAAAGGCTGTAAATCAGCACTTTGCCGATATAGGGCAAGACCCGAATACTCTTGACGTTACCTATGAGAATTCACAGGCAAGAGAGAGAACGCAGGTTTTGATGGATATAGCAAACAAGAATAACGCCCTTGTTATAGGTACAGGCGATTTGTCTGAGCTTGCTCTCGGCTGGGCGACCTATAACGGGGACCATATGTCTATGTATGCCATAAACAGCTCAATTCCGAAAACACTTGTGCGCTATATAACAAAATATGAGGCTGACAATAGCACCGGCGTTTTGAGCGAGGTGCTAAATGATATATTGGCGACTCCCGTAAGTCCTGAGCTTTTGCCGCCAAAGAACGGAGATATTTCGCAAAAGACAGAGGAGCTTGTCGGACCGTATGAGCTTCACGATTTCTTTCTTTATTATTTCGTAAGATTTACCTTTCCACCGTCAAAAATTTACCGTATAGCGAAGCTTGCATTTAAGGGAGAATACGAGAATAAAACTATTTTATCGTGGCTTAAGGTGTTTGTAAGACGATTTTTTGCTCAGCAGTTCAAACGCAGCTGCTTGCCAGACGGCCCAAAGGTGGGCTCAGTAACTTTGTCGCCGAGGGGTGATTTCAGAATGCCGAGTGATGCAAGCGTAAAGCTTTGGCTTGATGATCTCAATAGTCTGCCCGAATAAATATATTTTATGGACTTTTTTGTGTATTTGGTATATAATGTAAAAAAGATTTTAGGAGGAGAATGAAATGGACGAATTGTTAAAGCTTTTAAGCTCAAACTCCAAGTTTTCAACCGAGGAGCTTTCAATGATACTTGACGAGCCTGTTGACTATCTTGAAAAGCAGATAGCAGAATATGAGGCAACCGAAGTAATCAAGGGGTATCAGGCTATTGTTGATTGGGATAAGGTTCCGCATACAGACGTTAAGGCAATGATTGAAATAAAGGTTACGCCCGAAAAGGATAAGGGCTTTGACGATATAGCTGCAAAGATTATGAGCTTCGACGAGGTTGAAAGCCTTTATCTTATGGCTGGCGCATATGATTTTGCCGCATATGTATCGGGCAAAACAATGCAGGACGTTGCAATGTTTGTATCACGCAGGCTTTCAACAATTGAGTCTGTACTTTCAACCTCAACCCATTTTCTGCTTAAGAAATATAAGGAATCCGGCATTAACTTCTATAAGGACGATTCCGAAGAGGATAAAAGGAGTTTGGTGCTGTAATGGTCGATTACGAAAAAATGTTGAATTCAAAAATACAGAAAATCAAGCCGTCAGGCATCAGAAGGTTTTTTGATATTGCAAATGAAATGGATCACGTCATATCCTTAAGTATTGGCGAGCCTGATTTTAAAACCCCTTGGCACGTCAGGGAAGAGGGTATACGCAGTCTTGAAAAGGGCAAAACGTGGTATAGTCCGAACAGAGGCTTTGCAAGCTTAAGAACAGAGATATGCAATTATTTTAAAAGACGCTTTAATGTTGAGTATCACCCTGATAAAGAGGTGCTTGTAACAGTCGGCGGCAGTGAGGCTATTGACGCCTGTATAAGATGCATAGTTGAGGCAGGCGAAGAGGTTCTTATTCCTCAACCGAGCTTTGTATGCTACGAGCCGCTTGCACAGATGGCAGACGCTAACCCTGTGATTATTGAAACAAAGGCTGAAAATAACTTTCGCCTTACTCCGGAGGAGCTTGAAAGCCATATTACACCAAAGTCAAAGCTATTGATACTTCCGTTCCCAAATAATCCGACGGGTGCAGTAATGCGCAGGGGCGATTTAGAAGCTATTGCTGAGATTGTTGAAAAATACAACCTCTTTGTTCTGTCGGACGAAATCTACGGCGAGCTTACATACGGTGGCGAAAGCCACGTTTCGTTTTCGGAAATAAAGGGTATGAAGGAGCGCACCGTTGTTATAAGCGGTTTCTCAAAAACCTATGCTATGACCGGCTGGCGCCTTGGATATGCTCTCGGACCTGAGGCTGTGCTTGAGCAGATGACAAAACTGCATCAGTTTGCTATTATGAGCGCACCAACTACCGCACAGTATGCGGCTATTGAAGCGCTTAAAAACGGCGACAGTGATATAGAGAATATGAAAAAGCAGTACGATATGCGCCGCCGCCTTGTTGTCGGCAGTTTCCAGAAAATGGGTCTTGACTGCTTTGAACCTCACGGCGCATTTTATTGCTTCCCAAGCATAAAAAACACAGGCCTTACATCAGAGGAGTTCTGCTTAGGGCTTATAAATTCAAAGCACGTGGCTGTTGTGCCGGGCAATGCCTTTGGTGAGTGTGGCGAGGGCTTTATCAGAGTTTCATATTCGTATTCTTTAAACCACCTTGGCGAGGCGCTCAACAGAATAGAGGAATATTTAAAAGAAATCAAAAAATAAGCAGGTGATAATATGCTCGTACAGGGTAACGCAAAAATTAACTTGACCCTCAACATAACAGGAAAGCTTGAAAGCGGCTACCACAGCGTAGATATGGTTATGCAGTCTGTGTCGCTTGCTGATGATATTTATGTTGAGTTTCTTGAAGGCAGAGGTATAACGCTGACTGTTGATAAGGACGATATTCCCACAGACGAGCATAATACTGCATATAAGGCGGCTCAGATTTTTCTGAGAGAGTCCGGAATAGAAAAGGCTGTTAAAATCGACATTAAAAAGCACATTCCGTCGCAGGCTGGGATTGCAGGAGGAAGCACGGATGCAGCGGCAGTTTTTGTTGCGCTGAATAAGCTTAGTGATTCTCCGTTTTCAACTGAACAGCTTTGCGAAATGAGTAAGCAGGTTGGCGCTGACGTTCCGTTTTGTATTTTAGGCGGTACATGCAAGGCAACGGGAACCGGCACAGAACTTGAAAAGCTCGACGATATGCCGCAGTGCAACATCTTGATTTGCAAGCCTGACATAAATGTTTCAACTCCTGTTGCATATAAGCTGTGTGATGAATTTGGGTTTGACGAGGAAAGGCTAAACACAGCAAATGTGGTTAACGGTTTAAAAACAGGCAGTCTTTACACAATAAGCTCGAACCTCTATAATAAGTTTGAGGAGGTTTTAAACCTTAAGCCTGTTAAGAAAATTAAGGATACAATGCTTCTCTACGGCGCAATGGGCGCTATGATGAGCGGCAGCGGTCCGACTGTTTACGGAATTTTTAATCCGAGCGATAAGCTTCCTCTTGAAATGTGTAAATCAAAGCTTGCGGAAAGCTTTGATATGGTTTACACAGCTGTTCCCACAAAGGAAGGCTGTAAAATAATATGTGAATAATAAAAAATTATCTGCCCATAATCAAGATGAATATTCTTGAAAGGGCAGATTTTTTATGAGAAAATTTTTTACTTCACATTTTTTTTCAAAGGTGGTGATAACGCTGTTTGTATTTTGCCTGTTGTCAAGCTGCGTTCAGTTTTCGGCTCAGTGCAGTGAAATATCTGACAAGGTACTCAGACTTCATATTCTCGCTAATTCCGACAGCGAAGCTGACCAGCAGCTAAAGCTAAAACTGCGTGACAGACTGCTTGAAAATTCGCAGGAGCTTTTGGGACAGCCCCTATCAAAGAACGACGCAATATTCTGCGCTCAAAGCAAAATCGGGGATATTGAAAAATTCTGCAACACCGAGTTTCAGAGAATGGGCAGTGGCTATAAGGCTCACTGTGAAGTTATAAATATGTACTTCAACACAAGAACTTACGGCAGCAGTACAATGCCGGCAGGTTTTTATGACGCCTTGAGAATTACAATAGGTAAGGGCGAAGGCAGAAATTGGTGGTGCGTACTGTTTCCGCCGATATGCTTAAGCGGCGCAGTAGAGGAACAGGAGGTTTTCAGCGCTGACGACGAGAATATATTGAATAACGAACAGGAGTACGAGTTTCAGTTCAAGGTTGTTGAGGTGTTTGATTATATAAAATCCTTGTTTTAGAAAGCTAAATCACACATTATGCAAAAGTCCCACTTCACTGTCTGCTTACTGCGCAGTAGAGAAGTGGGATGCAATTGTTTAGATAAATAAAACGTTTGCTTTAACGCTTTCTCGATAAAGCCTAAAAGCTATAAACAGCTGTGCATTTACCCATTCTTCTTCCAAGCAGCCGGAAAGAACAGCAGAATAATCGGGAAAAGCTCAAGTCTGCCTGCAATCATTGTAAACGAGAAAACGTACTTTGAAAGCGGAGAGAAAGCCGAGTAGTTGCCGGTTGGGCCTACAAGCGAGAAGCCCGGTCCTGTGTTGTTAATTGTAGCAGCCACGGAAGTAAAGTTTGTCACAAAGTCGAAATTATCAAGTGAGATTATAAGGAATGTTGTAAAGAACAGCATAACATAAATTACAAAGAAAACGAACACGCTTCTCAGTGTTTCGTGCGAAAGCTTTTTGCCGTCCATTTTAACCGCACGAACAGTGTGAGGGTGAACAATCAACGCAAGCTCCTTTTTGACCTCCTTGAACAGAATAATTACTCTTGAAATCTTAAAGCCGCCGCCTGTGCTTCCTGCACAAGCACCTAAGAATGTAAGGATAAGAATAATAGCCTTGCTGAATTCGGGCCATTGGTTAACGTCGCCAATTGAAAAACCTGTTGTTGTAATAATCGAAGAAACATAGAAGAAGCTCTGGTGGAATGAATCGAACAGCGACGGATATTGACTGCTGATATTAATGGTAATAGCAACAGTTGAAAGAGCAATTATGCCGAGATAAACCCAAACCTCGGTAATATGCAGCGACTGCTTAAATTTGCGTGCCAAAATAAGCAGATAAAACGAGAAGTTAAGACCGAACAGCATCATAAATACTGCGATAACGCCCTGTAAATAATAGCTGTCATATGCTGCAATTCCTGCGTTGCGTATACCAAATCCGCCCGTTCCTGCGTTTGAAAGGCTTGTGTTGATTGCATCAAATATTTCCATACCGCCGCAGATGAGCAAAATGAACTCAAGCACTGTAAGACCCAAATATACTGAATAGAGTATTGCGGCGTAATCTCTTATTTTCGGCGTTACCTTGCCGAAAATCGGACCGGGGCTTTCAGCTTTCATAAGGTACATATTCTGCTGACCGCCAACCTTTGGTATGATAGCCAGCAAAAACACCAAAACGCCCATACCGCCAAGCCAAACGGAAAAGCACCGCCAGAAGTTCATACAATGACTGAGGTTTTCAACCTGGGTCAGCGCCGATGCTCCTGTTGTTGTAAATCCGGACACCGTTTCAAAAAAGGCGTCCTCATAGTGTGGAATTTCGCCGCTTAAAAAATACGGCAGAGAGCCGGCGAAGGATAAAACAAGCCACGATAAAGCGGTTGATATAAACCCTTCTTTTTGATACATAGTCATTTTTTTCGGCTTTTTAAAAACAAACAGAAAGCCGATTAGAGCAAGAGCAAGACCAATTACTAAAAAATATAATCCGTTCTTCTCACTGTAAATCAAACCGACAAGGGCAGGCAGCTGCATAGCCGCACCCTCGACTATCAAAATCCAACCTAAAATATATAAAACTATACGCTTATTCATATACTTTATTACTACCCTCGTTTAATTATTTAAGAATATCATTAAGCTGTGACAAGCCCTTGTGCTTTGTCACAACAATTACCGTATCGTGAAGCTCAATAGTATCAAGACCTGACGGCCTGATGATTTTGCCGCTTCTGTTAATGCAGGCAATCTGCAAATCGTCTTTTAAGCGCAAATCCTTAAGTGGAATACCCGTAACCTTCGATTCCTCTTTAACTCTGAATTCAAGCGCCTCAACGTCATTATTTTCAGAGATGTTATACAGGGTTTCAACGCTGCTGCCGAGTGAGTTCTGCATTGAGCGAACGTATTTTGCAATCTGTTCGCCGGCTAAGTGCTTAGGATTTATTATCGAGTCAAGCTTTAAGCTGTCAACAATTGAGCTGAAGGACTCGTTGTTAATTTTTGTAATAATTTTGGCATTCGATATTTTTCTTAAATAAATTGAGATAAGAATGTTCTCTTCGTCATTGTTCATTAGCGCAACAATTCCCGTTGCGTTTTCAACGCCCTCAGCCGCCATAAGCTCCAAGTCCATACAGTTGCCGTTGATTATTTCTGCGTCGTGCAGCATTTCGGCAAGTGTTTCACAGCGCTGCTTGTTTTTTTCGATAATCTTTACGTCAACGCCTGCTTTAATTAAAAAGTCGGCAAGATAAAAGGCAGTTTTACTGCCGCCTAATATAACAACGCTGCGGCTGCGTGAGGTTATAAGCCCAAGCTTTTTAAGAATTTTGTTTGCGTCGGAAGATGATGCAAGCAGTGAAATTTTATCATTCGGGTATATAACAAAGTCGCCGTTTGGAATAAAGGTCTCGCCGTCTCTTTCAACGGTGCAGATTCTTACTTTGCCCTTGAAAAAGTCAGCAGTAGATTTAACCTCAACATTCGACAAAAAAGAATTTTCCGGAACATTGATTTTTATAAGCTCTACAACACCTTTTGCAAATGTGTCAATCTCAATAGCGCCGGGAAATTTAAGAAGTCTGTCAATTTCTCTTGCACAGTTCAGTTCCGGATTAATTGACAGTGAAAGACCAAGAATATCCTTTACCCTCGGCAAATCATTTGTGTATTCGGGATTTCTCACTCTGGCAATTGTGTGCTTTACTCCGGCACTTCTTGCAAGCAGACAGCAGTAAATGTTCAGTTCGTCTGCGCCTGTTACTGCAATAATCAAATCTGTGCTTTCTATTTCTGCTTCTTGAAGTGTTTCATACGAAGCACCGTTGCCCTCTATTCCCATAAGGTCTATTGAGCTTGTAAGATTTTCAACGGCATGCGGATTATTGTCAATTACAACAATATGATGTCCCTCGTCATTTAATTCACGGGCGATAGTTGAACCGATTTTACCGCATCCGACTATAATTATTTTCACTTTTATCCCTCACAACCGAAATAAAGTATTTATTGTCTGTCGGAAAACAGACTAAGAACAATATCACTATCATACTATGTATTGGCAAAAAAATCAAGAAATTATAGACTTATATGTTGTAAAATTTACAAAACAGCATAAAGCAGTCCATAATCAGAAACACCGCCTGCTTCTTTGTATCTTTCGCTGTCATTTGCTTGCAGGTAAGAATCATATGTGATAAAATATATCAAGAAAAATGTATTTTTTTATTGATAAGGTGATGGAATGTTAAGGCTTATATTCGGAAGAAGCGGAACAGGCAAAACCGATTATATTATAAATCATTTGTGTAGGTTAGCGCAGGACGGAGAGGATAGCCTTATTCTTTTAGTTCCTGAGCAGCACAGTTTTGCAAGCGAGAAAAAAATAGTTGACAGAATAGGTCCACGGCTTGCACGCAGAATAAGCGTATTAAGCTTTAAAAGAATTGCAGACGCTGTTTTCAGGAAAAGCGGAGATTTTCCGCAAAAGCCGATAGACGACGGAATGAAAAACATCTTTATGTCGCTTGCTCTTAAGGAATGTGGCGACAATCTCTCGCTTTACCATAATCAGATTGGGAGAGCCGACTTTATTCCGGTAATACTCAACACAGTAAATGAGATGAAAAGCTGTGCCTTAACAAGCAATATAATGTCAGGCTTTGGTGCAAAGGCAGGAAACGAAACTCTGAGTAAAAAGCTCAGTGATGTTGCACTTATTTCTTCAACCTACAATGCGCTTTTAAATCAGGCATATTCTGACCCTCTTGATACCCTCACTCTTATTTACAATAAGCTTTTGGAAAATAATATTTTTGCCGATTTAATAATAGCTCTTGACGGCTTCAGCGGCTTTACAAGGCAGGAGCTAATGATAATTGAGGTGTTGATGTGTGGAGCAAAAGAAATGCTGCTGACCCTGTGCGGCAGTAAATTTGATTTTGACAGCGACAGCGACACTTTCAGAATAACAAAGGAAACAAAAAAGTCGATAACTGAGCTTGCCAAAAAAAACGGCGTTTCCGTTATGACTCCGGTTGAACTTACACGCAACTACCGCTTTAATAATACTGCGATAGCTATGCTTGAGAAGAATATGTATTCATCAAGCGAGGTGACAGAGGATTGCTCATCTGATGGTGTTACCGTATATCGTGGTATTACAATTTATGATGAATGTGATTATACTGCAAGTGAAATTAAAAGGCTTGTTACAGAGGAGGGCTATAAATACTCTGACATTGCGGTAATCGCAAGAAATCTTTCACCATATAAGGGAATAATCGGCAGAGCCTTTGACAAAAACGGTATCTCATATTATATGGAAAATCCTAAGCCTCTGATGCGAAAATCACTTGCGCAGTATCTTGTTTCAATACTTGATACAGTGTGCAGCGGCTTTTCCACCGAGCATATTTTCAAAATGCTGAAAACAGGTTATACAGCGCTTACCGAGGAAGAAATTTTTGCGCTTGAAAACTATACATATATTTGGAATATAAGCGGTTCTAAGTGGCTTTCACCGTTTACCCAGAATCCCGAAGGCTTTAAGGACAGCTTTTCGGAAAGTGATAAAATAAGTCTTGAAAAAATCGAAGCGGCAAGGAAAAAATGTATTGAGCCTTTGGTTAAATTCCGTGACAGCATAAAGGATAAATCAGGCGGAGAGATTACACGTCAGCTTTATTATATGCTTGAAAGCCGAACCGTAAGGCTTGCCTTAAAGGCGGAGGAGAAGGACTGTATTGCACAGAACGATACCCTGCGCTTGCAGGAGCTTGACAGAATATGGGATATGCTGATTGAAAGCCTTGACCGGATATACTTCGGCTTAGATGACGTTATGTTAAGCCTGCGTGAATACACAGATCTTTTCAAGCTTTATATGAGCTCGGCTGATATATCCTACATTCCGCAGAGTCTTGACGAGGTGACAGTAGGCACAGCTGACAGAATCAGAACGGATTCACCCCGGGTAGTGTTTATGCTCGGCTGTATTCAGGACGAGTTCCCGAAAATTCCGACAGCAGCAGGAATTTTTACAGACAATGAACGCTGTGTTCTGCGTGAGCAGGGACTTGGTCTTTATGATTCAGTAAGGCAACTTGCTGCAAACGAGCTTTTCTATGTTTACACATCGGTTTCAGCACCGAGCGAGAGGCTTTACGCAAGCTTTTACACACAGTCATTATCTGGGGAAGAACGCAAGGAATCGTCAATTATTCGTGAGATAATCGGCATACTGAAAATAACAAACTGTGATAATAATTATATTATAGAAAAGCACGACGGTTCGCTTATACGCAGTCAGATGTCTGCCTTTGAATTTTTGGCTTCAAACTTTACTGAGGAAAGCAGCACCGTTTCAAAATTAAAGGAGTATTTTTTAAACAGCGACAAGGGTGCAGTTGTCAGAAAAATTGACTCTATGCTAAAAAAGGAACCTCTTGAAATAGACTCGGAGCCGATTGCGAGAAAGCTGTTCGGCGGTCAAAATATAAACCTGTCTGCTTCCCAAATTGAGAAGTTCTATCTTTGTCCGTATCAATATTTTTGCACTTATGGCTTGAACATAAAGGAGCGCAAAAAGGCAGAGATTAACGCCGCCGAATTTGGTACTCTTGTTCACTATATATTGGAAGTTCTGCTGAGCAAACACACTGTTGCAGAGCTATATAATATGATTGAGCAAAAAAGCCTCGGTACTGAAATTAAAGCCATAATTAAAGCATACCTTGAAAGCTACCTTGGCGGTGAGCAGGACAAGACAAGCAGATTTATGTACGGCTTGAGCCGCATTAAAAAGGGCGCTGAAATATTGGTAACCCATATAATATCCGAGCTTATGTCCTGCGGCTTTGACCCGCTTTGCTGCGAGCTGAAAATCGACTATAAGAATAATGACGGTGATATTGAGCCTATGACAATTACTCTTGACGATGGAACAGCCGTAAGTGTAAGGGGTAAGGTGGACAGGGTTGACAAGCTTGAAAAGGATGGAAATTTCTATATCAGAATTGTGGACTATAAATCGGGAAAAAAGGAATTCAAGATAAACGATATAAACTTCGGTCTTAACCTGCAGATGCTTATTTATTTAAAGGCAATTACGCAAAACGGCGAAAAAAGGTTTGAGCATAAAATCACTCCGGCAGGCGTTTTGTATATGCCGTCGGCACCAAATCTTGTTTCGCACACTCAAGGAGAGGATGAAATAGACAAATCGTATGCAATGGACGGTGTTATTGTTGATGACAGCGGGGATATTGTGGAAACTATGAAAAAAGACGGTAAGTATGTAAAAACTAAAACCGTTATTACGCAAAATGAGCTTAAGGTATACTTTGATAAAATAGACACGTTGATAATACATATGGTTAACTCTTTAATCGGCGGTAAGGTCAACGCTGTGCCTGTTAAGTCGTATGACCACGACGCTTGCAAATATTGTCCATATTCAAGCTGTTGCGGCTATGAAAACGGAATGGACAGCGTAAACCTTAAGGACTTATCAAAATCACCTGTGTATAACGGCGAGGAGGCGTAATTATGGCGAGAGAATGGACTCCTGCGCAAAAGGACGCAATATATGCCAAGGGTGGCGCAGTTATAGTTTCAGCAGCGGCAGGCTCCGGAAAGACGGCGGTGCTTGTTGAGCGTGTTATCAGCAGAATCACCGACCCCGAAAACAAAATAGATATTGATAAGCTGCTTATCGTAACCTACACAAAAGCGGCTGCTGCTGAGATGAGAGAGAGAATATCAGCTCAGCTTGAGCTGCTGTCAAAGAAATTTCCGAGCGAGGCATATTACCGCCGACAGCTTATGCTGCTGCCGAAAGCAAATATCAGCACAATTCACAGCTTTTGCGGCAATGTGATAAAGGAGAATTTCTATCTTCTTGAGGATATTCCGTCGGATTACAAAATAGGCGATGAAAGCGTTCTTGCTGTTATAAAAAATCAAGCTGTTGAAAATGTAATTGAAAGACTTTACGACAGTGAGGATGAGGGTTTCCGATATATGGCTGACTGCTTCAGCACAGCCAAGGGAGAATATAATCTTAAATCCACCGTACTTGATATATATGAGTTCTTGTGTTCACAGCCTTTCCCTGATAAATGGATGAGTGACGTTGAGGCTGATTATTCAATTGACAGTGTTTCGCAAAGTATATGGGGCAGAGCAATTCTTGGCGAGGCAAGGCTTGCCGCTGAGTTCCTCACGGACAAGGCGAATGAATGTTTAAGCTTGTTTGAAAGATATCCGGAAATAGGCGCCGGCTTCGGCGAGGTATTAGAGAGCGAATATAAGGCGCTTGCAGATGAATTTTTCTGTCTTGTTAAAGCTGAGGATTGGGACGGATTGTATAAGTTTTCAAGCACAGAACACAAATTCAGCAGACTCTCGGCGGCAAAAGGATATGCTAAGAACCCGACAAAAATAAAAATAGCAAATATCTGCGCTATGATAAAAAAGGAATTAACTAATAATATTCCTAAGCTTTTTATATGCAGCAGCGAGCAATACTCAACAGCAACGGCAATTGTTCGTCCTGCCATTTCGGCGTTGTTCAAGACGGTAAAACTCTTTACGGAAGAATATGCAAGACTTAAAAAGGAGGAGAGCCTGGCGGATTTCTCTGACCTTGAGCATTGGACTGTTCGTCTTTTATATAATAACGGTCAGATAACCGACCTTGCCCGCAAGCTGTCGGATTCATATGACGAGGTTATGGTTGACGAATATCAGGATGCAAACGAGGTGCAGGATTTAATATTTACAAGCGTGAGTGACAATGGCAGAAAACTCTTTGTAGTCGGCGACGTAAAGCAAAGTATATATCGCTTCCGTCAGGCTAACCCTGAGCTTTTTTTACGCCGAAAAAATAATTATCAGCCGTATGACAGGGAGCTTGATAATTACCCGGCAAAAATTGTGCTTGATAAGAATTTCAGAAGTCGAAGCGGCATTACTGAAAATGTAAACTTTATCTTTTCAAAGCTTATGTCGCCACAGGCAGGAGATATGTATTACCTCAATGAAGATAAGCTTGTGTGCGGCGCAACATACAGTGAGGACAATACCCCCGACTGTACGCTTGATATGCTTTTTACCCCGAATAAATTGGAAGTTACAGCTTATATGGCAGAGGCACGGCTGATATCAAACAGAATCATTCAAATGAAGCAGGATTTCAAGGTGGAAGAAAACGGAGTGAAAAGAGAAGCAAGATACAGCGACTTTGCAATTTTACTTCGCAACAACACACACGCTCTTGATTATCTCAGCGTGTTGAACGCAGGAGGAATCCCTGCACAATGCAGCAGCTCAGACAACTTCCTTGATACTGTGGAAATTTCTATTATTATTTCGTTGCTCAAGGTTATCAGCAATCCTCTTCAGGATGTACCGCTTTTAAATGTTATGACAAGCCCGATTTTCGCCTTTACTCCGACGGAGCTTGCGAAAATCAGAGCAGAAAACCGCCGTGAGCCGCTGTATGCGTCAGTTTCAAAATTTGCCGCAAACGGAGATAAGCATTGCAAGGAGCTTTGCGATGCGCTTAAAAGCTTTAGAAATCATTCAACCACCTGCAGCCTTTCGGAGCTGCTTGAAGAAATATACTCAAAAACTGCTTATCTATTGCTTGTTTCCTCAACTGAGGGAGGACAGCTAAAGCTTAATAACCTTAGACTTTTTCAGCAGTACACAGCCGACTATGATGAATCAGGAGGTAGCCTTTCATCATATATCCGATACCTTGACAAGCTGATTGAGCAGAGCGTCGAGCTTAAGGCAGCTAAGGCTGACAGCGAGATAAGTCGGGTAAGAATAATGACAATACACAGCTCAAAGGGGCTTGAATTTCCGGTGTGCTTTGTTGCCGGAATATCTTCGCAGAAGCACTATGACGCTTCACAGCTTTTAATGCACCCAAAGCTCGGTGTAGGTGCGGCTGTCAATTATATCGACGGACCGTATAAGCTTGAAACAGTCCAGAAGCAGGCTGTAAAAATGCAGCAGGATATAGATGAAATATCAGAGGAGCTTCGTGTTCTGTATGTTGCGCTTACAAGGGCAAAGGAAAAGCTTTTTATGCTCGCCTCATTCCGCAGCGGCGACGTCAAAAAAACGCTGAATGAGCTTTATTCTAAGCTTGATTGTGAAAACGGAAAAATTCACCCGTATGTAGTTCGCAATTTTTCTACAGCAGCACAGAGGCTTGCAGCCTGTGCGATACTGTACGGTGCAAACAGTAATCTGTCAGATATTCTTGAACAGCCGTGCAAACCGTTTGACGGCAAGACGGAGGACTTTTGGAAAACTGAAATATATATGGGCAATGAAATTGCCGAACAATTCCTTGAGATAGAGGAAAAGCCGGACAACAACATTAATATTTCATTTGAAGAAATAAAGCGCAGGCTTTCACTTGAATATAACAACAACGCTCTTACGAAAATACCCGTTAAGGTTTCGGTGTCCGACATTGCTCATAAAGACGACAGCAGAACACATTCCTTCTCAGCACGTCCTGCGTTTTTGGCGGATGAAAAAATGACGGCGGCTCAAAAGGGCACTGCAATTCACACTCTTATGCAGTTTGCCGACTACAAAGCCTTTTCCGAAAACCCGCAAGCTGAGATTGAGCGCCTGGTAAGCAAAAGGTTTATAACGCAGGCGCAGGCTGATATAGTTGATACGCAAAAGGTTTTAAACTGCCTTAACACTCCGATTATGCAAAGTTTTTTGTATGGTGATGAAACCTTCCGAGAATATCGGTTCACCGTCAAAATAAAGGCGAAGGATATTTTTGATGATAACGAGCTTTCGGATAATGACGAACTAATTTTGCAGGGCGCCGTTGACTGTGCTTTTGTGGAAAACGGAAGATTGGTAATAATCGACTATAAAACAGACAGAGTAAAAAATATGAACGAGCTTAAAAGTAAATACGCCGAGCAGCTCAGGCTTTACAGCTACGCTATGAAGCTGTCAACAGGTTTTGAGGTGTCACGCTGCGTTATATATTCCTTTGAGCTTAATGATATAATAGAGGTATGATTGCTATGAATAATATTGAAAAAAGAAAACAGCTTATAGAAACAGCCGCAGGCAGACGAAAAGCTGAGCTTGTGTTCAAAAACGTAAAGTATCTTAATGTTTTTACAAATGAGTTTGTAACAGCCGATGTTGCGGTTGCCGGCGGTTTTATTGCAGGTATAGGTGAATACAACGGCGAAAAAGAGCTTGACTGCACAGGAAAGAGCCTTGTGCCGGGCTTTATTGACAGCCACATTCACCTTGAAAGCTCCATAGTATCACCGAAAAGCTTTGCTCAGGCGGTGTCTGCTCACGGAACAACAGCGGTTGTAACCGACCCGCACGAAATAACAAACGTGCTTGGAACAAATGGAATTAATTATATGCTCAGCGCAACAGAAAACCTCCCGATAGATGTATTTTTTGTTGTTCCGTCCTGTGTTCCTTCAAGTCCGTTTGACGAAAACGGTGCTGTGATTAACCACTGTGATACAGAGCAATATATGAAAAATCCACGTGTTCTCGGACTTGCCGAGATGATGAATTTCCCTGCGACAATCGGTGGAGATGAAGAGATTATTAAAATGATACTTTCAGCCGAAAACGAGGGAAAAGCTGTTGACGGTCACGCACCGGGTTTGAGCGGCAAGAGCCTGAATGCATATGTTGCCGCAGGTGTAATGTCCGACCATGAATGTACCACAACGCAGGAGGCACTTGAAAAGCTGTCAATCGGGCAATACATTATGATAAGACAGGGGACGGCAAGCAAAAACCTTGATGAGCTTACTTCACTGCTTAAAGCTGATACCTGCTCAAGATGCCTGTTCGCAACAGATGACAAGCATCCGGGTGAGCTTGTAAGCAGCGGACACATTGATTATATAATTAAGAAGGCTATTGAAGGCGGTGTTAAGGCAGAAATTGCGTACAAGGTCGCCTCGTTTAATTCAGCTCAGTATTTTAATTTGCCAAAACGTGGAGCCGTTGCGCCGGGATATATTGCTGATTTGGTCCTGCTCGACGATATAAACAGCGTTGGGATTGACAGCGTATATAAAAACGGTGTAAAGCTTGAACCTTTTGCTGAAATTCCGTCTGCCAAAATTGACAGTAAACTTGACTACCTCGCACGGCACACTATGAATACAGCAAAAATCACCGCAGATTTACTTAGAATAAAAAACAGTACAAAGGTGATAGGTCTGATAAGCGGTCAGATAGTCACAGCCGATGAGGGAGAGGCAAGCGGAATTGACGTGGCTAACGATATATTAAAGGTATGTGTAGTTGAACGTCACAAAAACACAGGCCATATTGGCGTTTGCTATATCAAAGGCTACGGATTAAAATCAGGTGCGGTAGCCACAAGTATAGCGCATGATTCGCACAATATTATTGCAGTCGGAACGAATGACAGCGATATTGCGGCAGCTGTTAACGGCATAATTGATATGTGCGGCGGAATGATTGTAATCAATAATCAAGAGATTGTAGAAAGCCTGGAGCTTGATATAGCCGGACTGATGACCGATAAGCCAATAAATCAGGTGGCGGAAAATATAGCTCAGCTTAAAGGCGCAGCGTATTCTCTCGGAGTTAATACGAACATAGACCCTTTTATGACGCTCTCATTTGTCAGCCTGCCTGTTATTCCGCATATCAAGCTTACAAGCCTTGGCGTTGTTGACGTTGATAAATTTGAATTAATAAAATAAATAAACAAGCCGGACGAATTAACCGTCCGGCTTACGCTTATTATCAGCTCTTTTCTGAAAGCTTCTCATTCATTTTCTTTAATTTTATTCTCCAGTATATTGTCATGAAAATAAATACAAGAATATATATGAATATAAAAATCGCAATGTAAGAAAAAACTCCCCAGAAGCTGTGCTCCATCCAGTGGCATATATATGCTATCGGCAGCGTTGACAATGACAGACACAAAAAGTGGATAACCGTCTGCATTAAAAACCCGATTTTTTCAGATGCAAACACAAGAGAGCTTGCCGAGCAAACAAACCCAAACACACCGCCGAGCAGATATTGGAGTGCCGCCGCATTTATCTCGTTGCCGCACTGTTCAATGAATTGCGGAACAATAGGGTAATATTTTCCGTCACCTATGCAGTATGAAATTATCACAGGAATCATTACAGTGATGAATACGCCAATGAAAAAACCGCCGGTACCTCTTAAAATAACTTTTTTTGCCATGCTTCTTACTCCTTTATATCCCTAAAATTTTTTTAAGTTTTGCCACATACCGCCGTGAGGTAAATGTGGTTTCGCCGTTTGTAAACTTAACGCAGATTGTGCCTGAAAGGCTTAAATCAAGGCTCTTGATTTTTTTCAGATTCACAATCTCTGAGTTTGAAATTCTCACAAAGCTGTTGCTGTCAAGTATTTGCTCAAATTCATAAAGCCGTTGCCTTGATAAGAACTCTCCGCTGTCGGTGCGTATCATCACCTTTTTATCAGCTGAATAAATCCTTACCAGTGACGCTACGTTGATTATCTCAACGCAACCATCCTTTATTCCGCTGACAATTTCATGATTGCTTGTTTTCAGTCTTTGTACAATCTCGCTCACCTCGTCTGTGATTACGTCGGTCACTATAATGACCTTTGGTGTTTTTCTGCTTTGGTCAAGCTTAATTTCTATTTCCATGGTTTTCCTCCTCCTGTGCTTACAGTATATGGCAACTGTAATGATATTTCTATTAAAAAGAGATAAGTGGTTGTTTTTAGCCGACAAACGGTAACCACTCCGCCAAAGCGGCGGAGTGGTTGTCTAAATACAGTATAAATTTGTATCCCACGAGGGAATATACGGGTGATGCCGAAGAAAAAAGCTGTAATCCGGGCGCAGTTCCTTGAGCATAAGCGGCAGCTTAAATATATCCTCACCACGGTGGTAAAGCGCTATGTTAAGCTTCGGCTTGCATTGCTTTATTGTTGTTTTAGCGCCAAGCAGCATCTCATACTCGCAGCCCTCAACATCAGCCTTAATATATGAAACATCTCTGCTGCTGTAAAGTTCGTCAACCGAAACGGATTTGACTTTTGCTCCGTTGTCTGAAACGGCAGACATTCTGCCACCTTTTTTGTCAAAGAATATTTCTGTGTTACTGCTCCACGCAGCCGCATTAAAGGCTTCAAATCTATCTAAACACGAGCAATGCTCCATAAGTTTTTTAAACGTTTTCGCATCAGGCTCAACTGCGGTAATACTGCTGTACTTTCCGTCGCAAAACCTTAAAAACTCGTCAATCGTGTCGCCTCTGTATGCGCCCAAATCAAGATAATTTTCGTCGTCAGCGAGCTTAAGGACATTCATAAAAACCTCATCCTTTTCGCTGTCTGCTGCAAAAAGATATTCAAGCCTGCCTGTGTAATTAAAACGCACTATGTTTTCGTAAACCCTGCGGGATTTTTCCTCTTTGAACAACTCATAAGCCGCTTGAAGCTTGTCGCTGTTTTGGCGCACAAAATTCTTATCAAAGAAGTTATTGCCAAACACAGGTGCAGTCGGCGCTATAACGGTGTGCCTTTTTGCAATATTTTTAATGTTGTCAATTACATCGGTTCTTTGTGTTCCAAAGCCGATTAGTATTATAAAGTCGTCAAGTTCCTGTTCAATTTCAAGTAAACGCTTAACCCTTTTCCCATGAAAGCTCTGACCCCTTACAAAATCATCGCTTGCAAAAAAATCAGTTACGCTTATTCCGTATTTGTCAAGCCTGTTTATTATAACGTCTGCTCCGTTTCCCATACCGTATATAACTACCGGCAAGCCGCTTTGACTTATGTATTCCCAGGAGGATATTTCGTTTTTCAGTAAGTCTGTCATTTTATCCCTCAATGCTTTTTGTAAATCAAAACAGAGAATTCAACTGGTGTTTTTAAGCTCTGTATGCCGTTAAGCTTAGCTTGATCCTGTTTTGATGTTTTATAGTAATACGGCGTCATTTTGAATAAATTGTCAATGCTTTCGATGCTTTTCAGTTCAAGCGTGTATTTTACCTCAATGTTTTCAACAAGCGTAAAGCCGTCAATGTTTACTTCCTCGGTTGGGTTTTTGTACGGCTTGTCATAAACCTTTTCCTTAAGACCGAACAGGTGATTTTCAAGAGGAATTACTCTGAATAAATATCCGCCGCACTTTAGAATTCTTGCGTATTCGTCGACTGCAAAAGGGGAGAAAACGTTTAAAATTGCATCTGTGCTTAAATCGGCAAACGGCATTGAGAACACGCTGGCAATCGCAAGCCTTAAATTACTTTTTCTCTTAGCACCAAAAATAACCGCGTCTTTTGAAATGTCAATTCCTGCTATGTCAAGCTGTTTGCTGTAAAGCTTCTCGGCAATGTATGAGCTGTAGCAACAATCTCCGCAGCCTGCGTCGATAATAGACGCCTTATCAGGCAAATATCTGTTAACTGCGTCGCATAGTCTTTCCATCAGCGGCGCATAGTACCCGTCGTTTAAAAACTCATATCTTGCACGTACCATCAGCTTGTCATCACCATGGCGTTTAAGCTTTGATTGCTGGCTTTGCAGCAGATTTACATAGCCCTGCTTTGCAACGTCAAAGCAGTGACCTTTTTCGCATTTGTAGGTTTTGCCGTCTGTATATAAAAAATTGCCGCACACCGGGCAGCTGAAGTTCAGCATTAATGCTCCGCCTTTCGTTTGTTATAGTAAATACGGTAATATATTACCATATTATCAGAAACAAAACAATAAGGCTGCGTGTGCGGCAAATGAAATTAAATTTAACGTTTAAATGAATCTCTTATAACCTTGCAAATCTGAATGATAATTGTCGGAGCTAATGCGAACAGCAGCACATAAAGAAGCTGCAATAAACTCAGCGGCGCAACTGTAAATATCGACTGAAGCGGCGGAATGAACAGCACAAGGGAAAGAAGTATAACGCCGAGTGCGAAAGCTCCAAGGCTCCATGGGTTGCTTGTGAAACCAAGCTTGAATATCGACTTGCTGCTGCGGCAGTTGAAACCATGGAAAAGCCTTGCAAGAGTGAGAGTTGCGAAAGCCATTGTCATAGCCGTGAGCTTGCCGCCTGTGGAAAATCCAATGTGATAGCTGCTCATTGTGAAGATTGCAATAAGTCCTCCGATACCCAAAAGCTTAAGCATAAACTCTTTGGTAAGAATCCCCTCTTTGGGATCTCTCGGCTTTTGGTTAAGCAAACCTCGCTCCGCAGGCTCCATGCCGATTGCAATAGCAGGAAGTGAGTCGGTCAGCAGGTTAATGAACAGCAGGTGTACCGGCGCAAAGGGAACAGGCAGACCCGGAATGAATGAGGCGAGAATTGACACATAAAGCACCGACAAAATAGCCGCCATATTGCCCGAAAGCAGGAATTTGATTGCATTTTTTATGTTCCTGTAAACATTTCTTCCGTTTGTAACAGCCTTGATTATAGTGGCAAAGTTATCATCTGCCAGAATCATTGATGCTGCGTCCTTAGAAACCTCAGTTCCGGTAATTCCCATTGCAACGCCTATGTCAGCCTTTTTAAGCGCAGGCGCATCGTTTACGCCGTCGCCTGTCATAGCAACAATGCTGCCCTTGTTCTGCCATGCACTTACAATTCTTATTTTGTTTTCAGGAGATACCCTTGCGTACACCGAAATTTTCTCAATCTTTTCGTTAAGTTCCTCCTCGCTCATATTGTCAAGCTCACTGCCTGTTACGGAAATGTCGCCCTCGTTCCAAATGCCAATCTGCTTTGCAATGGCGGTGGCTGTAATTTTGTGGTCGCCCGTTATCATAACAGGCTTGATTCCTGCACGCTTAGCATCGGCAACTGCGTCAATGGATTCCTCCCTTGGTGGGTCAATCATAGAGATAAGACCGATAAAAGTAAAGCCATTTTCATTTTCAAGTGACAGCGTGAAATTATCCTCAACCTCTTTGTAAGCAAAGGCGAGAACTCTAAGGCCGTTGTTTGAAAACTCGAAATTCTGATTTGTAATGCTGTCGATGTCCTCTTTTGTAATCTTGCGTATTCCGTCTGATGTTCTTATGTGCGTTGTCCTGTCAAGCAGAACGTCAAGAGCACCCTTGGTGAGAACCGTTGGTACGCCGTGTAGCTTATACTTTGTACTCATAAGCTTTCTGTCTGAGTCAAACGGAATTTCCTCAAGTCTGTCGAGTGCGTCACGCACGAAGTTGTAATCAAGTTCAATTTTATCCGCCATTTCAAGCAAACAGAACTCGGTCGGGTCGCCAATGCCGTTTCCGTCAACAATAGATGAATCGTTCGACAAAATGGCATCGTAAAGCATATATCTGTGAAGCTGGTTTTTGATGTCAATTTCATCAGGGTTAATAACCTTGCCGTCAATATATAGCTGCTGAACAGTCATTTTGTTTTGTGTAAGAGTACCTGTCTTGTCTGAGCAGATTACCGATACACAGCCAAGGCTTTCAACCGCTTTTAAATCTTTGATGATAGCCTGTTCTTTGGCCATCTTTTGTGTGCCCATAGCCTGAACTATTGTAACAATTGAGCTTAAAGCCTCCGGAATAGCGGCAACAGCAAGAGCAACGGCAAACAGCAGGGAATCAAGTACGTGGCCCGACTGCCAATAGGTAAGACCGAAAACTATTGCGCAGATAATCATAATTACAATTGCAAGGCTGCTGCTGAATTTGTCAAGGCTTACCTGAAGCGGAGTTTTCTTTTCCTTAGTTGCATTCATAAGGCTTGCAATCTTGCCAATCTCGGTGTCCATACCTGTTGAGGTAACGGCAACAACGGCTCTGCCGTAGGTAACAAGGCTGCCCGAATAAACCATATTTGTTCTGTCGGCAAGCGGTATTTCGTCGGACAAATCTTCGTCGGATTTGTCAACGTTTGTCGATTCGCCTGTAAGTGAGCTTTCGTTCACCTGAAGCGAATAATTGTTCAGAATTCTTCCGTCTGCCGCAACAAGATCACCTGCTTCTAAAATCAGTATATCGCCGGGTACTACAAGCTTTGACGGAATTTCAATCTTAACTCCGTCACGCAAAACTTTTGCACTCGGAGATGACAAGTTCTTAAGACTTGCAAGCGATTTTGCAGCTTTCTCATGCTGTACTGTACCTAAAATTGCGTTTAGAACAATTACGGAAACAATAACGAGCATACTTTCAAGGTCGCCGGTTAATGCTGAAACTATTGCGGCGACAATAAGTATGATTACCAGCAAGTCAAGAAATTGCTCAAGAAAAACTCGCAGGGTGCTTTTTTTCTTTCCCTCAAGCAGGGCGTTTTCACCATTTTCCTTAAGCAAGGCATTAGCTTGCTCATTTGTTAAGCCGTTCTTGCTTGATTTAAGACGGCTCAGAATTTCCTTTTTCGGTATCAGATACCACGACTCCATAAAATTACCTCCTCAGTTTTGTATATATTAGGGGGTGGGGCAAAATAAAAGACTTTTATCACAAAAGGCTATGATACCTTAAGTGATAAAAGTCTTGCCATTTAAAATATGAGCGAATTGCTGAAAAGCAATTGTACTGACGCAGCATATTACAGTTATCTGCCGGCTACTCCCTTTTATGCATATATTATATATAAATTAAAAAACGGAATTTGTCAACCCTTTTTTAAAATATATTAAATAAGACTGTCTATTATTCCTGTGTAGCTGTCTATCGGCTTGAAACCGACCTCCACAGCCTTGTTTACTCCGTCCTTGAAAATTATAACGGTAGGAATACTTGCAACACCGAAGCTTGCGGCAAGTGAAGAGTTCTCGTCAACATTAATCTTTGCAACCTTAATTTTGCCGTCATAGTTATTGGCAATTTGCTCAATGAAAGGTGATAGCATCTTGCACGGACCGCACCAGTCTGCATAGAAGTCGACAAGAGTAACGCCACTGCTGATTAAATCCTTAAATTCTTCATTAGTTGGATGTAAAATTGCCATAGTATCTCGTCCTTTCTATTTTAGTATTTGCGGAAAAAGTGCAATTATTCGCTGTACGGAACAATTTCAATGCTTTTAATTGTAACATCCTTTGTCGGCTTGCTTGTTCCGTCAACTTCAACCTTGGCAATCTTATCTACAACGTCCATTCCGTCATAAACCTGAGCAAAAACTGTGTGGCCTCTGTCAATTATGTTAAATGCACCGTCAAGAGTTGCGTTGCCGCCGTTTTCCTCATAAAGCTTTTTAGCTTCGTCAGGAACCATATCGGTGTCAAGTCCGTAGATGTACTGAAGCTGTGTGAGAACAACGTCCTTCTGACCCTGAGCTACTAAGTTTGAAATTTCCTGATGAACCTGCTTCCACTGTGCTTCAAGGTTTGCCCAGCCTGTGAAGGCGTCCTTGTCGCCCTGATTGATGAAGAACTGGCTGCCGTTTGTGTCTGCTCCGCTGTTAGCCATTGCAACGCTTCCTCTGATATTGAAAAGCTTGTTGCTGAACTCGTCCTCAAAGCTTTCGCCGTAAATACTCTCTCCGCCTGTGCCGTCACCCTTCGGGTCACCGCCCTGAATCATAAAATCGCTGATTACACGGTGGAAGGTCAGTCCGTCGTAATAGCCCTCCTTGGCGTGTGTGATAAAGTTCTCAACGGATTTCGGTGCAGCTTCTGGAAAGAAACGCATTGAGATATCGCCCATAGATGTGTGCATTATCGCAACCTCTTCGCCTGCGCTTGGCTTGTCAAGCTGATAGCCAATCTCGTGCTCCTTATCGTCGTAGATTTTTCTTTCAATTCCAAGGTCGTCCCAGCTGATAAGCTCTGCGTTAGTCGGTGCCTCGGTTGCGGCAGCAGCGGAGCTTGAAGAAGGGTTTGAAGATGAGCTTGAAGATGAAGAATCGCAGCCGCCGACAACAACCGCAACAGCAGCTGCTGCAAGACAAGCGGCAGTTATAGCCTTGATTTTGTATTTATTCATATAATACATTCCTTTCAATAAAGATGAAGTAAATATTACTTGCATTCTATTGTATATCATTTCCCGTAAAATCGCAAGAAGAACTTTATTCATAATTATAAATGGGGCATCATACTTCACACTGTAATATTTCCCTACCCACCTTAATATAATGGCATAGAAAACCTATATTATGGGAGGAAGAAAAATGACAGAATTTTATCCTGAGGGCAGATTAATAGAAACCGCAGGAAATATATCCGCTTTGCGCTCAAAAACGAGTATTGCCGAGGCATGCGCAGACAATAGAATACTTGAGGCGAGAGCAATTATATGTGACAGCGACCATAACCTGATTGTTGATTTGGGTTGTATGAAGGGCGTTATACCAAGGGAAGAAGGAGCTATCGGAATAAGAGAGGGCACAGTCAAGGATATAGCGGTAATATCACGTGTTAACCGACCTGTTTGCTTTATTGTTGAGAGAATAGAAAATGACGCTTTAGGCAATCCCTGCGCCTACCTTTCACGCAGAAAAGCGCAGGAAAAATGCGTTGAGGCGAAAATAAGCAAGCTTAGAAACGGTGATGTAACTATTGGCAAGATAACGCACCTTGAAAGCTTCGGAGCATTTGTTGACATAGGCTGCGGCGTAATTGCACTTTTGCCTATTGACAGTATATCCGTTTCAAGAATAGAGCATCCGTCCGAGCGGTTTAACGTCGGTATGGATATTAAGGCTATTATTAAGAATATAGAAAACGGAAGAATCAGCCTGTCACACAAGGAGCTTCTTGGAACGTGGAACGAGAATGTACGTGATTTCAAGGCAGGAGAAACGGTAGCAGGCATAATTCGCTCGGTTGAGGACTACGGTGCATTTGTAGAGTTGACCCCTAACCTTGCCGGACTTGCGGAGCTTAAGGAAGATATAAAAACAGGTCAGCAGGCGAGCGTATACATAAAAAGCATTATACCTGAGCGTATGAAAATCAAGCTTATTATTATAGATTCGTTTGACTATAAAATCCGTCCCGAAAAGCCGAAATACTACTTTAGCGGCGACCACCTTGACTCGTTTTTATATTCGCCGGAGGGCTGTAAAAGGTGTATTGAAACTGTCTTTTCGGAAGTGTGAATTTTTTAAAATTTCGGAAGTGTGAATTATTAAAAAAATGTTGACGTTTATTATACCGTATGATATACTTATCAAACACTCTTTGCACTGCAAAACATTTTAGCAAATGTAAATCAACAGTACAAACTGAACAGGCAATGTATTATCATATGCCGGGCCTCAAGGCAGCAGATTATAAGCATCTGCGGGACAGTAGTATTCCCGCAGGTGCTTTTTGTATCTGCGTTGAAAATGTTTTGACAAAACTTAGGAGGCGAATAAAATGAGTGAAAAAAATATCTATGAAGGACTGACAACTGAACAAGCGAAGATTCTGCTGCAAAAATACGGCAGAAACGAGCTTGTGCCACAAAAGAAGGACGGATTTATTTTAAAGCTGCTGCATACAATAGCGGAGCCGATGTTCATACTGCTTCTGGTCGCAGCTGTAATTTACTTTATCTTAGGTGAGCCTCGTGACGGAGCAATAATGCTGGTTTTTGTTATTGCTATAATCACGATTGACTTTGTGCAGGAATGGAAAACCGACAAAACCATAAGTGCGCTTAAAAATCTTTCAGCACCGCATACAATGGTAATCCGTGACGGCAAGGAACAGACTATTCTTAGCACAGAGCTTGTACCGGGTGATATAATGCTCGTTGTTGAGGGTGTTAAAATTCCTGCTGACGGTGAAATAATTAAGTGCAGTGATTTTTGTGTAAATGAATCCTCGCTTACAGGCGAGTCTGAGGGTGTTTGGAAAACTGATATAGCAAATCCCGATGCAGGCGGTGATTATTGGCGCAGTGATATGTGCTATGCCGGTACGCTTTGTACTCAGGGCAGTGCGTCAATTCTTGTAACTGCAACAGGCACTTCAACAGAGTATGGCAAGATAGGCAAGAATGTAGCACAAGCGCCCGATATGCCGACACCTCTGCAAAAGCAGACTAATAAGCTTGTTAAGGTTTGTGCTGTCATTGCGGCTGTTCTGTTTGTGCTTGTAACGCTGATTACATTTTTGAACCTCACAATTCCATCATTTTCAGATAGGCTTGTTGAAAGCATTTTGTCGGGCATAACGCTTGCTATGGCTATGATACCGGAGGAGTTTCCTGTTGTTCTTACAGTGTTTCTCTCAATGGGCGCTTGGAGGCTTGCAAGAAAAAGCTCGCTTGTGCGGACAATGCCTTCCGTTGAAACACTCGGAGCGGTTTCGGTACTTTGTGTTGACAAAACAGGCACAATCACGATGAACGAAATGACGGTAACTAATTTTCATACTTACAACTGTACTGAGAAAGAGCTTTGCGAAATTATGGGCATGGCGTGTGAGGTTGAGTGCTATGACCCAATGGAAAAGGCAATGCTCAGCTTTTGTGAAGCAAACGGCATTTCCGTGAAAGAGCTGTTTTCGGGGGAGCTTGTAACGGAATACGCCTTCACAAACAAAAGCAAAATGATGGGTCACGTTTGGAATAAGGACGGAAAGATTATTATAGCCGCAAAAGGGTCCTTTGAAAAAATTAGTTCGCTTTGCTCTTTGTCAGATGAAGCTTACAAAGATGTTTCTGAAAAGGCGGAGGAAATGTCATCAAAAGGCTTGCGTGTTATAGCTGTTGCAAGTCAGAATGTAAATTCTTCGGAGGAAATTCCGCATGAGCTTACAGACTGCAAGCTGAGTTTTCTGGGCTTGGTAGGTCTTGCAGACCCACCGAGAGAGTTGGTTGCAGCTGATATTGAAACCTGCAAAAAAGCCGGAATAAGGGTTGTAATGATAACAGGTGATAACGGCTTTACAGCGTCAAGCATAGCAAGTCAGGTAGGAATAGAAAATTCAAGCGATATAATAACAGGCGATATGCTTGAAAAAATGAGCGATGATGAACTTTGTGAAGCTGTTCGTCACGCAAACATTTTCTCACGAGTAATACCTGAGCATAAAATGAGAATAGTTAAGGCTCTGCGCAGAAACGGAGAGATTGTTGCAATGACAGGCGACGGCGTTAATGACGCTCCTGCATTGAAGTATGCCGATATAGGCATAGCAATGGGCAAAAGAGGCAGTGAGGTTTCCCGTGAAGCCGCCGACCTTATTCTGCTTGACGATAATTTCTCAACTATTGTTGATACAGTAAGGGACGGCAGAAGAATATTTGACAATATAAGAAAGGCAATAGGTTACATCTTTACTATTCATATTCCTATTGCACTTGCTTCTCTTTTGGCTCCGATGCTCGGCATATCCTCAGGTGAGCTGATGCTTCTGCCTTTGCACGTTGTGCTTCTTGAGCTTTTAATTGACCCGACCTGCTCAATAGTCCTTGAACGCCAGCCTGCTGAGAGCAATATTATGAGCCGACCTCCTCGCAATCCGTCAGAGCCGATTATAAAGCTTTCGGGTATAATTAAAAGCATAGTGCAGGGTATTGTTATATTTGCTGCTTCATTTGGAACATATTTATTTATACTCAATCAAACCGGAAACAGCAGCTATGCCCGTTCTATGTCTTTAACAATAATAATGTTTTCAAATCTTTTGCTTGTTTTTGTCAACTCCAGTGAAAAGGACTATGCCTTTCGTTCAATAAAAGCACTTGCCCACGATAAAGTAATGTGGGTAACATCATTGGGTACAATTGCTTTGGTGCTGCTTGTGCTATATTCACCGATTAATTCATTCTTAAAGCTTGAGCCGTTGTCAGTTGTTTCTCTTCTTGCATCCTTTGCAATAGCTGTGGTAAGCGTTATGTGGTACGAAATAGTAAAGGCTGTTTCAAAACCGGTGAAAAAAAGAGAAATGCAGGAATAACTGTGTGAAACTCTAAAACATTGTGATGATGGCACTTGAATAATTCACAAACAAATATGATACAAAAGTATATAACTCAAGGGCTGCGCAAATTACTCCGTTGTGCAGCCCTTGAGTCTTTCTAAAGTAAAAACATATATTTTTTTGTAGGTGGAATTGTTATTTTTAACTGAAAAGCTGCGGAATTTTAACAATTATAACGATTTTTAATAGCTTTGCAAGATGATTTTTCATTGCAATTGTTTAAGTGTTATTGTATAATGTACCTATTGGTAATCGGAGGCGATAAATTTGTCAGAGGCAGATAAGCTTAAAGTGAGCAATACTGAGGATATTTCTGAGAATATTCCGGAAGATAAAATTGTATCCAAAAATGAAAATACGGCTCAGCCAAAGGTTACAACAGGAGGCTACAGCGAGATTTACGGCGGAGGTTATTGTGAAGGAAGCTATGTTGCGCACGAAATCAGAGATGCAGCAAACAATATTTCTGAGGAAATGAAAAAGCAGGCTAAGGAGCTTGGAATAGATTTAAAGCAGAGAAGAGGGTACTTGAACTTTGGCGCTGGAATACAAATACATATGCTGGATTATGTTGTAAGCGTTCCGACTGCGTTTGAATGGAAGCGTGATTTTCAGAATCACGATGTCATAGCTTATTCAAGTGACTGTGCTGATGACATTTATTCGTCGCCGCTTGTAGTGGAGCTTGAGCGTGTCAAGCTGCCAAAACCGTTGGCACAGGACGAGTTGTTTCGGCGCCAGCAAAACTTAGCCGAGCTTATTGGCGCAACAATAGAAACAACACAGCTATACTATGCCAAGGTGATTATTATTACTGATAAGGTGAGCGATGAAAAGCTTGTTAAGCGTGTAATTGTGCCTATAAAGGAAGGAAAAGAGCTTTTTAACCTGAAGCTTACCTTCTCAAATGAGATAGACAATATTGACGAGATAACAAAGAGAATATATTTTAGCCTGTTTATCTCGTAGATTGGACAGCGTTAATGGAAATTGAAATCTTAAACTTTATTCAACAGAATTTGGAGAATCCTGTTTTCAGCAGTATTCTGATTTTCTTTACGAACATTGTAGAACACGGCGAGGTTTGGATATTAACGGGAATAATAATGCTGATAACAAAAAAGTACCGTAAAGCAGGCTTGCTTTTGCTTATTACTCTGGTTATAACATTTGTCAGCAGTGAGCTGATAATTAAAAATCTTGTGTGCAGACCAAGGCCGTTTTTGGAAAATCCCGATATCCAATTGATGATTTCTCCACCTCACGGATATTCTTTTCCGTCAAGCCACAGTGCAGTGTCGTTTGCCTCGGCTACCGTAATTTTTTACTTTAACAAGAAGTTCGGTGTTGCTGCCTATGTTGTTGCAACATTAACTGCCTTTTCAAGGCTGTATTTATACGTCCACTACCCAACAGATGTTTTGGGAGGCATTGTTTTGGGCGTAGCCATTGCTATTATAGTTATTAGTGTATACAACTCACGCAAAATATTATCAAAGATAAAACGCAACAATTAAATATAAGGTTATTATACCCCTGCTTTTTGCGCACTAAATTTCCTCTATTTCTAATGACAAATTTGTTCGCTTATTCAACTAAATAAAGCTTATTCATTGGATAGTTTACACAAATTTTGCTAAAGAAGAAAAAATCTTATTATAAACTGTTGTAAGTTTTCCGAATATGTTGTACAATGATTACGCAAAGATACAATATATATATCTTTATTTAGTTATTCGTTTTAAGGAGGATTACGATGGGAATTTCAGAAAACTTGAAGAAGGGCACTTCCGAGATGCTTATCCTCTTCCTTTTAGAGAAAGAAGATATGTACGGCTATCAACTGGCACAGGAGCTTAAGCAGCGCAGTGAGGGTTACTTTGTTATGCCCGAAGGCTCGCTCTATCCAACGCTTTATCGCTTGATTGAGAAGGGCGTCATTTCCGACAGACAGGAAATAGTCGGAAAGAGACTTCGCAAGTACTATCATCTTGAAGAAGAGGGCAGGGAATATCTCAAGAATATTGTTGAGGAATATCGTTCAATCAATATCGGTATTCAAAAGGTTCTCGGCGAGGATTTGCTCAAGGATCTTAATGTGTAATTGATTACTTTGGCTGCTGTTTGGAACAGTTCAACTTGATAATTACTAAGACTCCCGGTTGAGAAATCAGCCGGGAGTTTACTTTGGCATATTTTACATATACCTACAAATACTAAAGGAAAGGAGCTTGAGCTTATGGATAATTATACTTTAATAACAGGAGCGTCTTCGGGAATTGGCAAGGAATTTGCTAAAGCCTTTGCAAAGAGAGGTGATAACCTTATTTTGGTTTCCCGTTCAAAAGACAAACTTGAAATAATTGCGAAAAACCTGCGTGAGAAACACGGAATTAAGGTTGAGGTAATCGCCCTTGATTTATCTCTTGAGCATATTGCTGATACCTTGTATAATGAGGTAATAAGCCGAAAGCTTACGGTTGATAAGCTTATCAATAACGCTGGTTTCGCAACAACAGGACTGCTCCATACTACCGATTATCTGAAACAACACGAGGAAATAATGCTTAACGTAACAACTATGACGGAGCTTACCTATTTGTTTATCAAGGATATGAGCAAGGCTGGCAGAGGGGCAATAATTAATCTTGGCTCCTGTGTGTCCTTTACACCGTTTCCGTATTCCGCTGTATATGCCGCAACAAAGGCGTATATCCTTTCTTTTACCGAGAGCATAAGCTACGAATACAGAAACAGAGGTGTGCGTGTGTTTGCAGTGTGTCCCGGCCCTACGCAAACTCACTTTTTTGATAAAAGCGGCAATGTAACCGACAATATGAGAACGCCTGCTCAGGTAGTGAAAACAGCATTAAAAACGCTTGACAATAGTAAAAGAGCGTTCAAAACAGACGGTGCTCTTTCAAAAATGCAGTCGGTTGTGCATCGCTTTGCACCAAGAGGTGCGGTGCTTAACATAGTTGGCAGAATAAGCGGAAAAGCTTGGGGACCTAACAGGAGGGAAAACTAATGAAATATGAATGGATTGATGAATTTCTTTTAAGTAAAACAGGTGTAACAAGAGATTTCAAGGAAGAGTGGAACTGGATTAGATACTTTATCGGCGGCAAAATTTTTGCGGCTATTTGCCTTGACGACGATAATCAGCCGTATTACATAACCTTAAAATTGGAACCAATGGAGGGTGAATTTCTCAGAACCCAATATGAGGATATTATTCCTGGGTATTATATGAACAAGGTTCATTGGAATTCGGTAAGGTATAATGGCAATGTTCCCGACGAGCTGTTGAAGGAAATGCTGACAAAATCGTATGAGTTGGTTCTTCATGGGCTGAGCAAAAAGAAACAAAACGAAATTTTGGGTTAGCTTCAGATCCTCTTGAGGGCAGCTGTCAGTGAAGCAGACTGACGGTCGTGGTGTTAACCTTGAATTGCCAATCTAATAAAAGATACAAAACGGACCGAAGCTCCATTGCTCCGGTCCGTTTGCTGTTATTATCAGTTGTTCTCGTTGTCGCTATTGTCTTCGTTGTTGTTGTCGTTTCCGTCAACTGCATTATCAATTGCCGATGCGCCGTCTGACACAATGTCGCCGACTCCTTGCGCAGCGTCGCCTGCAACTTCACCGGCGTCGCTTACAACATCTCCTGCTCCGCCGATAATATCCTGTCCGGGATTATTATTGTCATTATCGTTGTTATTGTTGGTTTCTTTCTGTTGGTTGTTTGCGTTGTTATTATTGTTGTCTGGCGATGTAGCCGAACTTACGTTTTCAGTGGCGCTTTGGTTGTCCTTAATTGTGCCGTTATTTCCGTTGCCAATCTTGCCGTTGTCGCCGTTACAGCTTGCGAAAACAAGAAGGCACATAAATGCACTTAATACTGCTGTAATTATTTTTTTCATTTGAAAATTCCTTTCATAAAATATTTCCTCTCACAGGAACAATAGTATTTTTTACCTCGTTTTTCAATTCATACATTCAAATTACATTTCCAAGCTCTTTTTTCAGCTTTTTTATTATTTTCTTTTCAAGCCTTGAAATGTAAGACTGCGAAATACCAAGCATATCAGCTACCTCCTTTTGAGTATGCTCCTTGCAGCCTAACAGACCAAAACGCAGCTGCATTATCATTTTTTCTCTTTCACAAAGTCTGCTTACAGCCTCGTTGAGCAAAACAATATCAGCCTCCTGCTCAACTCTTATGTTTATAGTATCGCTGTCACTGCCGAGAATATCGCTCAGCAGAAGCTCGTTTCCGTCCCAGTCGACGTTTAGCGGCTCGTCAATGGAAATTTCATTTTTAAGTTGTGAGCTTTTTCGCAGATACATAAGTATTTCGTTTTCTATGCAACGTGAGGCGTAGGTTGCAAGCTTGATATTTTTCTCAGGGCAAAAGGTGTTTACCGCCTTAATCAAGCCGATAGTCCCTATCGAAATCAAGTCCTCAACGCCGGCTCCTGCTGTTTCAAACTTTTTTGCTATGTAAACAACAAGTCGCAGATTATGTGTAATAAGCGGTTCTCTTGCGTCTTTGTCGCCATTTTCAATCTTTTTCATAACCTCTGCCTCCTCTTCCTTTGAAAGAGGGGGTGGTAGAGTCTGCGACCCGTTGATATAGTGTACATCCTTGATTATCCCTGCGGCTTTCAGCAGCAGCGTTATAATATACTTGATTTTTTTCTTCATAATAAAATTGTATCTCCTTTCAGCTATATTAATCCATATTTGTTAATCTAAACACTGCGGATTAATAATGCACCCAATTTCACTTTCAGTAATCCCTCGGCTTGATACAGCAATAAATATTTCATTCAAGCATAAGCTTTCGCCTATAAAAACTCTGTCAGGCTTAAAGCTCGGTAAAAGTCCGTTGCCTTTTATTGTGCTATAAGGTATCAGGCGTATTTTTTCGGGCTTTGCACAGCAGGCAAGGCATTTTTCGTATTCAAGAATATTTTCGGGTATAATACTTTTGATTTTTTCTTTTTCACATACTATTACAGGACTGCCGCTGAATGGCTCAACAAGGCTGCATCCGGTGTCAAGCTTTCCTTTTAGTATTGCTTCATTGCCGCTGCGCAGGATTTTTACTGTATAATAAAGCTCCTGCGGCTTTTTTCTGCCAGTTATGCGGCATACAAGACGGACAACGGAATATGTAACAAGCGATGATACAATAAGTAAAAGTGGCGAAATATTAAAATACACCGTGCTGTTGTTTATCACCATTCCTTTCGGCGTAAAGGTAAACCACAGTGCAATCATAACGCCGCAGAATAAAAAGCTAATCATAAAAAAAGCGGCAGTGTTTTTAAGAAGGCTTTTAATCCCGCCATATTTAAAGCTTATAAGACATATAAGAAGTGACACAATAAGCTTAACAGCAAAGCTTATGACGCTGTTCATAGGCGGCAAAAGTATAATAAGCGAGCAGAAAGCGCCGAACAATGCGCCAAAAATAAGCCTTAGCTGCCGTACATTACGGCTTAACATACGCCCGACGGACACCAAAATAAAATAATTGATAATCAGGTTAAGACATATCAGCACATCAATATAGATAACTCTTTTAATAAATATCACCCCGCTTTTGTATTGTTATTATCTCACCGTCGGCGTATATTTCTTGTCACAAAAGCACTATAATATTTTAAATAAAATCAGTAATCATTCTTTAGTTTTGCGATTTAAAGCAAAAAAAACACGGCAAATATGCAAGATTTACAGAATTATCCTGCATAAATGTTAAATTATAATAAAACAACATTGACACAAGCCACGAATTTGTGTAGAATAGTAGTTAATATAAAAATGGAGGGTGGTCAGATGGCACTCGACACAGTAAACAAAATTAAGCAAGCCGAGCAAAAATCAATTGAAGATGAAGCTGCGGCAAGGAGGCAGGCAGAGGAAATTATTAAAAATTCGGAGCAAAATGCTCGCACTCAGGCTTCGTCTGCCATAGAAGTGGCGCAGCAGCAGCGTGCAAAGCAGCTTGAAGCGGCGCATAAGCAGGCTGAAACCGTTCTTGATGAAGCTAAACAGCAGGCTGAGTCTGATGCACAAAAGCTTTATAAAAGCTGCACAGCAAGAGAAGACGAAGCAATAAAAAAGATTATAGAAAAGATAATTTAATAACGGAGGTGTTAAACCTTGTCAGTTGTAAAAATGCAGCAGATAAGTATCTGCGCATTGAAAACAAAGCGAAAAGCGATTATGGAGGCGTTGCAGCGACGAGGCGTAATTGAAATTTCACCGCTTGAATATGACGGCGGAGTTTTCGTTAAGGAGGAAACAGCTCAGCAGCAGTCGCTGTTTATGAAAAACTCTGCGACAGCAGCCAAAGCGTATGAAATTTTACTGCGCTATTTTCCGGAGAAATCGTCAATGCTTGATATGTTCAAGGGCAGAGATCAGCTTTCAACACAGCAGTATTACAGCCTTGTTTCGAGGTCTATTGACGTTATGCGTGAAGCAAACAGTGTAATAGCTCTTGATAAAGGACTTTCCGAAAAACGGGCGGATATAGCCAAGTATGAATACCAGATAGAGGCGCTGCTCCCATGGAAAAGCCTTGATATTTCAATGAGGTTCAAGGGTACTGACTCAAGCGCAGCATTTATCGGAACTTTTCCGGAGCTTCTTAGCTACGAACAGATTTTAATGAAAATAGCCGAGCAAAACCCAAACATTTCCTCTGCTGAGGTTGAGGTGATAAGCTCATCAAAGGAAATGACCTGTGTTTTCATAATCTGCAAAAAATCAGAGCAGGCTTTTATGGAGGAGGCTCTGAGGAAAATTGGGTACAGTGCACCCAGCGTTGTATCAAAATATCCTCCGGCTGAAAGAATCCTCAAGCTAAAGGAACGAATTAAGAACCTTGAAAAAGGCATTGCAGATGATGAAGAGAAAATTAAAGCTTTTGAAAAAAGCCGTGATACCTTCAAGTTTATGGAGGACTATTATGTTATGCGAGCCGAAAAATACGGCGAGCTTGAAAAGCTTGTAAACACACGGCACACATTCTTTCTGAAAGGCTATATAAGTGAAAAGGACGCACAGCCGCTTGTGCAGTATCTATCACAGACGTTTGACGCTGTTGTGGAATGTCAGGATATTCCGGAAAATGAGGAAATCCCAATAGTCCTTAAAAATAATGTGCTGACCCAACCTGTTGAAAGCGTGCTTGAAACGTACAGTATGCCTAAGAGATACGAATTTGACCCAACAGGCATTATGGCGATATTCTACTATATTTTCTTCGGTATGATGTTCTCAGACGCCGGCTACGGCTTAGTTATGACAATTGCCTGTGCCATAGTCCTGCTAAAATTCAAGAATATGGAGGATGGTCTTAAAAAGAGCATAAAAATGTTCTTTTTCTGCGGAATCTCCACTACCTTCTGGGGCGCAATGTACGGAAGCTTTTTTGGCGATGCGATAACGGTTATCGGCAAAACCTTCTTTAATGCAGACTGGAAGTTCCCTGCACTGTGGTTTGACCCGATACAGGGAACAAATTCGATGACTCTTCTGATGTTTTGTTTCCTGTTCGGTATTATTCACATCTTTGTAGGATTAGGTATAAGCGGATATATGTCAATCAAAAACGGAAAGCCGCTTGACGCAGTATTCGATGTGTTAAGCTGGTATCTGCTTGTCGGCGGCGGCATACTCGCATTGCTTTCAATGGATATGCTTAAATCAATGACAGGCTTTACACTGCCGCCAATATTCCTTACAATCGGCGGTGTTTGTGCACTTATCGGCGCTTTAATAATACTTTTCTTCAGCGGAAGAGGCTCTAAACCCGTTAAACGGCTGTTAAAGGGAATTTACGGCGTTTACGGCGTGACAAGCTATTTAAGCGATATTCTCTCATATTCAAGACTGCTCGCACTCGGACTTGCAACCGGCGTTATTGCGCAGGTTTTCAACCAGATAGGCAGTATGTTCGGCGGCGGATTCGGCGTAATACCGTTTATTATCGTGTTCCTTATCGGTCATACGCTAAATATCGGCATAAATGCGCTTGGCGCTTATGTTCATACAAACCGATTGCAGTTTGTTGAATTCTTCGGCAAATTTTATGAGGGCGGCGGCGAGAAATTCGCTCCCTTTAAAATTAATACAAAGCATTACAATATCAAGGAGGACATTAATAATGGATAATTTAGGTATATTTTTCGGACTTTTGGGTGCGGCTTTGGCAACATTCCTTGCAGGTACAGGTTCGGCAATCGGTGTTGGCAGAGCAGGTGTTGCAGCTTCCGGTGTTTTGGCTGAGGATCCGTCTAAATTTGGTAAGGTTCTTATCTTTCAGCTTTTGCCGGCAACACAGGGTATCTACGGCTTGCTCGTAGCATTCCTTATTCTCTCAAACATCGGTGTTCTTGGCGGCGACCCTAACATCTCAGTTACAAAAGGACTTCTCTATCTTGCAGCAAGCCTGCCAATAGCTTTTGCAGGACTTTTCTCAGCTATTTATCAAGGAAACTGCTCAGTTGCAGGTATAGGCACAATTTCAAAAAGACCGGACCAGTTCGGTAAAACAATCCTGTTACCTGCAATGGTTGAAACATACGCTATTCTTGCTCTCCTTGTTTCAATGCTCGCAGTATTCAACATTCCTGGACTTAACCTGTAAACCGTAATATTACAGATAACTCTTTGGAACGGAGAATAAAGATGAATGGCTTAGACAAAATTTTACAGCAGATTAAGGAAGACAGCGACGCCGCTGTTGCAAAAATCAAAGGCGAAGCTGAAAAATCTGCATTTGATAATAAGCAGAAAATTTTAAAGGAAGCCGAAAAAGAGGTTGCCGCCATAACAGCAAAAACTCAGAGCGAATGTGAGGATATTAAAACTCGCAGCGAGTCCTCGGCGTCACTTGTAAAAAAGCAAGCTATGCTGAACGCTAAACAGAAAATAATCTCTGACCTTATCAAAAAAGCGCATAAAAGCCTGCTTTCGCTTCCTGAAAATGAGTATTTCTCTATTATCAAAAAGATGGTAGAAAAAAATTCTCACAAAAACGAACAGGGCAAAATTGCTTTCAATAAAGCTGACAGTAAAAGACTTCCCAAGGACTTTGGCAATGCGCTTTCTCAGCTGTCAAACGGTATGCTGACGCTTACAGACGATACGGCGAATATTGACGGCGGCTTTGTTTTGATATACGGCGGCATTGAAGAAAACTGCTCCTTCGATGCTATTTTCAGCGAAAAGTATGATGAGCTTCAGGACGAGGTTTATTCACTGCTCTTTTCATAATCGGAGGTGTTAATTTGAAAAAGGACTACACCTACGCAGTAGCAAGAATACGCTCAAGGGAGCTTTCGCTTCTTTCTCGTCAGGATATAGACAACCTTATTAACTCAAAAAGCTATGATGATTGCTTGCAATACCTCTATGATAAGGGCTTTGGCACAGAAGAGCAGGAAACAGACGTTTCGGCTCTGCTCTCTTGCGAAAGGGAAAAAATCTGGTCGCTTATGGCAGAGCTGACGGACGACCTATCTCCGTTTGATGTATTTCGGTATTCCGACGATTTTCATAACCTTAAGGTATCAGTGAAGGCTGTTACAAGAGATGTAAATCCATTTGGTATGCTTATGCAAAACGGCACAGTCAGCGGTGAAAAAATATATGACGCTATAAAGGCTCACAGCTATAAAGATTTGCCCGACCATTTACAGCAGACTGCACAGCAAGCAATGACAACGCTTTTGCAAACAGGTGACGGTCAGCTCTGCGATGTTATAATCGACACCGCCTGCCTTAAGGCGATATACAAAAAGGCAAGCGAAACAAACAGCGATGTAATAAAGCTGTATGCAGAGCTTACCGTTGCAAGCGCAGACATAAAAACAGCAGTTCGATGTGAAAAAACAGGCAAGAGCCTTGACTTTATCTTAGATGCGTTAGCACCGTGCAATAGCGTTAATATAACGCTTCTTGCAAAGGCGGCGGCAAAATCGCTTGACGATATTTTTAATTATCTCTCAACTACTTCATATGCTTCGGCGGTTGACGCATTAAAAGCTTCGCCGTCAGCCTTTGAGAAGTGGTGCGATGATAAGCTTATTGACAGCATTAAGCCGCAAAAGAGCGAGCCGTTCACAATAGGGCCGCTTGCGGCGTATATCATAGCGAGGGAAAACGAGATTAAGGCGGTAAGGCTGATATTGTCGGCAAAGCTAAATGACCTTGATTCAAATGCAGTAAACGAAAGACTGAGGGATATGTATGTATAGAATTGCAGCAATCGGCGACCGTGACAGTGTATACGGCTTCGGCGTTCTCGGTATTGACGTTGTGGCTGTTGAATACGGTGAAGACCCGACAGAAAAATTCAAGCGGATTGCTAACGGCGAGTATGCAGTAATATATATTACCGAGTCGCTTGCACTGCAGCTTGAAAATGAAATCGACAAGCTTTCCGACAGGCAGCTTCCTGCCGTTATTCCTATTCCCGGTGTTAAGGACAACAACGGCATAGGAATTACAAACGTGAAAAAGGCTGTTGAAAAGGCTGTCGGCTCTGATATTATTTTTAATAACTGACATTACAAAACCCATTGAAGGGAATGACTGATAAAAAATGAGCAAAGGTATTATACAAAAGGTTGCGGGTCCTCTTGTTGTTGCAGAGGGTATGCGTGACGCAAATATGTTTGACGTTGTTCGTGTAAGCGACCAAAGGCTTATAGGCGAGATTATAGAAATGCACGGCGACAAGGCGTCTATTCAGGTTTATGAGGAAACCTCAGGCTTAGGCCCTGGGGAGCCGGTTGAGTCCACAGGCTCTCCGCTGAGCGTGGAGCTTGGTCCCGGACTTATCGGCAGTATATATGACGGTATTCAAAGACCGCTTGACGAGATTATGAGAGTGTCCGGAAACAACCTTGCAAGAGGTGTTGAGGTTCCGTCGCTGAGCAGAGATAAGAAGTGGAGCTTCAATCCGACAGCTAAGGTTGGCGACAAGGTTTCAGCAGGCGACTGTCTTGGTACCGTAAAGGAAACTGAAATTGTTGTTCAGAAGATAATGGTGCCAAATAAAATAAACGGTACGATTAAATCAATAAAAGGCGGCGAATACACTGTTGACAGTGTTATAGCTGTTGTAACAGACGATAACGGTGTTGACCACGACATAACAATGATGCAGAAGTGGCCTGTCCGTGTTGGTAGACCGTACAAGAAAAAACTTTCTCCGGATATGCCGCTTGTAACGGGTCAGCGTGTTATCGACACCTTTTTCCCAATAGCAAAGGGTGGTGTTGCGGCTGTACCGGGTCCTTTCGGCAGCGGTAAAACAGTTGTTCAGCATCAGCTTGCAAAGTGGGCAGAAGCCGATATTGTTGTATATATCGGCTGCGGTGAGCGTGGAAACGAAATGACAGACGTTCTAAACGAATTTCCTGAGCTTATCGACCCAAAAACAGGTCACTCTCTTATGGAGAGAACAGTGCTTATTGCCAACACCTCGGATATGCCTGTTGCGGCTCGTGAAGCTTCAATTTATACAGGCATCACAATTGCCGAGTACTTCCGTGATATGGGTTACTCCGTTGCTCTTATGGGCGACTCAACCTCACGTTGGGCAGAGGCTCTTCGTGAAATGTCGGGAAGACTTGAGGAAATGCCGGGTGAAGAGGGCTATCCCGCATACCTTGGCAGCCGTCTGGCTCAGTTCTATGAGCGTGCAGGACGTGTAATCACCCTCGGCACAGACGATAAGGAGGGTGCGCTTTCAGTTATTGGTGCAGTATCACCTCCCGGCGGCGATATTTCAGAGCCTGTATCTCAGGCAACCCTGCGTATTGTTAAAGTGTTCTGGGGTCTTGATTCGGCTCTTGCGTACAAGCGCCATTTCCCGGCGATTAACTGGCTCAACAGTTATTCGCTTTATATTGATACAATGTCCGACTGGTACAACGAAACAGTTGCTCAGGATTGGATGGAATGTCGCCATAAGCTTATGGCTATTTTGCAGGAGGAGGCAGAGCTTGATGAGATAGTAAAGCTTGTTGGTATGGATGCGCTGTCAGCTCCTGACAGAATCAAGCTTGAAGCTGCACGCTCAATCCGTGAGGACTTCCTGCATCAGGACGCCTTCCATGAAATTGACACCTATACTCCGCTTAAAAAGCAGCATCTTATGATGCTATTGATTCTTGCCTATTACGATTTGGCACTAAATGCTCTTACAAAGGGAGCTGATGTTGACGCTCTTGTAGCCTTGCCGGTTCGTGAGCAGATAGGCAGATATAAATACACAGAGAATGACAAGATTGACGGGGAATACAAGGCTATTCTTGAGAAGCTTGAGGCGCAGATAAACGAGCAGATTGACAAGGGAGGCGAGCTGTAATGCCAAAGGAGTACAGAACAATAGAAGAGGTCGCAGGTCCTTTGATGCTTGTAAAGGGAGTTGAAGGCGTATGCTTCAACGAGCTTGGCGAAATTGAGCTTGCAAGCGGTGAAAAACGCCGCTGTAAGGTGCTTGAAATTAACGGCACAGATGCGCTTGTTCAGCTTTTTGAGAACAGCGCAGGAATCAACCTTTCAAACAGTAAGGTAAGATTCCTCGGCAGAAGTATGGAGCTTGGCGTAAGCGAGGATATGCTCAGCCGTGTTTTTGACGGACTCGGCAGACCTATTGACGGTGGCCCCGACATTCTTCCCGAAAAAAGAATGGATATTAACGGACTGCCAATGAACCCTGCGGCAAGAAACTATCCGCAGGAGTTTATTCAGACGGGCGTTTCCGCAATTGACGGACTTAATACACTTGTAAGAGGTCAGAAGCTCCCTATTTTCTCGGCTTCAGGCTTGCCGCACTCACAGCTTGCAGCTCAGATTGCAAGACAGGCAAAGGTTAGAGGTACAAGTGAGCCGTTCGCCGTTGTTTTTGCGGCTATGGGTATCACGTTTGAAGAATCGAACTACTTTGTTGAAAGCTTCAAGGAAACAGGCGCTATCGACAGAACCGTTATGTTTGTAAACCTTGCAAATGACCCTGCTATCGAGCGTATAGCAACTCCAAGAATGGCTCTCACAGCGGCAGAGTACCTTGCCTTTGACGCAGGTATGCACGTTCTTGTTATTATGACTGATATTACAAACTACGCAGACGCTCTGCGTGAGGTTTCTGCTGCTCGTAAAGAGGTGCCTGGCAGACGTGGTTATCCGGGATATATGTATACCGACCTTGCCTCGCTTTATGAAAGAGCAGGCAGGCAAAAGGGTAAAAACGGCAGTATCACACTTATTCCGATTCTGACAATGCCGGAGGACGATAAAACCCACCCGATTCCTGACCTGACAGGCTATATCACCGAGGGTCAGATAATTCTCAGCCGTGAGCTTTACAGAAAGAACATTGCTCCGCCAATTGACGTTTTGCCGTCACTAAGCCGTCTTAAGGATAAGGGTATAGGCGAGGGCAAAACAAGAGCAGACCATGCTAACACAATGAACCAGCTTTTTGCGGCTTACGCAAGAGGCAAGGACGCCAAGGAGCTTATGGTTATTCTCGGTGAAGCGGCGCTTACCGATATTGATAAGCTATATGCAAAGTTTGCCGATGAATTTGAAAAGCAGTATGTTTCACAGGGGTACAATGCAAATCGTGATATAGAGGAAACCCTTGAAATCGGCTGGAAGCTGCTTTCAATTCTGCCGAGAAGCGAGCTTAAGAGAATCAAGGATGAATACCTTGATAAATATTACGGCAAAGAATAATCTAAAGAGGTGAACAGCCTTGGCTAATAAAACCGTAAACCCCACCAGAATGGAGCTTACAAGGCTTAAAAAGAAGCTTGTTACCGCTGTAAGAGGACATAAGCTGCTCAAGGATAAGCGTGACGAGCTTATGCGACAGTTCCTTGATATGGTCAGAGAGAATAAAGCTTTGCGTGAAAAGGTTGAAAAAAGCATTGAGGAGGCTAACAAAAATTTTGTTTTGGCACGTGCCTCGATGAGTGATGAAGCTTTGAACGCTGCATTGCTTGCGCCAAAGCAGGAGGTATCTGTTGAGGTCGGCTCGAAAAATGTTATGAGCGTCGACATTCCTGTTTTCAACACAAAGACGAGAACCTCAGATGAAAACGATATTTACTCCTACGGCTTTGCGTTTACTTCCTCAGACCTTGATGATGCAGTCAAGTCGCTTGCCGGAGTACTGCCGGATTTGCTCCGACTTGCCGAGTGCGAAAAATCCTGCACCTTGCTTGCAAGCGAGATTGAAAAAACAAGGCGGCGTGTAAATGCATTGGAGCACGTTATGATACCCGAAACACAGCAGAGTATAAAATATATCACAATGAAGCTTGACGAAAACGAGCGAAGCACACAGATTCGCTTGATGAAGGTCAAGGATATGATGCTCAAAGAAGCTCATGGGTATTAGTCTTTGATAAACACCATACCGACTGTTTTTGCACAGTCGGTTTTATCACTTTGTTTGCAGCGTCATAATCTATCTCGCTTTATCTTGACAAATAGACAAAATTGTTATATTATAATTAAAGTATCCGATTTTTTCGGTGCTCTTAGCGTGATAAATAGTGGTTCTGTTTTCATGCAAATATATGACCACTTGCTTGCAAGTTAAGCCCAAGCGGCCGGGCGGGTCAGCTGCCGAGGGTGGCGAAAGCCACATTATTGATTGAGTTAAAAGCTCAAATTTTATAAGTTGATTACTTTATAATCAGTGCTTTGCACACATCACTTGTGAAACGGTCAATAAGAGTAGTAACGTATATTTGCTGAAAGGCTGAAAACGGAAACCTCATACATTTTACGCTTGGCAGCGTTGCCGAATAGCGTTTAAAATTAAGACTAACAGGTGGTGCAATGCGCCGCCTTTTTCTTTTGCCAAAATGCAATTAAGTCGGTGCAGAAGCTGAAAGGAATAGCTATGAATATAGATGCTCAAAGAAAAGCCCCAATATATGAGGCACTGCAAAAATTCAGAAAACAGCGTGTTGTTCCGTTTGACGTGCCTGGGCATAAGCGAGGCAGAGGAAACAGAGAGCTTGTAGAGCTTCTTGGTGAAAAATGCGTTGGTCTTGATGTAAACTCAATGAAGCCGCTTGATAACCTGTGTCATCCTGTTTCTGTTATTATGGAGGCGGAGCAGCTTGCCGCAGACGCCTTTGGTGCGGCTCATGCTTTTTTTATGGTAGGCGGTACAACCTCATCGGTTCAGAGTATGATTTGGTCTGTCTGCAAGGCGGGCGATAAGATAATTCTTCCCAGAAACGTACACAAAAGCGTTATCAATGCCCTTGTACTTTGCGGAGGCGTTCCGGCTTATGTTAATCCGGATGTTGATTCAAAAATCGGAATTTCGCTCGGAATGGATATTTCACAGATTGAGCAGGCGATAAAGGAAAACCCCGACGCCATTGCCGTTTTTGTTAATAACCCAACGTATTATGGCATATGCTCGGACTTGCGTTCAATTGTAAAGGTCGCTCATGCTCACGGTATGAAGGTGCTTGTAGATGAAGCGCACGGAACGCACTTTTATTTTTCAAACGAGCTTCCGGTTTCTGCTATGCAGGCAGGCGCTGATATGGCTGCTGTTTCAATGCATAAATCAGGCGGAAGCCTTACCCAAAGCTCATTTTTGCTGACTAACACAGGTGTTAAGTGGGAGTATGTGTCACAGATTATCAATCTCACCCAAACAACAAGCGCCTCATATCTTTTACTTTCAAGCCTTGATATTTCACGCCGTAACCTCGCTCTAAAGGGTAAGGAATCCTTCTCAAAAGTAATTAAAATGGCGGAGTATGCCAGAAATGAAATAAATGAAATCGGCGGCTATTACGCTTATGGTCAGGAGCTTACAAACGGAAAGAGCGTTTTTGCCTTTGACGTAACAAAGCTTTCTGTTTATACACGCGATATAGGCCTTGCAGGTATCGAGGTTTACGAGCTTTTGCGTGATGAATACGATATTCAGATTGAATTCGGTGATATAGGCAATATACTTGCGTATATTTCAATCGGTGACAGAATACAGGACATTGAACGTCTTGTAGGTGCGCTTGCCGATATTAAGCGATTGTATTCAAAGAGCAATGAAAAGATGCTTAGTATGGAGTACATCGCTCCAATAGTAGCGGCAACTCCCAGAGATGCGTTCTATGCTGAAAAGGAGTCTTTGCCAATTGCTCAGACAGCGGGCAGGATTTGCAGTGAGTTTGTTATGTGCTATCCACCCGGAATCCCGATTTTGTCGCCGGGTGAAATGATAACGGATGAGATTATTGAGTATATTAACTACGCCAAGGAAAAGGGCTGTTCAATGCAGGGCACAGAAGACCCGAATATTGAACGTCTTAACGTCTTAAAATAAAATCGTGGGTGATATATATGGAATTTTGGTTTTCAGAAAGGCATACAGACAATGTAGAGCTTTCAATAAGGGTTGATAATCAGCTTTTCAGCGGTAAAAGTGATTTTCAAAGAATAGATGTTTTTGAGTCGGAAGAGTTCGGGCGCTTTTTAACCTCGGACGGCAATGTGATTTTCTCTGAAAAGGATGAGTTCACATATGACGAAATGATAGTCCACGTTCCAATGGCCGTGCATCCAAATGTACAAAAGGTTCTCGTAATCGGCGGCGGTGACGGCGGCGTGGCAAGAGAGCTTTCACACTATGAGGAAATCAAGGTGATTGATGTTGTAGAGCCTGACGAAATGTTTGTCGAGGTGTGCAAAAAGTATTTTCCGGACAACTCAAAGGGACTTGACGACGAGCGAGTGAATATTTACTATCAGGACGGACTAAGGTTTTTACGAACCTGCCACGGTGAATATGACCTCATAATAAACGATGCAACCGACCCGTTCGGACACACTGAGGGATTGTTTACAAAGGAGTTTTACGGCAGTTGCTACAAGGCTCTTAAGGATGACGGAATAATGGTTTATCAGCATGGCAGTCCGTTCTATGACGAGGATGAGGAGGCTTGCCGTGCAATGCACAAGAGGGTTTTCCGTTCATTCCCGATAAGCCGAGTTTATCAGGCGCATATCCCAACGTGTGCCGCAGGCTACTGGTTGTTTGGCTTTGCCTCAAAAAAATATCATCCGCTTAAGGATTTCAATGCCAAGCGGTGGAATCAAAGAAAAATACAAACGTGGTATTACTCAACAAACCTTCATCTCGGCGCATTTATGCTTCCAAAATACGTCGAGGATCTGCTTGAGCAGGAAGAGGGAAAGGAAAGCAGAAAGGACTAATAAAATGAGCAGACTATTAATTATCGGCTGCGGCGGTGTTGCAAGCGTAGCAATTCACAAATGCTGCCAAAACAGCGAGGTTTTCACAGAAATATGCATTGCAAGCAGAACAAAATCAAAGTGTGACGCACTTAAGGAAAAGCTTCAAGACACAACAAAGACTGTAATTACAACGGCTCAGGTTGACGCCGACAACAAGGATGAGCTTGTAGCTCTAATTAACGATTACAAGCCGCAAGCTGTGCTGAATCTTGCGCTTCCGTATCAGGATCTTACCATTATGGACGCTTGCCTTGAAACAAAGGTAGATTATATTGACACAGCGAATTACGAGCCTGAGGATATAACAGAGCCACAGTGGAGAGCTGCATATGAAAAGCGCTGTAAGGAGCTTGGTTTTACGGCTTATTTTGATTATTCATACCAGTGGGCATATAAAGAAAAATTTGAAAAAGCCGGCATAACAGCTCTGCTTGGCACAGGCTTTGACCCGGGTGTTACAAGCGTGTTTTCGGCTTATGCTCTCAAGCATTATTTTGACGAAATACACTATATAGATATTTTGGACTGCAACGGCGGCGACCATGGCTATCCGTTTGCCACAAACTTCAACCCTGAAATCAATCTGCGAGAGGTTTCCGCAAACGGTTCATATTGGGAAAACGGCAAGTGGATTGAAACAAAGCCAATGGAGATTAAGAGAGAGTATAACTTTGACGGCGTAGGAAAGAAAGATATGTATCTGCTCCACCACGAGGAGATAGAGTCGCTTGCAAAGAACATTCCAAATGTAAAGCGTATCCGCTTCTTTATGACATTCGGCCAAAGCTATCTTACCCATATGCAGTGCCTTGAAAATGTAGGTATGCTCTCAACCGAGCCTGTTATGTATGAGGGTAAGGAGATAGTTCCTATCCAGTTCTTAAAGCAGCTTCTGCCGGACCCTGCTTCGCTCGGACCGAGAACAAAGGGCAAAACCAATATCGGCTGTATCTTCACAGGAATCAAAGACGGCAAGGAAAAGACAATATACATTTACAATATGTGCGACCACCAGGAGTGCTATAAAGAGGTTGGCTCTCAGGCTGTTTCCTATACAACGGGCGTTCCCGCTATGATAGGCGCATCTCTTGTGCTTACAGGACAGTGGAAAAAGCCGGGCGTTTATAATGTCGAGGAGTTTGACCCCGACCCGTATATGGAAGCGCTCAATAAATACGGACTTCCATGGGTTGTTGACGAAAACCCTGTTACAGTAGAGTGATATTATGAAATTTTCAGATTTACCGACGCCGTGCTATGTTATTGACGAGCAGGCGCTAATAAAAAATCTTGAAATACTGAAAGGTGTTCAGGATAGAACAGGCTGTAAAATTTTGCTTGCGCAAAAAGCTTTTTCTGCATACTGCACCTATCCGCTTATCAGCAAATATTTAAGCGGCACAACTGCAAGCGGACTTTATGAAGCTAAGCTTGGCTATGAGTATTTCGGTAAGGAAACCCATGTTTTTGCTCCTGCCTTTAAGGACGATGAATTTTCACAGCTTGCAAAAATCTGCAATCACATTGTTTTCAATTCCTTTTCACAGCTTGAAAAGTTCAGGCCCGTATGGGAAAGAAATAACATAAGTGTTGGAATCCGCATAAATCCGGAGTTTTCGACGCAGGAGGGACACGAAATTTACGACCCTTGTGCATATGGTTCACGGCTCGGAGTTACAAAGGCTAATTTTCAACCGTGCTTGCTAAAAAATGTTGACGGATTTCATTTCCATACACTTTGCGAGCAGAATTCATATGACCTTATTAAAACCTTTTATGCAGCTGAAAAAAGCTTTGGTGAGTATTTCTACAATGCAAAATGGCTGAATCTTGGCGGAGGTCATCACATAACCCGAAGAGATTATGATATTAAGGCACTTGAGGACTTGATAATTTATATCAAGCAAAAGTATGATGTCGAGGTTTATCTTGAGCCTGGCGAGGCTGTTGCGCTGAATGCAGGCTACCTTATTACTGAGGTGATGGATATTGTCCAAAACGGACTGGATATTTTAATTCTTGATATCTCAGCTGCCTGTCATATGCCGGATGTGCTTGAAATGCCGTACAGACCGCCGCTTAAAAACAGCGGAGAAGCTGGCGAGAAAAAGTTTACTTACCGCCTTTCCTCCTGCACTTGCCTTGCAGGCGATGTTATCGGCGATTACAGCTTTGACGATGAAATTAAGATAGGCGACAGGCTTGTTTTTGAGGATATGGCAATCTATTCAATGGTAAAGAACAACACGTTCAACGGTATGCCGCTGCCCTCAATCGTGCTTATGCACAGCGAGGATAACTGTGAGATAATCAAGCGGTTTTCCTATGATGATTTTAGGGAGAGATTATCATAATGTCTGATTTTATCTATATTTTAGGTAACGCTGTCCCTGTAAATGACGGCTACTATATGCCTGCCGAGTTTTCACCGCACTGCGCAACTATTATGATTTGGCCTTACCGCCCTGGCTCATGGTGCTATGAAGCAAAAGCCGCTGAGCGTGTGTTTACGCAGATTATCACAGAAATATCAAAGCACGAAAGGGTAATAGTTCTTGCAGGTGATAATCAGCTTAAGGCGGCTCAATCAGCACTTTCTGAAATTAAAAATGTTGAGATAATAAATATAAACTCCGACGATGCGTGGGCAAGAGATACTGCGCCGACCTTTTTGGTAAACAGCAGCGGTGATTTACGTGCTGTCGATTGGTGTTTCAATGCGTGGGGCGGTAATTATGACGGACTCTACGCTTCTTGGAAAAATGATGATAAAATTCCTTATGAGCTTTGCAAGGCAAAGGGTATTCAGCTTTATGATGCACATCCGTTTGTGCTTGAGGGCGGCTCTATACACACTGACGGAGAGGGAACGCTAATTACAACCGAGGAATGTTTGCTTAGTGCCGGCAGAAATCCACAGCTTACACGGCTTGAAATAGAAGAAAAGCTTAAAGCCTATCTTGGCGTGTCAAAAATAATCTGGCTGCCAAAGGGAATATATAACGATGAAACAAACGGACATATAGACAACATTTGCGCTTTTATTGCACCTGCGGAGGTTGTGCTGGCGTGGACAGACAATAAAGATGATCCGCAGTATGAAATTTCAAAAAAATGCCTTGAGGTGATTCAAGGCTCAGTCGATGCGCAGGGCAGAAAAATTAAGGTTCATAAGCTGCCGATTCCCCAAATTCCTGTCTGCGTAACAGACAGTGACTTGCTCGGCTATGATTTTGAACCGGGCGAGGATGTGCGTGAAGCAGGCGAACGCCTTGCGGCTTCATATGTAAATTTTTATTTTTGCAACGACGCATTAATACTTCCGCAGTTTGGCGGGGAAAATATAGAGAGCGATAAAACGGCGGCTGAAATACTAAAAAGCATTTGCCCGAACCGTGAAATTGTTCCGATTTACGCAAGAGAGATAATACTCGGCGGCGGAAATATACACTGTATTACGCAGCAGATTCCGCAGCATATTTGAGGTGCAGAATATGAGAAAGGTAAAAACAGCGGCAGTGCAGATGCAATGCACAGCCAACATTAAAAATAATATAGAAAAAGCTGATTCGCTTGTCAGAGACGCTGCAAAGGACGGCGCAAACATAATTTTATTGCCTGAGCTTTTTGAACGTCAGTATTTTTGTCAGGAACGGCGGTATGAATATTACGCTTTCGCAAAGCCTGTTGATGAAAATGACGCTGTAATGCACTTCAAAAAGGTTGCAGCTGAATTGGCAGCGGTCATTATCGTAAGCTTTTACGAGCGTGACGGCAACAGACTTTTCAATTCAGTTGCCGTAATTGACGCTGACGGCGAGGTTTTGGGAGTTTACCGAAAAACTCATATTCCGGATGACCATTACTATCAGGAAAAATTTTATTTTATTCCGGGCGACACAGGATTTGTGACATTCAAAACGAAGTATGCAACAATCGGCGTCGGCATTTGCTGGGACCAATGGTTTCCTGAAACAGCAAGGGCGCTTGCGCTTAACGGCGCTGAACTTATCTTTTATCCAACAGCTATCGGCTCGGAGCCAATTCTTGAGTGCGACAGTATGCGTCGCTGGCAAAGGTGTATGCAGGGACACTCGGTTGCAAATGTAATTCCAGTTATAGCAGCAAACAGAATCGGTGAGGAGATTGTTACCCCTTGTGAGGAAAACGGCAACCAAAGCTCGTCACTCGTGTTCTACGGAAGCTCGTTTATTACCGATGAAACAGGCGAAATTATTGCCGAAGCGTCCCGTGATAGGGAAGCGGTCATTTCTGCTGAATTTGATTTAGATGAAATATTTGAGAACCGTCTTGGTTGGGGCGTTTTCCGTGACCGCCGACCGTTTTTCTACAAAACATTGACAGAAAAATAGTTTTATATGCCTGCCGGTTAGCTTTGGCAGGCTTAATTTATACTCCTTTTTTGCAAAATTTATATTTTTCCGCTAAACTTTGCGCAATTCGTTGAAAAAAATCTTGTTTTAGTATATAATAATATGAGATAAGTGTTCATAAAATTGAGAAGAAGAAAAGATATATTCTAACCGATTAAAGGAGTAGGACTATGAGTAAAATAAGCATTATTGTTCCCACCAGGAATAATCAGGATACAGTGCTGAGCTTTGCAAAGGAGCTTATTGACGTTTGCGAAACAAGAATTTCAAATTATGAATATGAGATTATATTTGTAGATAATAATTCAAGCGACCAAACCAAGTCTTATCTTGCTCGTTTGTGCGAGGTTACTCAAAAGGTAAAATGCGCATATACCGTTGCCGATTACGGGTTTGAGCTTGCTGCAAAGTACGGTATGACGCTTGCTGAAGGCGAATGTGTTATAACAATGAAGCCTGACCGAACACACCCCATAGCGGCAATTCCGAAGATGCTTGAGCTTTGGGAGGAAGGCAGTAAAATAATAGTCTGCGCAAGGTCAAAGGGCGGCACAAACCCAATTTTTAACGGGCTTCGCAATATTTACTGCAACATTCTCTTCTCGTCAACAGGCACAAAAACGATGAAGCAGTTCACAGGCTTCTGTCTGTATGACAAAAGCTTTGTAAAAACAATAACAAGCAAGGCATACAAAAATATGCAGATTAGAAGTGTAATTAACACACTCGGTTTGAGCTATATGGTTCTGCCGTATACTCCGTCAAAGTCAGCTCCGGGCAGCAGCTTCTCACAAAAATACGATGCGTCAATGTCCACAATGACTACATACCCAAAGGGAACTATAAGGCTGATTTCAATGCTCGGCTTTTACGGCGGCACAGCTATGATAATTGCAGGAATTGTTACCATGGTTATTAAGATAGTACTGTGGAACAGCTTTACTGCGGCAATTCCGCTTATATTGCTTGTAGGCGGCGTTTTGATGATATTCTCATCAGTAATTGCAGAATATATTTCAAGTATATGTCAAAAGCTTGATGCGGCTACCTTTGTTAAGGAAGAGGAAAGAATAAACGTATCGAGCAATGATAAAAAAGCCAATAAGTAATTTTGTGCGGCAGCATAGACTGCCGCACTTGCGTGTTATTTTGTCAAAGAAGGAGTAAAGGAATTGGATAAGAAAACAAGCCTTTCACAGAATACCGTAATTTTAGCGGTTTATTTTAAAAGTGAGGATGATGCCGACAAAAACGGCGATATTCTGTCGGATGCTCGCCGCAGATACTTCACAACCCACAAAAAAATAAAGGATAGGGTTTTCTTTACCTCAGGAATTGACAGCGTTCGTTGCCGCTATATGCTTGACAACGCAAAGCCGATGAAGTGGCTAAAGGAGGTAAACGGCAAGACCACCGAGTTATCAGTAGCCGATTCCTCCGGCAGTTATACTGTGGTCTGCTCAAATCAAAGCGGCGATATATTAAAGAAAATTTATTTCTCACGTACCAACATATGGCAAAAGAGCGAGTATTACTCACGTGGAGCAGTAACTGCTACCCTGACTGCTTGCAGTAATGACAACGGTCTTTCAATTGCTGTGCAGTATCCTGGTAAGCCTGCGCAGATATTAACGCCATACAAGGATAAAGGCGAAACAGAATCTGAAATTATTGTAACGGCAAAAACCTTGAACGGCGAATATTTCTTCGCTGCCGCAGCTGAAGAAAGCTTTGCCAATACACCCGATTTATCTGAGGAAAACATACAAAGAAAAGGTTTTTTCTTTGACGCTTCACTTATGTACGGCGATTTTACAACGCTGAATATTAAAAACAGCGATACCTCAATACAAGAGGAAAAGTCGGAAAACAAGCCGGAGAACGTAAACACAGATTTGGCTGATGAGAACGAAAAAACAGAAAGCGAAGCTGAAATAACCGAAAATAAGAAGATATCAGAAGAGGAAAACGTTGCTGAAGCTGTATTAAATAACGAATCGGACAATAATACATATGAAGAGGAGCAAGCTGGAAGTATAACCGATAACGGCACACCGAATAAAATAATTGAAAATTCTCCAAAGGAAAAATACTGCTACTTCGGCTCACTAAGCAAAAAGGGCGAGAGGGACGGCGGAGGAGTAACTGTAACCGAAAAAGGCTCTGTTTTGTATTGTGGCGGATATAACGCAGATAAGCGCAGCGGATTTGGCGCACAATTTTTCAAAAACGGTAAAATAAGCTATGTCGGCAAATGGAGTGAGGACAAGAAAAACGGTTTCGGCATTACATTTTTGAATGACGGCAGTATAAGCGCAGGCGGTTTTGAGAATGACAGAAAAAAGGGCACAGCCGCACGTTTTACCTCAGACGGTAAGCTTTCCTCCGTTGTTTGCTATAAAAATGATGAGCCGCATGGAGCTGCTATCACAGTTGACAGTAAAAACGAAAGCCTTGTAGTGCAGAAGTGTGACAACGGAAAGATGAAAAATCCTGCTACTGTTCTCGACTTGTCGGGAAATATTGTGTATAACGGTGAAATGTCGGATGGAAAATATAACGGTACAGGCAGGCTTTTTGATAAAAGCGGGGCGCTTATGTATTACGGAGAATTCAAGGACGGGCTGCAAAACGGCTATGGAGTGCTCTATCTTGACGATAATTCCTTTGTAAGCGGAGAGTTTTTAAACGGTCAGATAAAGGGTGAGGCCACACATAGGTTGCAGGACGGAACTCTTATATATAAGGGCGGATTTAAGGATGGCGAATATCACGGCAAGGGCACTATATATAAAAGCGACGGTTCGTATTATTCCACCAGCTTTGAAAACGGCAGGGAAAAGGGTGCAATTTCGGTTTATTCTAAAAGCGGAGAGCTTTTGTATAAGGGCGGACTGAAAAACGGCGAATATTCAGGCAAGGGTGCGCTCTATCTTGGCGGCGCAAAGGTGTACGAGGGCAGCTTTGTCGGCGGCAAAAAATGTGGACTCGGCAGAGTGTTTAGCGATAATCTTTGTGAATATATGGGAAGCTTTGACGATGATAAAAAAAGCGGCTTTGGCATAAGCTATAAGAATAACGAAGCTGTTTACACAGGCTTCTGGCTTGAAGATAAATACAGCGGACAAGGTGTACTACATGATTTTGAGAGCAATTCTGATTTTGCGGGAATGTTTGAAAACGGAGAAATGTGCGGCAGAATCAATGTAATTAGCGGCGAATATCTGCTCAAAGAATGTATTTATGAATACGGCAAATGCACATATATGCGTGAGTATGATAAAAACGGCTGTGTTCTGTATGAGGGAAGTGCTGCAAACGGTATAAGAGAGGGTATGGGCTGTTCGTACACTTCATATGGTGAAAAGCAGTTTGAGGGAATATTCAAGTACGGCGAGCCGTACAAGGCTATGCGTGTTATACCAAAGACCTTGTCAGAGCTTGAATACTGCGAAAAGCTTAAGGATACTGCGTATCATAAGTATAAAAAGCCGCCCGTGTTTGTGTCTGAGCAGCTTGTCGGCAAGGGTATTTATTCCGGTTCACTTGTAAACGGCAAGCCGAGCGGCAGCGGAACAATGCTTTATACCGACCACAGATACACAGGACGCTTTAAAAACGGAAAGCCCTGTGGCGAGGGTGTATTATACTTTGGTGACGGTAAGGAACTGAAGGGAGAATTTTTTGAAAAGGCGAATGATGATGCAAGTCCAATCAATTTTGCCGATGCTGTTTATTATCTTAAGAATGGCGGTGACGAAAAATAAATAGTTTTCTTTTTGAAACATCAACGGAAGTTGCATCCGTTAACGAGTTTGAAAAATGGCTTGGCGAGCTTACAGATGCATTTCTTGGTTTTATTCCTCATCTTATAGTTGCAATAGTTATATTTATTGTCGGCTGGTGGGGGTCACGCTTTATTTGCAAGCTGATGAAAAAGGCACTCGGTAAGAGTAAAATTGACCCTGCCGCAATTACATTCATATATTCCGTAGTTCTTTGTGCTCTGCGAATTTTTATTATAATTTCTGCTATTGCACAGCTTGGAGTAAACGTTGCGGCACTGTTGACAGCAATTGGAGCGGCAACGGTAACAATCGGTCTTGCACTTCAGGACACAATGAAGAATGTTGCAAGCGGCGTTATGATTATAATTAATAAACCGTTTAAAGCAGGCGAGTATATCCAGTTTGAGGGACTGGAAGGAACGGTTGATAAAATAATGATAACGAACACGTATTTAATAACCATAGATAACAAAGAGGTAATTATTCCAAACTCACGTTTAACAAACAATAATCTTATCAACTACACTTCCCAAGATATGCGCCGTATAGACCTTGTTTTTAAAATTGACTACTCAAACGATATTAAACTTGCCAAAAAGGTTCTGTCAGATATTGCCGAAAGTGAAGATAGAATACTTAAATCACCTGAGCCGATAGTAGGCGTTTTGGAGCAAGGCAACAGTTCAATCGGCATTGCGTTTCGAGTGTGGTGCAAAACAGAGGAGTATTGGAATGTTTACTTTGATTTACAAGAGCAAACAAAGATAGAGTTTGATAAAAACGGAATAACAATCCCGTTTGAACAGATTGATGTACACCTCAAAAAGGATTAGTTTTCTGCTTTCTCGGAGGGATATCTATGCCTTATCACGGCATTATTACTTTTATTCTGATATTGGCGGTACTGCTGCTTGTTGCAATTGCTATAATGTCATACGGCAATTTTGCGGCAGGTATAAGGCTTTTTCGGCTATTCGGTATGTATAAGTGCAATCCCACAAAAAAGCTCGGCTCACTTTGGATAGATGAAAACCGCAGAAAGTGGAGCAGTAAAACTGCCGACAGACTTTATGATTATTCAGATATATTGGATTATGATATTCAGCTTGACGGAATATCAATGAAGCGAAAAGCAAAGCTTCAAGGCTACGGCAGTTTTGGCGAAGCAACAGCACAGCGGTGCAAAACCTTTGAACGAATTGTAGTTGTTGTGACTGTGAGGGACACAGCGACAGAATATGTGAATATTCCGGTAGGAAATTCAAAAACGCAGGAAGGCTCGGTTGAATATCAAAAGTATATTAAGCTTGCAAATGAAATCTGCAACGAGCTTGAAAAAATGAAAAACAACAGTAATTGATAAACTAGGAAGTGGTAATATGAAGCTGATTTCGTGGAATGTAAACGGACTGAGAGCCTGTGTTCAAAAGGGATTTCTTGACTTTTTTAAAAACGCAGACGCCGATATCTTCTGTGTGCAGGAAACCAAACTGCAAGGCGGACAGATTGACTTGCAGCTTGACGGCTATCATCAGTATTGGAACTATGCCGAGAAAAAGGGCTATTCGGGAACTGCAATTTTTACAAAAGCAGAGCCGCTGTCAGTAAACTATGGACTTGGCATAGAAAAACACGATAAAGAGGGCAGAGTAATAACCCTTGAATTTGATACTTTTTATTTTGTTACGGTTTACACTCCAAACTCACAAAATGAGCTTAAGCGTCTTGATTACCGTATGGAGTGGGAGGACGATTTCCTTAAATATTTAAAGGAGCTTGAAAAGTTTAAGCCGGTTATCTTTTGCGGAGATTTAAATGTAGCTCATACAGAAATTGACCTAAAAAATCCAAAGAGCAACCGCAATAATGCAGGTTTTACCGATGAAGAAAGGGCAAAGATGACCGCCTTGCTCAATTCAGGCTTTACCGATACCTTCCGGTATTTTTATCCCGATAAGGAGGGTGTGTATTCGTGGTGGTCATACAGATTTAAATCGAGAGAGAAAAATGCGGGATGGCGTATAGACTATTTCTGCACATCGAAATCTCTTGATGATAAGCTTTCAGACGCTAAAATTCACACCGATATTTTCGGCTCTGACCATTGTCCGATTGAGCTTGATATAGACATTTGAGGGTGATAAAATGGCTGAAACTAAAACAAATGTTATGAGAATACTCGACAAGGAAAAAATAGAGTACAACCATTACGAATACCCACACGGTAAGGAAGCAGTTGACGGAGTAAGCGTAGCAAAACTGTTAAATCAAAATCCTAATTACGTGTTTAAAACACTGGTAACGCACGGAAACGGCGGATATTTTGTTTTTGTTGTTCCTGTCGCTGAAGAGCTTGACCTTAAAAAGGCAGCTAAAGCAGTCGGTGAAAAATCGGTTGAAATGATTCACGTGAAGGATATTAATAAGGTAACAGGCTATATAAGAGGCGGCTGCTCGCCTGTCGGAATGAAAAAGCAGTATAAAACGGTGATTCACAGCTCAGCTTTGAATATTGACAAAATCATTGTAAGCGCTGGTAAAATAGGTTATCAAATTGAGCTTGCGCCGAAGGACTTAATTTTGCTTATTGGGGCAGATACAGCTGATATTATAAAATAATGATGCTATATTATGCACTGTGATTGTGTGTTGATTTTTGACAGCTATATAGTTATGTCGAAAACAAGGCTTTTTCTTAACAATTTGTTAAAAAAAGATGGTTGTTTTCTTGACAAACAGCAATGCGAGTGCTAAACTTAAATTAATATAATACATATTTAGGAGGATATACAAATGGATAATAATAATTTCCCGCAGGATCCAAACTTAAATCAGAATAATGCTCAGCAGCCGCAAGAGCCGTTTCAGCCGCAGCCGTTTGAACAGCCGCAGCCGCAGCAGCCGTTTAATCCGCAGCCTGACAACAATAATCCGTTTGCTGCTAATAATGGCGGTCATAATTTTAACACACAGCCTAATAACCCGTTTATGACTTCAAATAACGGCTTTGTTCCGGGAAGCGACCCGTCTGCACACACAAAGGGTATTATTTCTACAATCTGCGGTGGCGCAAGCATACTCTTGAATCTTATTTCTATGATTGTTTTTTGCGCTTGCATTTGCAATCCTCGCAGCATTTTAACATATGCGAATGATGTTATGACAGGTACAATTACAAGCGGAGTTCTTATTTTCTTGTCCCTTGTAGCCGCAGTAGTCGGCTTGGTTTTTGCGGCAACAGGCAAAAAGACATCAAAGGATCCTTTGCTTACAGCAGGTATTGTTTTGTCTATTGTCGGTGCGGTACTTACATTCTTGCTTTTAGTTGTTTGCGTATCCTCATGCGCTTGCTCATCATGTTGCGTAAATTCAGCTGCAAGCTCAAGCTCTGCATACAATGACCTTCTCAGAAGCTTAAGCTGATTGTAATTTAGAATTACTTTATTTGATTAAATTTTCGGGTGTTCTGAAAATCAGAACACCCTTAATTTTTGGAGGAACATAAATGAGCTCATACATCAATATTTTCGGTCTGCCTATTTCTTCCTACGGCCTTATGGTTGCATTTGGAATAGTCGCCTGTGTAATTTATGCCTTTATCCAGATAAAAAAACAGGACATAGTGAATGATGTAAGTTTAATTTTCGCTGCGTTGTGGATTGCACTTGGTATCTTTATCGGTTCGCATATTTTATACGGTATAACGAATATCGGTAAAATAATTGAAATTTTCAACCGTTTTGACGAATTCTTCAACGATTTCGGAATAGGCTTTTCTATACTGATAACGCAGATAGGCGGAATGGTTTTCTACGGAGGACTCATCGGCGGAGCAATAGCCGCAGTAATCTATTTGAAAACAACTAAAAAAGATGTTGGTGCATACTGTGACTTCATTGTTCCTTGCATACCGCTTTTTCATTTCTTTGGCAGAATAGGCTGCTTTCTCGGTGGTTGCTGTTACGGTATAGAATTTCCAATCGGCTTTACCTATACGAATTCAATTGTAGTAGAAGCAAACGGAGTTTGCCGCCTGCCCATTCCGCTTATTGAAGCATTTTTTAATATTTTGATTTTTATTCTTTTGCTTGTGTGCTATAATAAGCATAAAATAAGGAAAGGAAACCTTGTTTTGGTTTACTGCTTTACATACCCTGTTGTTCGTTTTGTCGATGAATTTTTCAGAGGTGATGCAATCAGAGGCTTCTGGGGTCCGTTCTCAACCTCGCAGTGGATAAGCATAGCTATTTTCACAGTAGCCTTGGTTTATGTTATAGTCGGCAAGATTAAGGGTAAAAAATTTATCAACAGTAAAAAATCAGCTTAAAGCGGTGATAATATGACAGCCGGAGTATCAACAGCCTGCTTGTATCCTATGGAAACAACTGATGCGCTTAAAAGCCTGCTACAAAACGGCGTAAAATGCGTTGAAATATTTTTTAATACTTTAAGTGAAATTCAAAAGCCATATACTACTGAGCTTCTCAATGTTTTAAACGAGTACGGTGCAAAAGTTAAATCAATTCACCCGTTCACCTCTGGTTATGAGCCATATCTTATATTCAGCGATTACGAAAAACGCTTCAGAGAAACCCTTGAATTTTACAAAAGCTACTTTTCCTGTGCGGCGTATTTAGGCGCAGAAATCGTTGTGCTGCATGGCGACAGAAAGACAAGTACAAACGGAATAAGCGATGAGCTATATTTTGAACGCTTTGCACAGCTTGCAAGAGTCGCAAGGGAATACGGCGTAACCCTTGCGCAGGAAAACGTAAATGCTTTCAGAAGTCAAAACCCGGCGTTTATCAGAAAAATGAGAGAATATTTAGGCGACGAAGCAAGCTTTGTTTTTGATATAAAACAAGCGGTGCGCTCAGGTAATGACCCTTATGAAATGTGCAGTGCAATGGGAAATATGCTTGTTCACGTTCATATAAACGATAACGATAATAATAACGATTGCTTGTTGCCAGGCGACGGAACAATGGAATATAAAAGAATTTTTGACGTCTTAAAAACTAACGGTTACAGTGGCGATTTTATTGTTGAGGTATACCGTTCAAACTTTTCAGAGCTTTCCGAGCTTATAGCGTCATACAACCTTGTAGACCAATTGCTTGAACAGAGTTATTGTTAATTTTAATAAAATATCAGCATAAAGCTTGTTAAATCAATATTTAGTATTTTCTTGCAATTTATTCTCAATATGTGATATAATTACTATAAAGAATATTCTGTCGGGAGGATTTTTTTATGAAGTGTCCATATTGCGGATATGAAGAAAGCAAGGTTATCGACTCAAGACCTGCTGATGACGGCGAGAGAATTCGCAGACGTAGGGAGTGTCTTGGATGTAATAAGCGATTTACAACGCACGAGGTTATTGAAACTGTGCCTATTATAGTTGTCAAGCGTGATAAGTCAAGAGAAACCTTTGACAGAAACAAGCTTACAGCAGGAATTTTAAGAGCTTGCGAGAAACGCCCTGTTTCACTTGACTCAATAGAGCAGATTGTAACGGATATAGAAACAAAGCTTCAAAATTCACTTGATAGGGAGGTTACCTCAAAGGCAATCGGAGAATATGTTATGGAGCACCTTAAGAATGTGGACGAGGTATCATATGTTCGCTTTGCTTCGGTTTACCGCCAGTTCAAGGACATCAACACCTTTATGGAGGAGCTTAACAAGCTTTTGCAGGAAAAGTAAATATCAAATTAAGCCTCGTTTCAGTCAAAAACGAGGCTTTTGAACTGCCCCAAGTTATGCAGACAGTACAAAAAAGCCTACTTGATGTAGTTAAAATTAAAATTTAAGCAACAAACTGATTTCGTTTTTCTAGCGGAGTCAGTTTTGTTTTTGTTTGAATACGATAT
>NZ_WNJZ01000010.1 GCF_024433635.1 Ruminococcus sp. zg-924 | reverse complement strand
CTTATTATTTCTGTTTCATATTCCTTTACATGTCGATAACTTCTTGGCATAAAAATATCCCTCCTGATGTATATTCTACATCAAGAGGGGTCTTTTTTCTATTGTCCATTTTTTACGGACTTGTTCAAGCGGAACCGGTTCCGCTTTTCTTATCAATACAGAAAAAACCCCCTTGAGATTACGCATACTTAGGTGTGAACTCAAGGGGGTTTAAACAGACGTTTTATAGCTTTAGATTATTAGCTTTGACAATTTTATCAATTTTCTGTTGCTGACGTGTAAGTAGCTCTTTCATCCAATTTGGCTGCTCATAACCATGAGTAATTATTTCTCCGTTTTTATACATTCCAACTTCTTTGTATCCGTTGAAATTGTCATAAAAGTAAGCAACATCACAATATGGAAGAATGCGCTCAAGATTTTCAAATCTGTGCTCAAATCTTTTCAAGACATCATCTTTTGAAATGTTATGACCGCCTTTTCTGACTCTGTTTTCAATGCGATCAAGGGACTCTGTTACAGTATCAAGTCCAACATAGTAAAGACGGATATAATATCCTTTTTCTTTGGCTTTTGTCACCGTCTTTTCGGTTCTGACTCCGCTTAACGTTGTTTCCTGAGTGAATGTAATTCCTTTTGAAAGACAATCATTAATCAAAGCGACAGCATGTTTACCTCCGAGTAATCGGTTGCCTCCGAATTTTTCATTAATTTTATCAACATCAATAATCATGCCAAAATCATTAAGACGAGATTTTAATGAGCCAATTAAGCTACTTTTTCCTACGCCGTTTACTCCACCAACAATATTATATATTTTCAAAACAATCGCCCCTTAGTAATGACTAAATAATAATACAATATATCAATTTAGTCAAGAGCATTAATGTAAGCAAAACCGGAACCGGTTCCGCTTTTATAAATTAAAATATATTGTACGAAAATAAGTTAATGAATTTTTGCATTTATTATTTAAATATGTATTGATAATTTAATTGTAATATGATAATATTTCACATAGGTGATATTTAATCACATCACACATTTATTGATTTCGTAAAATTGTGTAATTCAATACGACGGGAGAGTTAAAACATGATTAATGATATTTTAAATTATTGGTATAAAATTGAATATTTTACACCTTGTTGGCCTATAGACGTAAAGAGGGATATCAATCTTAAAAACCTGGATAAAATAGTTTTGCCGTGGATGAAAGAGCAAAATGATAAAAAAATAAAGCTCAGTTATGATTTGTACTTTGGTAAAATTAAATCAATTGATTTAATAAAGTGGATGTTGAATGAACTTCACGAACAGGTAGAAGAACGTATTGAGCCAGATAATTCAATTACGTGTATATTTGCTTTTAAAGTTGATGAAAAGGGTTATTATGTTGATAAATCATTTTCGGTTTCAAGTTTTGTGTGGGCAGTTTGTGCATTAGTGTCTTCAGGCTCAATTAGAACAGAAATTAATCCTAAGGAAGTTAAGAGCTTTGAGGAAGAGATGAATCTAGTGATAATAAAAGAGCAGGATGATTGTAAAAAACCTCTTGATAAATTGGGTTTAGAGAATCTTTTTGTTAAAATAATTCTTCGCAAGTTAAAATTATACGAAGGATTAGCAGATTTTTCTCTATGGGCTCGAAAGAAAACACAATACGTAAAAAAAGATGGAAGTTTTTCGGATATTGATCCAGCGACTGAACTGTTCCAAAGCTTTTATCTTAATGATATCAAAAGGGTAATTGATCATCCGAGCCCAAAGATTAATGAATACGTGCTTGCAGGTGTACAGGATGAGAATAAAAGACATCGAATTTTAATAGATTCTGATGTACAAGAAATGAAAAAATGTTTAGCAGCATATAATTTTCCCTTAGGATTATGGCCGGGAGAATACAATCCTTCCTTAATGCAACAGATAGGTATAAATATTTGTACCAAAGGAAACGAAGATATATTTTCAATTAATGGACCACCCGGAACCGGTAAGACTACGCTGCTTAAAGAAATTGTTGCCTCAAATGTAATAGAGAGGGCAAGACTTTTAATTGATTACGACAAACCGGATGATGCATTTAGTGTTGCAGAATTTAAAAATCCATGTGACCAATATAATTGCACATATTACCGTATGGATGAAAGATTGAAGAAGTATGGAATAATAGTAGCTTCAAATAACAATGCAGCAGTTGAGAATATCTCATTAGAGCTCCCAAAAATTCCATCAAAGCCAAAGGATAGAACCGAAAGATTTTTTGGACAAGGTAATGAAATTTCAAATGATGTATATTTTTCTGATGTTGCAAGCGAGCTTATAGGAAAACCAGCATGGGGACTTGTTTCTGCAAAACTCGGTAAAAAGGAAAATTTAAAAAAATTAAAGGAACGTCTTTGGTGGGCTAAAGACGGAATTACATTAAAACGATACTATGAGGAAGAGGTCTGTGATTGGAACAGTGCACGCGAAAAATTTGAATTAGCCTTAAAAAAAGTATTAGACGAGAGAAAACAAATTATATATGCGCAAAAATTGACAGAAAAAGGTGAATCACTTGATTTAATTAGAACAAATTTAGTTTTAAATTTGGAAAAATATAAACAGATGAAATTGCATTATTTGGATAAGGAAAAAAGAACAAAGTGTGAATATGATAAGTTAAGTCAATTAGTTACAAGATTAAATTTAATCAATGTCAGAATTAATAGTTTGAATTCAAGTATGAGTTTTTTTCAGAGATTTTTAAAGAGTAACTCAGTAGTAAAAGAGCTACGATGTTTGCGTATTGAAAAGCAAGATATAATTTTTAAAATTGCTGAGCAAAAAAAGATTAATGATAGACTCGAAGAAGAAATAAAGAACTTAAATAATGAAATTTTAAGTTATAGGCATATGTTGGATAGGGAGACTGAAAAATTAAATTTTATAAAAGATTATAATAATGTTGCTGATGATAAATTTTGGGCTGACATAACAAAAAACGAAAAATCACAAGCAAGCTGTCCTTGGGTGTATGAAAGATACAATGAAATGAGAGAAGAACTGTTTTATCAGGCGCTTCAAGTAAATAAAGCATTTGTGTTATCAAGCAAACACGTTAAACAAAACTTGCAACGACTATTTTCTCTGTGGGATGGCAAATACTCTATTGATGATTGTAAAAATTCATATGGAGATCTATTGAATACATTGTTATTGGTGATTCCGGTTATATCTACGACATTTGCTTCTACAGAAACTTTTTTATCGGATATTCAACAAGATGAGCTTGGACTGCTTATTGTTGATGAGGCTGGGCAGGCTACTCCCCAAAGTGCTTTAGGGGCTTTATGGCGTTGTAAAAGAGCGATCATAGTAGGAGATCCTCTACAAGTTGAACCCGTTTTGACTGTTCCAAAAGAGTTGATTAAACGTTTTGCAGATGAATATAATATCTCGGCGTATTATAAGACGCCAGAAATTTCTGTCCAAAAGCTTGCTGATGATATAAATTTATATGGCGGATATAGAAATGTTAATGGTGAAAAAATATGGCTCGGTTGTCCGTTGGTTGTCCATAGACGTTGCTTAAGTCCGATGTTTGAAATTTCAAATGAAGTGGCGTATGAGAATAAAATGTTTTCTAAGACGAACCCACCAAAAGAGGGCACCGTTTTTGTGTTTGAAGATTCAGTATGGTTTGATATCAAGGGTAGGGAAAATGGAAATAAAGATCATACTGTTAAAAATCAAATTGATTTCACTAGAAGTGTATTTAAAGAGTCCATTGAAGTTTCACATGGATTCCCAAATATGTATATTATTACACCATTTAAACGCGTAGCTGATAATTTAAGAAAGATGATGCGTTCTGTATTACTACAATCTGAATATATTGATAGTGAAAGTGTAGATGATTGGATAAAGGAGCATTGTGGTACCGTCCACACATTTCAAGGCAAAGAAGCTCGTGAGGTAATACTTGTTTTAGGATGCGATAATCAATCTGGAAAAGGTGCAGCTCAATGGGTAGGACAGAAGCCGAATATTATTAACGTTGCTGTTTCTAGAGCGCAATTCAGAATAGCCGTCGTTGGAGATTATGATTTGTGGAAAAACATACCGAATGTTCAGGTGATATGCAAATATTTAGAAGACAGGATAAAAAGTATACCTTTAGAGATGGGTGGACTACAACAAAGAAACTGAGGAGACACTATATAGCTTGATGATAAAATAATACCAAGCTATTAAAAGGCTGTATGACTGTATGTAATATTGGTGCAGTTTTGCGAGATTAGCTTTAATCTTCTTTTTTTGAATAGTAATAATTTTATCAGAAACCCGGAACCGGTTCCGCTTTTACAAAACAACCCCACCGTCAGACGCAGCTCTGAGTAGCCGCAAGTCTGAACGGTGGGGGATTTTTTATCTATAAAATTTATAAGAAAAAATTTTACCAAATTATTCAAAAATACTTGATTTATTCGTTGAGATGTGTTACACTATAAAGGAATAAAGAAGAATAAAGCAACCATAGCCCACAACTTGTTACCAGCAAATTGTGAGCTTGCACCTCTCAAAGTGTTGAAGCACTTTAGAGACTTATGGAAGCCATATCTACGGTTATAATACCGTATTTGGAATACATTTGTCAAGTTCGCCACTTTGAGTTTTGTAGAAAAGTGGTGAACTTCTTTTTTCACTACAATTGAATTAGTTGCGGAAACTAAGACGAAGAGCCTGCGACAGCTATGCGATGAACGCCAAGACCTCGGTTTAACCGATGAGCGGGGAGCGAGCCAATTTACGGGGGTAAATTGCTACTGCGGCGCTCGGGTAAGGATTTCCGATGGTAAGGAACAAAAATCCTGAAGAGGAAGCTTTAACCAAACTCTTAAAACACTGGCAAGACGTTGATTTTTCCGGTACAGGCTTTTTACCGGATTAGCCGTTAAGGGCAGTGATAATAAGTTTCCGACAGACAACAAAAATGTTATCAATCTGATGATTGATAGGGTGTTGCTTAGCCACCGGCAAGCGGCGATTAAGCAATGTCCTATCGTTATCAGTTGGTGGGAACAATAGGGCTCGAACCTATGACCCTCTGCTTGTAAGGCAGATGCTCTCCCAGCTGAGCTATGCTCCCTTTTTTCAACGGTTAATATAATATCACAACAACGTAATTTTGTCAATACATAATTTCCGTTTAAGGTGGTCTTTGGATAAAAATTTGCCGTTTTAACTGCATTTTTTACTGTAAAATTATTGACACCATTCCACGAAAAATGTATAATTATTTTAATGTGAATACGAAACAATGGCTGTGAAAGGACAAATTACCGACATCTTGCTGTTCAGAGAGAAAGCCCTCGGCTGAAAGGCTTTTCTGCAAAAAGGTATGAGCCATCCTTGAGCCTGCGGCGAAGAGCCGCACGTATGTCGGCGTTAACGGCGCTAAAGCGGCAGAACTCGTTCTGCAATTTGGGTGGTACCGCAGGATTATACTCTTGCCCCATGTTTGGGGCAGGAGTTTTTTTTGTTTCGTAGATAATTTTATTACATAAGGAGATTTTTGTAATGCAGTGGACAGGACTTAACGAACTTAGAGAAAAGTATTTATCTTTTTTTGAGAGTAAGGGCCATTTGCGATTGCCGAGCTTTTCTTTGATTCCAAAGAACGACAAGAGCCTTTTGCTGATTAATTCCGGCATGGCGCCGATGAAAAAGTACTTCACAGGCGAGATTACACCTCCGAGAAAGAGAGTAACAACCTGCCAGAAGTGTATCAGAACACCTGATATTGAAAGAGTTGGCATAACCGCACGTCACGGAACATTTTTTGAAATGCTCGGAAACTTCTCGTTCGGAGATTATTTCAAGCACGAAGCTACCGCTTGGGCATGGGAGTTCTTTACAAAGGTGCTTGAAATTCCTGAGGAGAAGCTCTATGTTTCAATATACGAAAACGACGATCAGGCCTACGACATTTGGACAAAGGAAATCGGTGTTTCACCTGAGCATATGGTAAGACTCGGCAAGGAGGATAACTTCTGGGAGCACGGCACAGGTCCGTGTGGCCCTTGTTCTGAGATTTATTTTGACAGAGGGCCGGAAAAGGGCTGCGGCAAGCCTGATTGTGCAGTAGGCTGTGACTGTGACAGATACGTTGAGGTCTGGAATCTTGTATTTACTCAGTTTGACAGTGACGGCAACGGCAATTATGCTCCGCTTGACCACCCGAATATTGACACAGGAATGGGTCTTGAAAGACTTGCCTGTGTAATGCAGGGTGTTGACAACCTTTTCCTTGTTGATACCGTCCAGAATATTATGAAGAAAATCAGCGAGCTTACCGGCGTTGCATACGGTGAGAATGATAAGTATGATATTTCCCTGCGTGTTATCACCGACCATATCAGAAGCACAACCTTTATGATTGGCGACGGTGTAATGCCGAGCAACGAGGGCAGAGGCTATGTTCTCAGAAGGCTTTTAAGGAGGGCTTCACGTCACGGCAGATTGTTGGGCGTTAAGGAGCCTTTCCTTTACAAGGTTTGCTCAACTGTAATTGAAGAGAATAAAACTGCATATCCTGAGCTTGTAGAGAAAAAAGATTTTATTGAGCATCTCATAAAGGTTGAAGAGGAAAACTTTAACAAAACAGTTGAACAGGGCTTTGCAATGCTCTATGAGTTTATAGACAAAGAGGACAGTGAGATTTTCTCCGGCGAAAGAGCGTTTAAGCTCAGCGACACCTACGGCTTCCCAATTGACCTCACAAAGGAAATTTTAGCGGAAAAGGGCATTAAGGTTGATGAGAAACGCTACAAGGAACTTTTGGAAAAGCAAAAGGAAAATTCAAAAAATGCAAGGGATAAGTCAGGCACCGAGGCTTGGCTGAGTGAAAACACAGACTTAAGCGGCGTTGATAAGACGGAGTTTGTCGGTTATACCGATTATTCGGCGCAGGCTGAGGTTGCAGCCATTATCAAAGACGGAAAAAGAGTAGACGCCGTATATCAGGATGAGAAGGCTGTTGTAATTCTTAATAAGACCCCATTTTATGCAGAAAGCGGTGGTCAGGCATCAGATACAGGCGTTATCACCGCTGATAATGCGAGCGCAAGGGTACAAACCGTTTCAAAGAATCACGACGGTGTGTTTATGCACACTGTAAATCTTACAAGCGGTATGCTCTCTGTCGGTGATAAGGTTAACGCTCAGATAGATGTTGAAAAGCGTAAGGATACGATGAGAAACCATACAGGTGCTCACCTTCTTCAGGCGGCTCTGCGTCAGGTTCTTGGAACACACGTTCAGCAGGCAGGTCAGCTTGTAAATGATGACAGAATCCGTTTTGACTTTACTCACTTCTCACCGCTTACTGCAGAGGAAATTGCAAAGATTGAGAGAACGGTAAATGAAGAAATTCTTAAAGCTGAGGAGGTTGTTACCAAGGAAATGCCGATTGCAGAGGCTCAAAAGCTCGGCGCAATGGCTCTGTTCGGAGAGAAATACGGCGATATAGTAAGAGTTGTAAAAGCCGGCGACTTTTCCGTTGAATTCTGCGGCGGTACTCATGAGAACAACACATCAAAGCTTGGTCTGTTCAAAATCGTCAGCGAATCCTCAGTTGCGGCAGGCGTCAGAAGAATTGAAGCCGTTACAGGTCACGGCGTTCTCAATACTATAAACAGCTATATGGAGCTGATTCACAAGGCGGTAGCCGCTTTAAGGCTGAATAACCCTGTTGACCTTGCAAGAGGCTGTGAGCAACTTGTCAGCGACAACAAGGAAATGTCAAAGGAAATTGAGCGACTTAACGATTTAATGGCATCAATGCGTATGGGTATGCTCTTTAATAATGCGTACAAGGTTAAGGGTGTCAAGGTTGTATCTGCTGCGTTTAACAACGTAAATGCTGATATGCTCAGGGCAATGTGCCAAAATGCTATCGACAAAACACCTAAGTGCGTTGTTGTGCTTGCAGGTATGAGAGATGGCAAGGTAACATTTGCGTGCAGCTGCGGCAAAGAGGCAAGGGAGCTTCACGGTGCTAATGCAGGCAAGATAGTAAAAGAGGTTGCCAAAATTGCAGGCGGTAACGGCGGCGGCAAGCCGGACATTGCTATGGCAGGTGCAAAAGACCCAACAAAGGTTGACGAAGCAATCATGGCTGTAAACGACATTGTTTCAAACCTTGTTCATGAATAAGTGGTGAAATAAAATGCTTTGTGTTAAACCTACAAATGATGAAAAGCTAAAAAGCGAGATATTAAGCAAGAATGAAATATTTGGTGCTAAGCCCGATGTGCTGACTGCTGTTGAAAGCGGAAGGCTTCTCGGCTATGTCGCCGTTGATCCGATTGACAGGGAATTGAGACTTGCGAATTTCAATATTACAGATTGTGACAGTCTTGACAATCCGAGCAGAGATAACCTTGAAATAGCTGAATATCTGCTTAGAGCAGCAGGAAATTACGCTTACAACAGGCTAATGTTAACCTTAAGCTGTGAAATTCCCGAATACAAACCAATTCTTAAACGATTCGGCTTTGAAGAAATAAACAATAAATTTCAGCTTGATATAAAAGTATTGTTCAAAAAGTGCGAAAATTGCGCATCGGGTCATTAACACTTGTAGTTTTCGCCGATTTACCTTATAATTAATTTGTATATTTTTAAAGATTTTGCAGTATGAAACGGAGGAATAAGAATGAGTACACTCAATAAAAAAGAGGTAATTTCTCAGGCTAAGCAGGAGATAGCAAATTCTGTTGCTTACAAAAGACTTGCCGCTCTTTTTGACGATGGAACATTCACTGAAATTGATGCTTTTGTAAAGAGCAGCGATTCCTATGCCGAGGTTGTCGCAGGTTACGGAGCAGTTAACGGCTGCCCTGCATATGCATTCGCTCAGAACAGTGATTTTGCAGGCGGCGCAATGTCCAAGGCACAGGCGTCAAAGCTTGAAAAAATTTATGATTTAGCGGTTAAAACAGGCAGTCCTGTAATCGGTCTTTATGATTCAAACGGCGCAAGAATGAACGAAGGCGTTGATATGCTCGGCGGTTACGGAAAAATTCTCAACAGCATCAGCAATCTTTCAGGTGTTGTTCCGCAGCTTTCCGTAATTCTTGGTAACTGCTTTGGTGCAGGTGCGCTCAATGCCGCAAATGCGGATGTTATCATTATGAGCAAGGATGCTAAGTTCACTGTTGCAACAAACGGCACAGGCGGCGGCAGTGATGAAGCATATGAGTGCGGTCTTGTTGATGCTGTGGCTGAAAGCGAAGCCGAGGCAATTGAAAAGGCTCGTGAGCTTATTACCTATCTTCCGTCCAATAACCTTTCTATGGCTCCTATTGCTGACAGCGCAGATGCAGAAGCTGTGTCCGGTGATGACCCGATTGCTCTTACAGTTGACGCAGGAACATTCTTTGAGCTTAAGGCTGGCAGCGGAAAGAACGCAAAGGTCGGTTTTGCAAGAATCTGCGGCAGCACAGCAGCTGTTGTTTCAACAAACGGTGAAGAGCTTGACTGCAAGGACTGCAAGAAGATTGCAGATTTCGTTAATCTTTGCGACAGCTTTGCAATTCCCGTTGTTACATTCGCAAACAGCAAGGGCTTTAAGTGCTTGAAGTCAGCTTCCAAGCTTGCCGCAGTTTATGCTCAGGCTACAACAGTTAAAGCCACAGTTGTAACAGGCGAGGCTTACGGCCCGTTCTATGTTGCAGTTGCAGGAACAGGCGCAAATGCCGATGTTACCTTTGCTTGGGCAGACGCAAGCATTGCTCCGCTTCCGCCGGTAACAGGTGCAAATATCCTTTGGGCAGATAAGATGGCTGTTCCGGTTTCACAGCAGCAGGCTGTTATTGACGAGTTCAAGGCAACACAGTGCAGCGCATTTGCAGCAGCAGCCAAGGGATATGTTGAGGATATAATCAACCCGGAGAACACAAGAGCAAAGCTCTTTGCAGCCCTTGATATGTTGGCTGGAAAGAGAGTTTCTACACTTCCGAAGAAGCACAGCACAATCTGATTTTTTCGTACTGCTTATACTTTTATATATTAATGAATAAAACTTAAAAGGAATGATAATAATGAAAAATTTGAGAATTACTGTAAACGGCACTGCATATGATGTTCAGGTTGAGGAGCTGGGTTCGTCAGCAGCTCCGGCACCGGCACCGGCACCTGCTCCGGCGGCAGCTCCGGCACCCGCAGCAGCACCTGCTCCGGCAACAGGTGCAGGCGAGCCGTTAAAGGCTCCAATGCCCGGTACTATTGTTTCCGTTAATGTTACAGCAGGTCAAAGCGTAAACGAGGGCGACGTTGTTGTTATTTTAGAGGCTATGAAGATGGAAAATGAGATTATGGCACCAAAGGCAGGTACAATTACCTCTGTTTCCGTTTCAAAGGGCGAGAGCGTTGCTTCAGGAGCTGTTCTTGTTACAATTCAGTAATATAGAAAGCTTATAGAAAGGACTGACTAAAATGGCAAAGAAAAAAATTCTTGTAACCGAAACAGCGCTTAGAGACGCACATCAGTCTTTGATTGCAACAAGAATGTCAACCGAGGATATGCTTCCGATTTTGCCGATGCTCGACAAGGTTGGTTATCATTCCCTTGAGTGTTGGGGCGGCGCTACATTCGACTCATGTCTCAGATTCTTGAATGAGGACCCATGGGAAAGACTGCGTACAATCAGAAAGAACTGCCCAAACACAAAGCTTCAGATGCTTTTCAGAGGGCAGAATATGCTCGGCTACCGTCACTATGCAGACGATGTTCTTGAATATTTTGTGCAGAAATCCTGCGCAAACGGTATTGACATTATCAGAATATTTGATGCGCTCAACGATATCAAAAACCTTAAAACTGCAATCACGGCAGCTAAAAAAGAAGGCGCTCATGTTCAAGTTGCAATTTCATACACAACAGGCCCTGTATTTACAAACGACTATTACGTAAAGTATGCTAAAAAGATTGCAGAGGCCGGTGCAGATTCAATCTGCATTAAAGATATGGCTGCACTTTTGACTCCTACTAAGACAGTTGAGCTTGTTAAGGCTATCAAGAAGGCAGTTAATCTTCCTGTTGATTTGCACACGCACTACACATCGGGTCTTGCATCTATGTGTCTGTTAAAGGGCGTTGAGGCAGGTGCTGATATAATCGACACAGCTATTTCTCCGCTTGCACTTGGTACGTCACACGCACCGACAGAGTCAATGGTTGCCGCACTTGAAGGCACAGATTACGATACAGGCCTTGACCTTAAGCTTTTGAATGAAATCAGAACCTATTTTATGGGATTAAGAGAAAAATATATTGCTTCAGGCCTTTTGGACCCGAAGATGCTCGCAACAGATACAAACGCACTTATGTATCAGGTTCCGGGCGGAATGCTCTCAAATCTTCTTTCTCAGCTAAAGCAGGCTGGCAAGGAGGATCAGTTTACACAGGTTCTCGAAGAGGTTCCGAGAGTTAGGAAAGATTCCGGTTATCCGCCGCTTGTTACTCCAACATCTCAGATTGTCGGTACTCAGGCTGTGTTCAATGTCATCACAGGCGAGCGCTACAAGATGTGTACAAACGAGTTTAAGGATCTTGTAGCGGGAAAATACGGCACAACTCCTGTTCGTATTGATGATGACTTCAGAAAGAAGATTATCGGCGATGAAAAGCCTGTTACATGCCGTCCGGCAGATCTCCTTGCACCTGAGCTTGACTCACTCAAGGCTGAGTGTGCTCAGTGGACACAGCAGGAGGAGGACGTATTGTCCTATGCTATGTTCCCGAAGGTTGCGGTAGATTTCTTCAAAAAGCGCCGTGATGCACAGGCTGGAATTGACAGAGCAAACCTTGACGAGGAAAAGCAAATTCATCCGGTTTGATTAAACTAAATTAAATTTAAGTTGGGCAACAGCAAGACAATGTAATCTTGCTGTTGCCCTTTTACGATAGCTGTTTTTATTAGATTGTATGTTAGAGTAGGAATTGAGCGGATATAGCATTTTGCTTATATATATGTAAATCTTTTTTGTGCTATTGCATTGCTCTGCGCCTTATGATAAATTAAATATGTTAGAAATTGTCTGATTAAAAGGAGGTTTTGCTTACAGTATGAAACGCTCGCATAAATTCATAATTGCATTTCTTGTGCTTACCGTAATATTTTCGTTTTTGACCGCAGCTGTTACAGCTTTTCAGCTTGATAAAATCCGAGCTGCTTCAAACGAAGGTGTGTTAAGAGCTATTTCAGCAGTGAAGCAAATATGCCCCGATATTAGCGACACTGAAATAGCCAAGATATTAAATGGCAAAGAATATGATAAAAGTCTGGTTGATAGCCTTAAGGCTTACGGTATTTCTCTTGATGATGATTGGGCTGTATATCAAAACCGAGTGATTGCACAGAAGGTTGTAACATTAAATGCAGTATTGTGCGGCGCTATCTGTCTTGTACTGTGCACCTTGTTTCTGCTGTACAGACATAAGCAAAGGGCAGAGGCACGTCGTCTTACGGAATACGTAGAGCGAATCAACAAAAAGGAATATGACCTTTTAATGGAAGAAAACGGTGAGGACGAAATGTCTCTTCTGCGCAATGAGATATACAAGACAACTGTTATGCTCAAGGAACAGCGTGACAATTCTCAAAAGGATAAGGAGAGCCTTAAAGATTCATTGTCTGATATTTCACATCAGCTGCGAACACCATTGACCTCAATCCTTGTTATGGTTGACAATATTCTTGACAACGACAATATGCCGCCGGAAATTCGGTATGAATTTTTGCGTGATATTCGCCGCAGTGCAACCTCAATGAGCTTTTATGTTCAGTCTATACTTACGCTTTCAAGGCTTGAGGTAAATTCCGTCAAGATGAAATCTAAGGAAGAAAGCCTGCTTGGAATAATTAACGAATGTATTCAAAACACTGAGGTTTTGTCCGAGCTTAAGGGGGTTACCGTGACGGCTCAGTGCGATGAAAACCTTAATCTTGTATGTGACTTCAAATGGCTAAGCGAGGCTCTAACCAATATTGTAAAAAACTGCGTTGAACACACTCCTTGCGGCGGTGAGGTGTGTTTGTCAGCACAAAAGACGAAGCTGTATGTCAAAATAACAATATGCGATAACGGAGAGGGCATAACTCCGCAGGATTTGCCGCATATATTTGAACGCTATTATAAGGGCAAAAACTCAAGTGATGAAAGCATCGGCATCGGTCTTGCTCTTGCAAAGGTTATAATTGAAAAAAGCGGCGGTATCATTTCCGTTTATTCAACCGTTGGAAAGGGAACAACCTTTGACATACGCTTTTTCCCTAATGTAAACAGATAAATATAACCCTGATTGTCGGACTGATTTTACAGCCGATAATCGGGGTATTTTATAGCATTTTTTCCATATGTATATGCTCGCAGTATTCGTCATAATATATGTCACCGCTTGCAGTAAAGCCTTGCTTTTCATAAAAGCCTTTTGCCCTTACCTGCGAGGAAAGCGAAAGCTTTTCACCGCCAAGTGACCTAATATACTTTTCCGCCTCTTTTACCATCAAGGCTCCAAGCTGCTTGCCTCGGTGTTCCTTAAGTACCGCAAGCCTGCCTATAATAAACTCGTTTGCTCCGTCACCCTTGAAAAAGCGGCAGCAGGCAATCGGAGAGTTATCATCATACACTACCAAATGCCACGCTTTTTCGTCGGTGTCGTCAAACTCGTTTACAAAACCCTGCTCCGTAATAAAGACAGTTTGTCTTATATCTTTTGCGAATTGCGGCAGGTATGAGGTTATTTCTATGCGTATCAAGCTTATCTCTCCGTCCCTTCAGAGGCAAATCTGTAATTGTGTAGCAGAGGGCCGCTACCATTACCAATGTCAAAATTTACTCTTAATGCACCGCTGATATATTCTTTTGCTGCTGTTACACTGCTGCATATGCTCTTTCCGTCTGCAAGACCGCAGGCTATCGCCGAGGATAGGGTACAGCCTGTGCCGTGGGTGTTGTTGTTTTGAATTTTCGGCGAGCAGAACCATTTATATTCTTTGCCGTCAAACAGCAAATCATCAGCGTCGCAGCTGCTGTGGCCGCCCTTTATCAGCACGGCAGTATGGCACTTATTATATATGAGTTTTGCGGCATTTTCTGCATCAGCCTTGCCGTTTATGGCTATGCCGCTTAAAGCCTCAGCCTCAGGAATGTTTGGCGTCACAATCGAAGCCAGCGGCAGTAAGGAACCTGTTAGCTCGTCAATTGCGTCCTGCTGTAAAAGAGGACTTCCGCTTGTCGATATCATAACAGGGTCAAGGACTATATTCCTTGCGCCGTATTTTTTCAGGCTCTGTGCAATCGCTTTGATTATTCCGGCATTTGACACCATACCTATCTTTACGCTGTCAGGAACAATATCCTCAAAAACGCACTCAAGCTGCTTTGCAACAAACTCAGGCGTGACGTCCGAAACACCGTAAACCCCTGTTGTGTTCTGTGCTGTGAGCGAGGTTATTGCACTCATTGCATACATACCGAAGCAGGTTATAGTCTTAATGTCTGCTTGAATACCTGCACCGCCGCTTGAGTCTGAGCCGGCTATTGTAAGCACTGATTTAATCATAAATTTTTTTCCACTCCTTCATAGAGTTGAGATATACATCGGCAATATCTTTAATTTCATCTGCATTTTTGTCGGCTTCGCTGTCATATACAGCCGCAACGTTAAAGCCTGCACGTTTTGCAGTTTTAACAGCGTAAAGTGCGTCCTCAAACACCCAGGTGTTTTCCTTCTTTGTTCCAAGATGCTCTAAAGCAAGTTCATATATTTGCGCAGTATCCTTGCTGATTCCAAGCTCAGTTCCCGAAAAATACTTGGAAAAATACTTGTCAAGGCTACATCTGGTTGCCGCTGCTTTTACAAGAAAGGTCACATTTGTTGTTGCAACGCACATCTTTATGCCGTTGCTTTTAATTTCTTCAAGAGCCTGCATAACGCCGTCTTTCGGCTGAACCTTGTCCGTATATTCAAATTGTGCTATACGGTTAATATCATCTATTATTTCTGAAACCGTGCGGTCTATACCGTAATTCTCTTTTAAATATTCTGCCGCTTGCTTTATATTCATTGCGGCAACATCTTCAACTAAACCCTCACGAGGCTGTTTTGACATAGACAGCAGGTATTTACCTGCCGCCATACGCCATACATACATTGAGTCATACAATGTTCCGTCAAAGTCAAATATTATTCCGTCAATGCTCATATCAGCAACACCTTATTCGTCAAATATGGATACAATTTCACCGTCGAGTATGCGGTTCATATTCTTAACGGCGCAGAAGTTGCCGCACATACTGCAAGTATCTTCTTTTTCAGGCTTTGCCTCGGCACGGTATCTTTTCGCTTTTTCAGGGTCAATGGAGATTTCAAACATTTTCTCCCAGTCGAGCTTTTTTCTCGCTTTATCCATCTCCAAATCCCATTCAATAGCACCCTTAACACCCTTTGCAATGTCTGCGGCGTGAGCGGCAATTCTTGTGGCTATAATGCCCTCCTTAACATCGTTGACGTCAGGTAGTCTTAAATGCTCTGCCGGCGTTACATAGCACAGGAATGAAGCGCCGCTTGAAGCGGCAATAGCTCCGCCTATTGCAGAGGTTATGTGGTCATATCCCGGAGCAATGTCTGTAACGATAGGGCCGAGAACATAGAACGGTGCGCCGTGACAAAGAGTCTTTTGGATTTCCATATTAGCCGCAATCTGATTAATCGGCATATGTCCGGGTCCTTCAATCATAACCTGTACGTCCTTTTCCCAAGCTCTCTTTGTAAGCTCACCGAGAGTGATAAGTTCTTCAATCTGAGATGCGTCAGTTGCGTCCATAAGGCAACCCGGACGGCAGGCGTCGCCAAGACTTATTGTAACATCATATTCTCGGCAGATGTCAAGAATTTCGTCATAATACTGATAAAACGGGTTTTCCTCGCCTGTCATTTCCATCCAGGCAAAGATAATAGAGCCGCCTCTCGAAACTATGTTCATAAGTCTTTTATTCTTTTTGAACTTTTTGGCTGTTTCCTTGTTTATACCGCAGTGAATTGTCATAAAATCAACGCCGTCCTCAGCGTGCATACGTACAATATCAATCCACTCTCTTGCGGTGATAGTTTTAAGAGCCTTGTGGTAGTACACAACAGCGTCATAAATCGGTACAGTGCCTATCATAGCAGGACACTCAGATGTAAGCCTTCTTCTGAATTTCTGCGTATCGCCGTATGAGCTTAAGTCCATAATAGCTTCTGCACCCATATCCACAGCGCTTTTAACCTTCTCAAGTTCCATATCAATGTCCTTCCAGTCACGTGATGTGCCGAGGTTTACGTTGATTTTTGTCTTTAGCATAGAACCGAGTCCGTTAGGCTCTATGGCTTTGTGCCGCTTGTTGCAGGGGATAATAACCTTACCCTCAGCCATAAGCCTTATAAGCTCATCTCGGTCTATACGCTCCTTAGCGGCAACAGCCTCCATTTCTTTTGTAAAGATGCCCTTTCTTGCGGCATCCATTTGAGTAGTGTACTCCATAAAAAGACCTCCTAAAAAAACAAGGTATACATACTTATATGCATACCTATAATTTTCTGTAATTCCTACGTTGGCATTATCCAAATCAGGTATAAGGGTCGAAGCCGAACTTCCTCTCAGCAAAAAGCTCCCCATATTTTGTTTAATTCTACTCTACCATTTCAGCGGCTTTTTGTCAATATAAAAGACAGCGGCAAATCGGATTAACCGTATCTGACGCTGTCTGATTTTAAATATTTATTACAGTTTTAGTAATAGCCGCCGTCTGAATAGCCGTCACCGCTGTCCGAGTAACCGCTATCGCCGCTGTCCGAGTAACCACCGTCGCCACTGTCCGAGTAACCGTCATCGTCACTGCCCGAGTAACCGCTATCCCCGTCAGAATAATCATATGATGAGGACGTTTCATCTTGCGGTTCATCATATGATGTTGTGTCATCACTTGATGTGTATTCATCAGTAGGCTGAGTGTCATCTGTTGTTTCAACTATATAACCGCTGCTGCCTGTGTCCGGGACCTTAACGGTGCCGCTGATGACAACCGGCGTTCCGAGTACAATATTTTCATATATCTTCTTCATTGCATCAAGCGGAGTGTTAATACAGCCGTTTGAACCCTGATAAGTATAAATATCGCCGCCGTAGCCGGTATCTCTCCACTGTGAATCGTGAAGACCTATATCGTTTGATACATTAATTCCAACCCAGTATTGTGTGGTTACGTCCCAAGTAGGCCCCATAAGGTGAGCAGGTGACGCAAGCTTTCTAACCTCAAAATATCCTGTCGGGGTGTCACAGGCTCCTGCTGTGCCTGTGACAACAGGTGTTTCAACAAGAAGCTTGTTGTTCTTGTAGAACCACATAGTCTGCTTGTCAATGTCAATATGAATGTATGTGTCGCCAACGTCATATCCGTCAATCTGCTGGCTTTCAATGCAGGTAACGGACTTATCAGTTGCTTCGCCGTATACAGTGTCATAGCCTGTCCGAGAGTTATACGGCTTTACTCTGAAATAATATGTATCACCGGTATTAAGCTCCTTAGTTTCGTAGTTTAACTGGTTTGTGGAAATCAGGTGCTCATAGTTTGAACCGTCCTTAGACATATACACCTCATAGCCGGTTGCATTTTTTGATTCACTCCAGTTGAGTTTTATTTTTCTTTTGTCTGAGCTTAACTCAAGCTTTACAGCTGACGGAACAGCAAGCTCCTCTCCGTCAGTAATAGGCGTACTTGAAACCACCATAATAGCACTTTCACCGTTTGTGCTGCAACAGGCAGAAAGCAACACAGCAGCAGCAATTACTGCTACTAAAAAACAAAGAACACGAAAAATAACAGTGAACCTTCCGTTGCCTGTACTTAAAACCTTCCCTTTTTTTGCCATCAAAATTCACCAAGCTGCTTTCGTAAGATAATAAGTTGATTATAACACAAGTTTTTTGTAAATTAAAGAGTGGATTTGAGTTTTATGGAAAATATATGAATTATTATGTAGTTTAAGCGTTATAAGATGTAAAAATACCTACAAAACAAAAATCCGAAATACTGCAAAGCGTATTCCGGATAAAATTATTCTTGATTATATAGAGTAATTATCAAAGGCTTCTTCACTTTGACTGTCAATCAAGTCCTGTAATGTTATACCGTCAAGGTAATCAGTCATAACCTTATAAAGACCTTTCCACATATTAAGCGTCATACATTCGCCGCTTCTATCGCAATAGTTCGGATTCTGTTCCAAGCAGGAAACAGGGGCGATACCTCCCTCAGTTGTACGCAGAATTTCGCCGACAGTATAGCTGTCCGGCGATTTTGAAAGCTTATATCCTCCCTGATAACCTCTGTTTGTTTGTAGATAATCAGCTCCGTTAAGAAGCGGAACAATCTGCTCCAGATATTTTTTTGAAACTCCCTGACGTTTTGCAATGTCCTTCAGTGCAACATATCCGCCGTCAGCGTGTATAGCAAGGTCAAGCAGCATTCTCAGCGCATACCGACCTTTTGTGGAAATCTTCATTGAATTCACCTCTAAATGTAATTATACCACATATTCTGCGCAAAAATCAATATATTTTCCGTCGATAATCCGTACATTGTGTATAGCATAATATGATAAAGATGACTTGTGTTAACGCAGGCAATGATATTAATTTGACTTGTTTCTTAAAAGCTGAAGAGGATTCATCGCAGTGACAGAATCAAAATCTTATATAATCTCCTCAATCCTTCTTTTAAGCGCCGCAACAGGTAAGCCGACAACATTGTAGTAATCTCCGTTTATACTCTTGACAAGCGCAGCTCCTTTGCCTTGAATACCGTAAGCGCCTGCCTTATCCATCGGCTCTCCTGTGTCAACATACGCATTGATTTCATCTTCTGAAAGTGTGAAAAACTCGACAGCCGTTGTCTGTGAAAAAGAAATAACCTCATTTCTGTAATATATAGAACAGCCTGTGATAACCTTGTGCTCTTTGCCTGAGAGCATTTTAAGGGTTTTGCAGGCTTCTTCTTTTGTTTTCGGCTTGCCAAGCATAATGCCGCCTATGAATACTCCCGTATCACAGCCTATTACAATATCATTAAAATGCATTAAGTGAATATGCTCAGCCTTTTTTAACGCAAGATACTCAGGTGTTTTTTCAAGTGGAATATCCTCTGTTATGCACTCGTCTATGTTGGCAGGCTCAACCGTGAAGCTGTCGCATATTAAAGATAAAAGCTGCTGCCTGCGTGGAGAAGCCGAAGCAAGAATAATCATTGTTATACCTCACTTATATTTATAATTTACTTCATCACAAAATGGACATTCTTAGCCTCAAACTCTCTGCCGTTGAGGTAGTCAAGAACGCCGCCGCTTTCATTAAAATCAAACCTAAGCTTATATGCGTACAGAGCCTGATATTTGTAGTCGCTGTCAACGTTTTCTCTTTTGCCGTACTTAACATCTCCGCAAAGCGGATGTCCTATGCTTGCAAGATGCGCCCTTATTTGATGAGTTCTGCCGGTGATAAGCTCAACCTCCAAAAGCGAGGTATTGTCGTTTCTTTCTTCTAAAACACGGTACTTTGTTATCATCGTCTTGCTGCCGTCAACAGGCTTTTGCAATACCTTAACCTTGTTTTGCTTTTCGTTTTTAATCATATATGCGCTCAGGGTGTCCTCTTTAATGTCAAAATGTCCGTGAGCTGCACAAAGGTACAGCTTTTCAATCTCACGGCTTTTAATTTTTAAATTCAGCTCACGCAAAGCCTCTGCATTTTTTGCGCCTATAACAAGACCTCCTGTGTTGCGATCAATTCTGTTTGCAAAGGCAGGTGAGAAGCTCTGTTCACTTTCGGGGTCATATTCGCCTTTGCTGTAAAGATAGTGTTTAAGTCTTGTAACAAGGCTGTCAAAATGGTAGCTTCCATCCGGGTGAACAAGAACGCCCTGCTTTTTGTCAACGATTATTATATTTTCATCCTCATATATTATGTCAATTTGTTTTGGTGCCTTCATAAAGTCATACTGCTTTTTCTTCGGTTTAGCGTCAAAAAACTCGTCCTTAATGTAGAGCGTTATAACATCGCCTTGATTAAGCTTAAGCGAAATATCGGGCTTTTTGCCGTTTACCTTTATGCACTTTTTTCTTAAATACATATACATCATAGATTTGGGCATAGTTGTAAAATGCTTTGACAAAAACTTGTCAAGCCGCTGTCCCGAATCGTTTTTGTTAATTATAATTTCTCTCATAGTCACCGTAAAAAGGCGAGTGCAAAAGCACCCGCCAAAAGTTAGTTTAAATTATTATTCCATTTCCCAGTTATGCCATACGTTCTGAACGTCATCATTGTCCTCAAGCATATCAAGAAGCTTTTGCATCTTTGTGAGCTGATCCTCATCGGTAAGTTTTGTGTAGGTGCTCGGAACCATTTCAACCTCAGCTGACGCAAAGGTATAGCCCTTAGCACTTAAATCCTCGTTAATGCCGGAGAAATCGTCAGGCTCTGTGAAAATCTCAAAAACATCATCGTCAGCCTGAAAATCTGCTGCACCTGCCTCTAAAGCGTCCTCCATAACCTTGTCTTCGTCAAGGTCACATTCCTCACGGTCAATAACCAAAACGCCCTTCTTCTCGAACATAAATGTAACGCATCCGGGTGTACCTAAGTTTCCGCCGTGCTTGTCAAATGCGTGGCGAACGTCAGCTGCTGTTCTGTTCTTGTTGTCTGTCAGAGTTTCAACTATAACAGCAATTCCGCCCGGGCCGTAGCCTTCGTATGTAATAGCCTCGTAGTTGTTAGCGTTGCCCTCGCCTGACGCCTTCTTGATGATTCTTTCAATGTTATCATTCGGCACATTGTTTGCCTTAGCCTTTGCAATGCAGTCACGAAGCTTTGAGTTTACGCTTGGGTCTGCGCTGCCTCCGTCACGAACTGCAACAGCAAGCTCTCTGCCGATTTTTGTAAAAACTTTTGCTCTTGCGGCGTCATTCTTACCCTTTTTCTGCTTAATTGTACTCCATTTATTATGTCCTGACATATATATAAATCCTCCCGAAAAAATTGTCGCTAATTATTCTATCACAAATTCTATCTCTTTGCAACTGTTGAAATACCTCGGTTGCGGCATATTTAAGCCAAATTTATCTCTTCGCATATATTTTTTGCAAACAGCCTTGCCGCTTTGATGCGATTTTCGCAAACGCTCAAAAGCCACAAAAGCTTGCAGTAGGCACTTTCCAAGGTCATATCACAGGCAGAAATTATTCCTAACCGTTCTAAGCTGTTCCCAACGGCATACCTCGACGGAATGATGACGCCATGCCGACACTGAGAAACCATAACAAGCAAAACTCCCTTTTGTACAGCATATTCAACCGCATCCTCCCACGCCTTATTCGGAAGTCCTCCTGTGCCGTAGCCGCAAAGCACAATACCGTCATATCCGCAGTCCGAGCAAAGTTTTAAAACCTCTCCGTTATCTCCGGGAGTAATGTTGATTGAAATTACCTTAGCGTCAAGCTTTTTTTCTTTACTGCACGGCAGTTCACCTGTGTATAAACAGCCTGTGTTTTCACAGAAAAAGCGTGTTGTGCCGTTTTTTATTCTTCCCGCATAATCCTTGTTGACAGACACGAAGCCGTCACCAATTCCTGTTTCCTCTTTGTAACCACGAGTACCGTAAATTATTCGTGAGCCGAACACAATATACACTCCGCAAATACCGCAGCAGGCGGCTTTAATTGCATTTGTAAGATTGTCGGGTGCGTCGCTGTTTTCTTCAAACATAGTTTTCTGCGAGCCTGTGATTATAACAGGCTTGTTTAACTTGCACAATAAAAACGAAAGCATAGCCGCTGTATATGCGAGCGTGTCAGTTCCGTGAGTTATCACAAATCCGTCATATATATCAGCCTTGCCTGTTATTTCGTCAGCAATAAGCTCCCAATGCTCAGGCTTTATAGAGGTGCTGTCAATAAATAAAAGGTCGCTGTAATCAATATTAACGCCGCTGTCAACTGTGATAAAATGTAAAAGCTCAGCGCCGTACAGCGCAGGGGACAGGGCTTGGTTGCCGCTGCCGCAGGAGATTGTTCCGCCTGTTGTGATAAGCAATATTTTTTTCATAGTCAGTCACCTCGCAGAAAAATAGTGTAATACTATAATATAGCAAACAAATGCTTTTATCAATATTAAGCTCAATATTTACACTTTTATGTTTTTTCAGCCTTGCAATTAAATGCAAAAAATGGTATTATAATAGTGTTTATAAATTGGTGTACTGCGCCATAGCGAATGGGATGGTAAAATGGTAAGAAGTATGACAGGCTTCGGCAGAAGCGAGAAAAAGCTTGACGGACGGGAAATTACGGTAGAAATAAAGTCCGTTAATCACCGCTATTTTGAATTTGGCTGCCGTGTGTCGAGAGGTTATGCTTTTTTAGAGGAAAAACTAAAGGCTCATATCCAGAAATCGGTCACAAGGGGCAAGGTTGATGTTTTTGTGTCTATAACCGACTGTGAGGAGAAGCAGGCGAATGTGTCTGTTAATCACTCTCTTGCCTCAGGCTATGTTGCCGCACTCAAGGAACTTAAGGAAAGCTACTGTCTTGCCGGCGAAATCTCTGTGAGCGATATTATGCGCTTTAACGATATTTTCACGGTGCATAAAGCTCCTGAAGACGAGGACGCCGTTTGGCAGAGTGTAAAAACTGTTTTGGACAGTGCGCTTGAAAGTTTCATCACAATGAGGGAACATGAGGGCGTTAAGATGAAGGAGGACATTCTAAGCCGCAGTGAAACGATTTTATCGCTTGTTTCAAAGGTTGAGGAAAAATCCCCCGAAACCGTTACAAAGTACCGCCAAAGACTTGAAGAGAGGCTCAAGGAGATACTCAGCGGAGTAAATATTGACGAGCAGAGAATTCTTACCGAGGCGGCTATTTTTGCCGACAAGGTTGCAGTTGCTGAGGAAACAGTAAGACTACGCAGTCACTTTGACCAAATGTTTGCTATGCTTGACAGCAGTGAACCAATCGGCAGAAAGCTTGACTTCATATTGCAGGAGATGAACCGTGAAACAAACACGATAGGCTCAAAGGTTCAGGACGCACAGCTTGCCCATATTGTTGTTGAAATTAAGGGCGAGCTTGAAAAAATCAGGGAGCAGCTGCAAAACATCGAGTAATTCGGGGTGAATTTATGAGGTTAATCAATATTGGTTTCGGAAATCTTGTGTCGGCTGATAAAATTGTTGCAATAGTATCTCCTGATTCCGCACCGATAAAGAGAATGGTGCAGGATGCGAAGGAGCAAGGAACGCTGGTTGACGCAACCTATGGCAGAAAAACAAAATCGGTTATTATAACCGACTGCGATATGATAGTGCTGTCGGCAAAAACTGCCGAGAGCTTTGAAAACAAAAGCGCAAAGGTGGCAGATGAAAATGAATAATAAAGGAAGAGCTGTTATAATCTCAGGCCCGTCAGGGTCGGGAAAAGGTACAACAGTTGGTGCGTTGCTTGAAGCAAGACCTGATTTGAAGCTTTCAATCTCGGCGACAACACGCTCACCAAGACCGGGTGAACAGCACGGGGTAAACTATTTTTATCTTACCTGTGATGAGTTCAATAATAAGATTAAAAACGGCGAGATGCTTGAATATGCTATGTACTGCGATAATCTTTACGGCACGCCAAAGGAGTATATTGAGCAGTGCATAAACAGCGGTGAGGATATTATCCTTGAAATAGAGGTTCAGGGTGGTGCGCAGGTAAAGGCGAAGATGCCTGATGCGATTTCAATTTTTCTTATTCCGCCAAACAGAGAGTCACTTGAAAAGCGCCTGAGAGGCAGAGGAACCGAAACCGAGGAGGTTATCCTTGCACGTTTGGCTCAGTCCTATGAGGAGCTTAAATATGCGGATAAATATGACTATGTAGTTATCTGCGGCGAAATGAACAAGTGTGTTAGTGATATTTTAAATATTATAGACAGTGAAAAGCTGAAAAGCGCAAATATGCAGGATTATATAAAGGAGAATTTTTGATATGAATATGATAAGACCTTCAATTGACGATATGTTAGCAAACAGAACAACAAGATACGCTTTGGTAGTTGGCGTTGCAAAAAGAGCAAGAGAGATTGCCGCCGAGTTTCATGACGAAGGTATTGTTACTGATAAGAAGCCTGTATTGATGGCTGTTGAGGATTTTAAACAGCATCGTTACGGCATACTTGAACCGGACGTAAATGACTGATATTAATAAGAAAATTTGCAGGGTGGCGGTTGAAAACGCCGCCTTTGGCTTTGATAAGCTATTTGATTACGAAATAGGTGAAGATATCGCTGCGCAAAACGTTATCGGCTGTCGTGTGCTTGTACCGTTCGGAAAGTCAAGAAAGCAACGTCAGGGCATTGTTTTTGACGTTTTCAGCGGTGACGGCGACAGTACAAAAAGTCTAAAAAAAATATCAGTCGTTTTAGATCGGGAACCGCTTCTTTCAGATGAGATGTTAAGGCTTGCGGCGTTTATCAAATCGCAGTATTTCTGCACCTATTACGAGGCGGCAAGGGCAATGCTGCCGGCAGGCTTCAATTATAAAATCAAGGAAACATATTGTCTTAACGCCGATTACAAAGGAAAGCTTATACTTGATGATACTGAGCAGGCAATAGTTTCCTTTGTCGGCTCGGCAAACCACTCTGTATCACGGCAGGAAATATGCTCGGCTTTTGAGCTTGATTTTAACACAAAGCTCCTTGATGACCTTTGCAAAAGCGGTGTGCTTGAATCAAGCGAAAGCGCAGTAAGATGTGTCGGTGATTTGAGCGAAAAAATGGTTGAGCTTTGCACCTTTGATGATGAAGCAGACGCCCTTACGCCAAAGCAAAAAGAGGTTTTTGAGCTTCTGAAAATGGCGGGCGAAATTTCTTTAAAGGAAATAATATATTTTACCGGATACACCAAGGCTGTGGTTGACGCTCTTGTGAAAAAGGGCTATGCAAGGTACTTTGACCGTGAGGTTATCAAGAGTGCTGAGCCGTCAGTTAATGCTGAAACAGTTCAGGAAATAAGTCTGACGCAGGAGCAAAACAGAGCCTACCTTGGCTTGTGTGAAAAATACAAAACCCAAAAGCCGTGTGTGTCGCTTTTGTACGGCGTAACAGGCTCAGGCAAGACCTCGGTTTTTATGAAACTGATTGATAGGATTTCAAAGGACGGCAGGGGTATAATCGTAATGGTGCCTGAAATTGCCTTAACGCCGCAGATTATCAATATTTTTAAGGCTCGCTACGGAGGTAGTGTAGCTGTGTTTCACAGCGCATTATCGCTTGGCGAGAGAATAAACGAATGGAAAAGGGTGCGGTGCGGTGAAGCAAAAATCGCCATCGGCACAAGATCGGCAGTTTTTGCGCCTGTTCAGAACCTTGGACTTATTATAATGGACGAGGAACAGGAATATACCTATAAATCAGAAAGCACTCCACGCTATCACGCACGGGAGGTTGCTAAGTTCAGATGCAAGGAAAATTCCTGTATGCTGCTTTTGTCCTCGGCTACTCCGAGCATTGAGAGCTACTATAAGGCGCAAACAGGAGTGTATTCTCTCTTTACGCTTAGCAAACGCTACGGCAAGGCTCAGCTTCCGCCTGTGCTTGTTGCCGATATGAATATAGAGCTGGAGCAGGGTAATAAAACCGTTGTTTCCTCAGTTTTGCTTCAAAGCCTGCAAGAGAATTTAGCCGAAGGCAAGCAGTCTATTCTATTGCTCAACCGCCGAGGTTACAACACGTTTGTCGCATGCCGCCATTGCAAGGAGGTTGTAAGCTGCCCCAACTGCTCAATTTCTTTGACCTATCATTCTGCTAACAATCGCCTTATGTGCCATTACTGCGGTTATTCAATTGCTTTAACCGATAAATGCCCGTCCTGCCATGAGCACGGACTGCGTTTTTCGGGAACAGGAACACAAAAGGCAGAGGAAACCTTGGCGGCTCTGCTTCCAGGCGCAAGAATACTCCGCCTAGACGCCGACGCAACAATGCGTAAAAATTCACACGAAACTTTGCTCGGCTCGTTTAAGCGAGGAGAGTACGATATTTTAATTGGAACTCAGATGGTTGCAAAGGGACTTGACTTTCCGAATGTCACGCTTGTAGGCGTTTTGTCGGCAGACCAGATATTATACAGTGACGATTACAGGAGCTTTGAACGCAGCTTTTCACTGCTTACACAGGTTGTCGGCAGAGCCGGAAGAGGTGATTGCCCCGGCAGGGCAGTTATTCAAACATTCACTCCTGACAGCTACGTAATAAATCTTTCCGCTATGCAGGACTATCTTGCATTTTACAACACGGAGCTTGCAATGCGTCGCAGCCTTTTGTATCCGCCGTTTTCCGATATTTGTATGATAGGCTTTGTCGGCGATAACGAGCTGTTAACGGCAAACGCCGCTAAGGAGTGTACTCGTCTTTTGTGCCGAAGTGCAAGGGAAACCTACCCACAGCTTCCGCTTCGTGTGCTCGGACCTACTGCTGCGGCGGTAAAAAAAGTTAGCAATAAATACAGATATAAAACAGTTTTAAAATATAAAAACAGCAGGAATTTCCGCACGATGCTGTCACAGCTTCTTATTGACTTCGGGAAAATCAGCAAGTATTCCCGTGTGACGGTATATGTTGACGTTAATCCCGAATCAATACTATAAGGATGTGGTTTCAGTGGCAATCAGAAATATTGTAAAACAGGGCGACAGCATTCTTACAAAGAAATGCCGCACCGTTGAAAAATTCGATGACCGCCTTTTTCAGCTTCTTGATGATATGAAGGAAACGCTTGCTCAGTCAGGCGGTGTTGGTCTTGCGGCTCCGCAGGTGGGCATTTTAAAAAGAGTAGTCGTAATTGATACGGGCGAAAGAGTAGTGGAGTTTATTAATCCTGAGGTTATCAAAACAAAGGGAACACAGCAATCTGTCGAGGGCTGTCTTTCTTGCCCTGATGTATGGGGAATAACAAACAGACCAATGTACGCCACAATTAAGGCGCAGGACAGACACGGCAATGAGTTCTCAATGAACGGCGAGGGCTTGCTTGCAAAGGCGTTCTGCCATGAATGTGACCACCTTGAAGGAATTTTGTTTACAAAATACATCATCAAAAAAATTGACCCTGCCGAGCTTTCAAGAAAGTGAGTGGTAAAATGAGAGTTGTATTTATGGGTACGCCTGACTTTGCCGTGCCTTGCCTTGAAGCGCTTATAAACGCCGATTATGATGTCATCGGAACATTTACTCAGCCGGACAAGCCAAAGGGCAGAGGCTACACTCTTGCGCCACCGCCTGTAAAGGTTACGGCGCTTGAACACAATATTCCGGTCTTTCAGCCTAAAACGCTTAAGGACGGTGATGCCTTAAATATCCTTAAGGAGTTAGCTCCAGACTGCATAGTTGTTGTAGCTTACGGAAAAATACTTCCAAAGGCTATTCTTGATTTGCCGAAATACGGCTGCATAAACGTTCACGCTTCCTTGCTGCCGAAATACAGAGGTGCTGCGCCGATACAGTGGAGTGTTTTAAACGGAGAAGCTGAAACAGGCGTTACCTCTATGTATATGGACGAGGGGCTTGATACGGGCGATATGATTATGAAGCGTTCATGCAAAATCGACGAAAATGAAACGGCAGGTCAGCTTCATGATAAATTGTCACAGCTTGGAGCGTCTATTATTGTTGATACACTTACGGCGCTTGAAAACGGCACTGCGAAGCGTGAAAAGCAGAATGACAGCGACTCCTGCTATTCTCCTATGCTTGATAAGTCGCTTTGCCAAATCAATTGGAGCGACACTGCAAAGCAGGTGCACAACAAGGTGAGAGGCTTAAGTCCCTGGCCTGTTGCAATTGCGTCAATAAACGGTAAGAAAGTTAAAATTCATCAGACACGCCTTTCAGACAAACAGGGAACACCGGGCGAGATAATTGCAACCTCACCGTTAACGGTAGCCTGCGGATGCGGCAGTGTAATTATTGACGAGCTTCAGCTCGAGGGCAAAAAAAGGATGGATAGCCAATCATTTTTAAATGGACATAAGCTTAATATTGGAGACAAATTTCAATGAGGGGTGCTGACTTTAATGTGTCTTTATTATTTTGACAAAACCTATCTGATTTTTATTGTTCCGGCAATAATTATTTCGTTCATAGCCTCAGCAAGAGTTAATTCTGCCTTTAACAAGTATTCAAAAATCGGCAACCGCAGAGCATTAACAGGCGCACAGGCTGCATATAATGTGTTAGCTTCACACGGAATAACTAATGTGCGAATTGAGCACGTCAGAGGTAAGCTGACCGACCATTTTGACCCACGCACAAACACCATAAGGCTGTCTGATGCAGTTTATAGCTGTACGACTATTGCGGCTGTCGGGGTTGCCGCACACGAGGCAGGACATGCCGTTCAGCACGCTGTCGGCTATGTGCCGAATAAAATCCGCAGTGCAATTGTGCCTGTTGTAAACATCGGCTCAAAGCTTTCTTGGATTGTAATTCTGGTTGGACTTTTCCTGCCGGTTCAGTACGATTTTGTTCTTTATATCGGTATTGTGCTGTATTCTCTCACCGTTGTGTTCTCTATTGTAACACTTCCTGTTGAGTTTAACGCCAGCCGCCGTGCCCTTCAAACAATTAAGTCAACCAATATGCTAAGCGCCGAGGACGAGTATTCCGGCGCAAGGGCAGTGCTTTCGGCTGCAGCAATGACGTATGTTGCCTCTGCGTTTGCTTCAATAATGAGCCTGCTGCGCTTGCTTGTTATAGCGGCAGGACGAAGCAACCGAAGATAAATTTCAATATTATCACAGTTAAAGGGAGCCTGCGGCTAAATGGGAAACAGCAGAAAAACATCGTTTAAGGCGCTTTACAACGTGCTTTATAACGACGCATATTCAAATATAGAAATAAACCGAGCCATAAAAGCGTCACAGCTTGACCGCCGTGACGCTGCTCTTGCGTCTGCAATATTTTACGGCGTGCTTGAGCGCAGGCTCACTCTTGACAAAATAATACGACAGTATTCAACCATACCACTTAGAAAAATTGAGGATAAAGTGCTGATACTTCTTGAGCAGGCGCTATATCAAATTTTGTATTTTGATAAAATACCGGACAGTGCGGCTGTTAACGAAGCTGTAAAGCTTTGTAAATCATTAAGGCTTAATAAATCGGCAGGCTTTATAAACGGTGTTTTACGCTCTTTTTTGCGTGCGAATAAAGCATACAATACCCCCGATATTGCTAATAACCGTCTTGACAGCCTTTCGTTTACCTATTCCTGTCCTGTTGAGATAATTAAAATTCTTGACAGCTCCTACGGTGAAAAACTAACTGAGGACATTTTAAAATCCCTGTTTGGCAGACCGCCTGTAACCGCAGCTGTAAACACACTTAAAGCAACGCCTGTCGAGCTTATTGAAAGTCTTTTAAAGCAGGGTGTTAAGGCGCAGCTTTCAAACCTTGCAAATAATTCTGTTGAACTGTCTGACACAGGCTCTATTGAAGAGATTGAATCGTTCAGGCAGGGACTTTTCTATGTTCAGGACGAGGCGTCGCAGATTGCAATTGAGCTTTTAAATCCGCAGGCAGGTGAAACTATAATTGACGTTTGCTCAGCTCCGGGCGGAAAAAGCTTTAAATCCGCCGTACTTATGAAAAACAAAGGCAAAATCTATTCCTACGATTTGCACCCGCATAAGGTTGAGCTTATTAAAAAAACAGCAAAACGCCTTGGCATTAATATAATCAATTCTGCTGTCCGTGACGCATTGTCAGACAGTAAAAACGAGTTAGCCGATAAGGTTATATGCGATGTTCCGTGTTCGGGCCTTGGCGTTATTCGCCGCAAGCCTGAGATAAGATACAAAAACACAGATAATTTTTCAGCTTTACCGCCTCTGCAATACAAAATACTAATAAAATCTTCACAACTTGTTAAAAAAGGCGGAGTATTATTATATTCGACCTGTACTCTCAATAAAGCTGAAAATAACGATATATCGGACAAATTTTTAAAGGAGAATGAAGGTTTTAAGCCGCTTAAGCTTAAGCTGCCGAAAACCATAAAAAGGGTTATTCCGGAAAATGATAACTGCCTGACGCTTTTGCCGAGCGAGCATAACACTGACGGCTTTTTTGTCAGCGCATTTGTAAGGTGTGAATAAATTGCAGGATATTAAGTCGCTTAGCGTAAAAGAGCTTGAGCTGGCTCTTGAAAAAATTGGAGAGCCAAAGTATAGGGCAAAACAAATTTTTCAATGGATTCACAAAAAATATGTGCAATCTTTCGATGATATGCTCAATATTTCCAAAAATCTCAGAGAAAAACTCAAAGAAATTTATTATATATCCTCTTCAGCTATTGAAAAAAAGTTGATTTCTTGTTATGATAGTACAGTAAAATACCTTTTTTCGCTCAAAGACGGAGAATATGTCGAGGCTGTGCTTATGAGCTATCATCACGGCTACTCGGCGTGTATTTCGACTCAGGCAGGCTGTAAAATGGGCTGTACCTTCTGCGCAACAGGGCAGGGTGGTTTTCGCCGGAACCTTACAGCGGGCGAAATGCTTTCTCAGCTTCAGACGATGGAGAAGGACGAAAACGTGCGCATTTCTAACGTTGTTTTAATGGGCATGGGCGAGCCGCTTGATAATTTTGACAATGTGGTTAAGTTTCTGAGCCTTGTTTCGTCAGATGACGGAATGAATATTGGTATGCGTCACATTGCTTTGTCTACCTGCGGTCTTGCCGATAAGATACTGAAGCTTGCTGAATTAAAGCTTCAGATAACACTGTCCATCTCTTTGCATGCACCGAGCGATGAAATTAGAAATAAAACAATGCCGGTAAATAAACGCTTCCCTATTGATACGCTGTTGAGCGCCTGCAGGGAATATATTGACAAAACAGGCAGAAGAATAACCTTTGAATATGCAATGATTGACGGTGTGAATGATTCTGTTGAATGTGCAGGGCTTCTATGTTCAAGGCTTAAGGGGATGCTCTGCCACGTTAATTTGATTCCTGTTAATGAGGTTGATAAAACCGGCTACAAAAAAAGCGGCAAAAAAAGTCTAAATGCTTTTTGCGCTTATCTTAACGGCCACGGTATACCGGCAACTATCCGCCGTACACTCGGCTCGGACATAAATGCCTCCTGCGGACAGCTAAGAGGCAAAGCGACAATAGATAATTAAGTAATAAATCAATTTATGTTATATAGATATGGCGGTTAACCAAAGGGAGGTAACAGCTTGGAAGTATTTTTAAAAAGTGATATAGGTCTTGTAAGATCTACAAACCAGGACGCCTGCACAGGCGGAGTTTTTTCGGGAGATGCTGCCTGGGCTGTTGTATGTGACGGTATGGGCGGTGCAAACGGTGGCAATGTTGCAAGCTCCGTTGCGGTTAAAGAAATATCACGCAGATTAAAAAGAGGTTACAGGGACAGCTTAAGTGATGAAGATATTGTCAATTTGCTTACCGAGTCTGTTCAGAAAGCAAACAATAAGCTTTATAAAATTCAGAAAGGCGATCCGGAGCTTCGTGGAATGGGAACAACGGTTGAGCTTGTGCTTGTAAAGGGCAACAAGCTTCACATAGTTCATGCAGGTGACAGCCGTGTTTACAGCATACGGGGAAGGCGAATAAAGCAACTGACAATTGACCACTCTGTTGTTCAGGAAATGGTTGCTAAGGGGGAAATTACCTCAGAGCAGGCTATGGCTCACCCAAACAAAAACATAATTACCCGTGCTTTAGGTATAGTTCCCGAAATTCATCTTGACTATATAGAGAGCGAATTTAAGGATGACGATTATGTTGTAATCTGCACAGACGGGCTTTCAAACTACATAAAGCCCGCCGAGTTTGTCAGAATGTCAAGGACAAACAGCGGCGAGGATTACACGCAGGCGCTTGTAAACTCCGCAAAGGATTTAGGCGGCAGCGACAATATCACGGTTGCAGTAATTACAAATTCTGTAGAATTGGGAGTAGATTAATTTATGGATAAATATTCGGGCAAAAAGCTTGACGGAAGATATGACATACATGAGCTTATCGGTACAGGCGGTATGGCTATGGTTTACCGTGCCTATGATACGCTTGATGACAGAACTGTTGCAATAAAGATATTGAAGGATGAGTTTTCTGCAAACGATGAATTCATTCGTCGTTTTAAAAATGAATCAAAGGCAATTGCTGTTTTGAATCATCAGAACATTGTTAAGGTTTATGACGTTAGCTTTGGTGATGTAATTCAGTATATTGTAATGGAATATATCGACGGAATCACCCTTAAGGAGTATATCGAATTACAAGATAATAATATAAGCTGGAAAGAGGCAGTGCTTTTTACAACTCAGATTTTGCAGGCTCTTGAGCATGCGCACAGCAAGGGCATTGTTCACCGTGACATAAAGCCGCAAAACATTATGCTTTTGCAGGACGGTACAATCAAGGTTACGGATTTCGGCATAGCTCGCTTCAGCAGTGTTGAAACAAGAACTATGACTGATAAGGCTATAGGTTCTGTTCACTATATTGCACCCGAACAGGCAAAGGGTGAGCTTACCGACGGAAAAACCGACATTTATTCTGTCGGAGTAATGCTTTATGAAATGCTCGCAGGAAAGCTTCCGTTCGAGGCTGATAATGCGGTTTCAGTAGCTATTATGCAGCTGCAGGAGGTTCCGAAGCCGATAAAGGAGATTAATCCGGATGTTCCGGACGGCCTTGCGGAGATAACTCTCAAGGCAATGCAGAAGGATCCGTCACTTCGTTATCAGAGCGCAAGGGAAATGCTTGATGATATTGAACTGTTCAAGCAGAACCCATCTATTGTGTTTGAATACAAGTATATGGCTCCAAAGGGCAATTCATCAAAATTATCGGATTCATTTGACGATAACGGAGGTTCCGTTTCAGATGATGCATATAATGACGAATACGGAAAATATGCCGCAGACGCAGAGAAGGCAAAATCGCCGGCCGGTTCAATTTTTGCCGGTATTATATCGGCATTTATACTGGTTGCAATAGTTTGCTGTATTCTCGGTGCATTTCAGGCTTGCCAAAGTCAGAACACAATCGCCGTTGATATCCCGAATTTTGTCGGAATGAACTCTGACGATGTAATTAACAGCGGAAAATACGACTTTAAATTTGAAACAGTAAATTCCTTTGACCCGAACCAGGCTATCGGCACTATTTTAAAGCAGTCACCTGAATCAGGCTCAAAACAGATTAAGGAGGGTTCAACAATTACCCTCACGGTAAACAGTACAAGCACTGTTGTATCTGTTCCTTATGTAAACGGCTATTCAGCGGATAATGCACTTGCTAAAATGAACGATAAGAACCTTAAGGCTCAGATTGTTTATGTTGAAGATCCGGACACTGCCGTTGATATGGTTCTTGACACTTCTCCAAAGGCAGGCTCTGAGGTTGAGGTTGACTCACCAATCAAAGTGTTCGTAAGCCGTGAACGTACAACTGATACTGTGTTGCTTCCGAATGTTGTCGGTCAGTCACTTGACTCTGCAAAGTACACTCTTGAATCTCTCGGCTTCGAGGTTGACTACGAATACAACGAAAAGGTTGACAAGGAAAAGGATTCCGTTTTGGCTCAAAGCCCAGGATACGATGTTGAATATAAGGTTGGCGAAAAGGTAAAGCTTATTGTTGCAAAAGGAATTGACAAGACAAAGACCTGTACACTCAATATTGACCTTCCGGCGGATGTTGACAGAGAGGTATTTGTACGAGTAACAATTGACGGCGTTGTAAGCGAGGAATACTCACAGAACGTTATTCCAAAATACAACAGCACCTATGAGGTGAAAATTACAGCCGAAGGCACAGTGTACGTTCAGGTATCACTTAATGAAAATCTCTACCGTGAATATGAGATTGACTTTAATAAGGGTGAGATTGTGAACTCAGCTAAATATGATTTTGTTGAGGATTCAACTCTACCGACAGAGGAAACAACCGAGCCTGAAACTGAGTCTGAAACAGATTCAGAGGATATGCCTGCGTGGACAGATCCGGAATTATAATAATGGCTATTCATGGTAATGCACTGTAACAAAAATAAACCTTGGGTGATTTTGTGATAACTGAAAAAGGCATTATAACAAAATTAATCGGCGGCTTCTATTATGTGGAAGCCGCCGAAAAGATATATGAATGTAAGGCGAGAGGAGCATTCCGTTTAAAGGGCAACGCTCCCTGCGTAGGCGATTACGTTGAAATTGGCGTTCCGAATGATGGTTATTGCGTTATTGAGAAGGTGTTGCCGAGGAAAAACAGACTTGTCCGTCCGGCTTTAGCCAATATCGACAGGCTCGTTATTGTTTCGTCTGTAATTTCACCGACGCCTAATACGCTTATTATAGATAAAATGATTGCAACGGCAGTGAAAAAAGGAATTGAGCCAATGCTGGTTATAAGCAAAACGGATTTATGCTCGCCTGACGAGCTATTCAGGATTTATTCTAATTCCGGCATAAATACGCTTTGCTTTTCATCAAAGGATTATAATACCGGTGAGCTAAAAAGCCGTATTCTTGCAAAAGGCATAACGGCGTTCACAGGCAATTCCGGCGTTGGAAAATCAACACTTTTAAATGCAATGCTGCCGGAAACTGCTGCTGAAACAGGCGACATCAGCAAAAAGCTTGGCAGGGGCAGACACACAACAAGAACGGTTGAGCTTCATAAAAATGAAATGGGCTATGTTGCCGATACTCCGGGTTTTTCGACGGTAGATTTGCAGAGATATGAAATAATTAAGAAGGACGAGCTTGTACACTGCTTTTCAGAGTTTGAGCCGTATCTTGACGATTGCCGCTTTACCTCCTGCTCACACACAAAGGAGCTTGGCTGTGCTGTGCTTGAAGCAATTAAAAACGGCAAAATAGAAAAATCACGCCACCAAAGCTATGTTGCTATGTATAACGAGGTTAAGGACCTTAAGGAATGGGAAATGAAATGAAAAGGTGCGTTATAATATCAGCAGCTCCGTTTGCAGATATATGCTTTTTTAAAAATCAAATAACACAGGATGACTTTGTAATCTGTGCTGACGGCGGCTATGTATATGCTGAAAAAGCCGGAGTAACACCTGATTTAATCGTAGGTGACTTCGACTCCTCAACAGTACCGAGTTCTGATGTTGAAACTGTAATTTTGCCTGTACATAAGGACGATACAGATACTATGTACGCTGTTCGTGAGGGAATAAAGAGAAACATAAATAATTTTGTTTTCCTTGCTGCAACAGGGGGCAGAGAGGACCACACGATTGCTAATTGTTCGATTTTGCTTTATCTTAAGCATCACGGCTGCAACGGCGAAATTTTAAGCGAGAAAACGAGAATTTTTCTTCTTGAAAACGAGGAGATACACATTAAAAATCAAAAGGATAAAACCTTTTCGATTTTTCCCTTTGCCTGCAAAAGCTGCGGCGTTACGCTTTCAGGCTTTTACTATCCGCTTGACTGCTACACCCTAAAAGCAGAATTCCCGCTCGGCGTCAGCAATGTTATTACCACTGATGACGCTGTGGTAAGTGTCAGCGGTGGCACGGCAATAATCTGTATTACCGATTTGTAAATCAAAATTATAACAATATAGAGGTGAAAAATGTTTCTTAGAGTTACGTCAAAAAATATAGAAAAAGCCGACACCTTTATGATTGAATGTGACGGCAAAAAAAGACCTATTGACAGCTTTTCAAGCTCTGCCTCGTTTGACTGCGGCGAGCAGATTAACTGTCACGCTAATATAGAGTTTGTACCCCAGAACCTCACAATGCGCCCGATAAATCGAATTATTTTTGTTATCAAGGAGATACTCACTGCAATATTGTTTTTCCTTGTATTTGATAAAGGTGCATGGTACGAAAATATTGACCCGATAAGAATAAAGAAAAAGATAGCGTTCAAGCCCTCGTCCGACCAGACGGGTGAAATGAGCTTTGAATTCTCCCGAAGCGTCTTTGATAAAAGGCAGGGCAAATATTCCCTCCCGCAGTTATTTGTAAAGACGAACGGAGTTGTTTTATCGGAAGAAATCGGCTATCTGCCGAACCTCGGCGGCGTACAGCTTGGCTTTCTGCACTATATTTTCCAAATTGTAGTTCCGTGCGTTATCCTTTTGGCTTTGTGTGCCTACGGAATAGTTGCGTCTGTTTTCGCTTTAAACATTCCGCTGCTTATTCTGCTTTCAGTTTGCGCTATGCTCATCATCGGTTTTGCAATAGTTATGCTGTTCAGAGGCTCAAGAATGAAAAAATGCGTTGAAAATATAATTCTTTTGCAGCTTAAGAAGTTAAAGCAGAACGGTAAAACAATCGGATAATGTAATTAATAGTACACAAATTTGCAATATCTGTCGTATCTTGATATAATAGTATACGCTATGAGATGCACAAGGAGGTCGCAACGTGAAATATTACTGCAATCGTTGTCACAAACTATATAACGATAAAAGAGCTTGCCCAAACTGCAATGAGGTCTTGACTAAAAAAATAAGCGATTCAAGCCATATTGCAATAGTAAGCGCATTCGGAATAGAAAAGGACAGAATCACAGCCGCTCTTGAGGACGCTGATATACCATATGCCGAAAGAGCAGAGAAAAAAGAAGCATCTGCAAATGCTGTAACCGGAATTGATAATGCAAGATATAAAATTGAAGTTCCGTATTCGTTTTATGACAAAGCAATGGAAATACTTATCGGAATAAATGCAGTAAGCCCCGATGAATATGTCGAGAGTGCAGGGGATGAAGTGCAAGAAAATTCTTCGCCTAAAACTGAAGAGTTCGAGGAAATGTCCTCCGGCAAGCGTATAGCCGTAAGAGTAATTTCAGCTGTTCTGTTCATTCTTCTTGTTGCACTCGTTATCGGCGGAGTGGATTTTATAACAGGAATTATTAAAGGCCTTTTTGTCTGAGATAAAATAAAATAGGAAAGTGGTAGATAAAATGGATAAGAAAAAAAGCACAATATGTGTTCAGGGTTGTTATGAGCCTAATGACGGTGACCCACGTGTAATACCTATTGTTCAGAGCACAACATATAAATATAACAGTGCAGAAACAATGGGAAAGCTTTTTGACCTTGAGGCTGACGGCTTCTTCTATACAAGGCTTGCAAACCCAACGTTGGACGCAGTTGAAAAGAAAATTGCTGCTCTTGAGGGTGGTGTAGGCGCAATGCTTACAGCTTCCGGTCAGGCGGCTTCACTTATGTCTATAACAAATATCTGTAAGGCAGGCGACCATGTTGTCTGTGCCAGCGCTATTTATGGCGGAACATTCAACCTGTTCAACAAAACCCTTCGTGATTTAGGCATAGAATTCACATTTATGAATCCGACGGCAACAGAAGACGAGATTATGGCGGCTTTCAAGGATAACACAAGAGCTGTTTTTACAGAGAGCCTTGCTAACCCGTCGCTTGTTGTGACCGATATTGAGCTGTACGCACGCTGTGCTCATGCCCACAATGTACCGCTTATCGTTGATAATACCTTCCCAACGCCAATCAACTGCCATCCGTTTGAGTTTGGCGCAGATATAATTGTCCATTCAACCACAAAATATATGGACGGCCACGCTGTTGCCCTCGGCGGCGTTATTGTTGACAGCGGCAAGTTTGACTGGGCTAAGGGTGGCTACGATATGCTGACCACGCCTGACGAAACATACCATGGCGTTGTTTATACCGAAACCTTTGGCAATGCGGCGTATATAGTTAAGGCAAGAACACATCTTATGAGAGATATGGGCGCACAGGCAGCTCCGATGAATGCTTTCCTGCTTAATATTGGACTTGAAACGCTTCATTTAAGAGTTCCGCGTCACTGTGAAAACGCTCTGATTCTTGCAAAATTTCTTGATGAAAATGATAAAATCGAATGGGTAAATTACCCCGGACTTGAGAATAATAAATATTATAGTCTTGCTCAGAAGTATATGCCAAACGGCAGCAGCGGCGTTATATCCTTTGGTGTAAAAGGTGGAAGAAAAGCCGCTGAGAAGCTAATGGAATCTCTTGAGCTTGCGGCTATGGTAGTTCACGTTGCAGATGCACGTACAAGCGTGTTGCATCCGGCAAGCACTACTCACAGACAAATGACAGACGAGCAGCTTGCGGAGTGCGGCATAAGCCCGAATATGATAAGACTCTCAGTAGGTATTGAAGATATTGAAGACTTGCTTGCAGATTTCAAGCAGGCACTGGAAAAGATTTGATTTAATGATAAACTTTAAGCATCTTACAATAGTTTTAGGTCACTACGGATGCGGCAAAACTAATTTGTCGCTCAATATTGCCCTTGATTTGGCAAGCAGAGGAAAAAGTGTAACCATTGCAGATCTCGATGTTGTCAATCCATATTTCCGCACTGGCGACTATAAGGAGCTTTTGCAGGAAAAGGGGATAAAGGTTGTTGCGCCTGTTTTCGTTTCTACAAACCTTGATAATCCCTCTCTGCCTGCTTCTATGGACACAATATTTGAAAATAGCGACGATTATGTTGTTGTTGATGTCGGCGGTGATGATGTCGGCGCATATGCACTTGGCAGGTATTCCAAAAAAATCAATGCGCATCCGGACAAGGATATTTTCTATGTGGTCAACAAATTCCGTTCGCTTACGTCTACACCCTCAGAATGTGCAGAAATTCTTTATGAAATAGAAAGCGCTGCAAGGGTAAAAGCAACGGCTGTTGTGAACAATTCTCATCTTCAGCATCTTACTACAACTGAAGATATTTTATCCTCAGTTGATTTTGCAAAGGAAACGGCAAAAATATTAAACCTGCCGCTTGCCTTTACAACAGCAAAACCGGAAGTTTTCAGCGAACTTAACTTAGACTCTCTTTACAGGGTCAAGCAAATAGTTAAGCCTCCGTTTTGAAACATATAATTAATTTAGCGATAGGAGGTAAAGTGTTATGGCAAAAATTACTGTTAAAGAAAACCTTTGCAAGGGCTGCGAGCTTTGTGTAAACTCTTGTCCAAAGCATATCATTGCTCTTAAGCTTGATGTGATCAACGCCAAAGGCTATCATCCGGCCTCTCTTATTAATGAGGAGGAATGTATCGGCTGCAAGGCGTGCGCTACAATGTGCCCGGATCTTGCAATAACGGTTGAAAGATAACAATTCAGAAAGGAAATGTTACAATGGCAGAAAGATTTTTAATGAAGGGTAACGAAGCTCTTGCCGAAGCCGCTATTCAGGCAGGCTGCCGCCATTTCTTCGGTTATCCAATAACACCTCAGACAGAGCTTGCCGCATATATGTCAAAGAAAATGCCTAAAATCGGCGGTACATATCTTCAGGCTGAGTCTGAGCTTGCGGCAGCTAATATGGTTTTAGGCTGTGCCAGCGCAGGTTGCAGAGCAATGACATCATCAAGCTCGCCCGGAATCAGCCTTAAAACAGAGGCTATATCATATATGGCAGGTTCAGATGTTCCTGCTCTTATTATCAACGTACAGCGTGGCGGCCCCGGTCTTGGCGGAATTCAGCCGTCACAGGCTGACTATTGGCAGGCTACTAAAGCAACAGGTCACGGCGATTTTCAGATTCTTGTTTTTGCTCCTGCAACTGTTCAGGAAATGGTAAATCTTGTAGGCAAGGCTTTTGATTTGGGCGACAAATACAGAATGCCTGCTATGATTTTAGCTGACGGTATGCTCGGTCAGATGATGGAGCCTGTTGAAATTCCGGACGGCAGCGATGTTCAGCTTCCGGAAAAGCCTTGGGCTACAAACGGACACCAAAACAAAAGAGAACACAACATCATCAATTCACTCTATCTTACCCCGCAGGCGCTTGAAAAGCTTGTTAAGGACAGATTTGAAAGATATGAAATAATTAAGAAGAATGAGCAGATGGCTGAGGAATATCTTACAGATGACGCAGATATTATCGTAGTAGCTTACGGTGCGTCTGCAAGAGTATCGCACAGTGCCGTTGACAGCGCAAGAGAACAGGGTATAAAGGCTGGTCTTATCCGCCCGATTACGCTATGGCCTTTCCCGACAGACGTTCTGAATAAGGCTGCGTCACACGCAAAGGCTTTCTTAAGTGTTGAAATGTCAATGGGACAGATGGTTGACGATGTTAAGCTTGCCATCAATTGCTCAAAGCCTGTTTCCTTCTACGGCAGAACAGGCGGTATGATACCAACACCAGATGAGATTCTTGCAGAAATTATTAAGCTTGGAGGCGAAAGATAATGGCAGTAGTTTTTGAAAAACCGCACGCATTAACAGACGCTCCGTTCCATTATTGCCCGGGCTGCACACACGGTATTATCCACCGTCTTGTTGCCGAGGTTATAGACGAGTTAGGCGTTGAAGGCAAAACAGTCGGCGTTTCACCGGTTGGCTGTGCCGTTATGAACTATGATTATTTTAACTGCGATATGGTTGAGGCTCCGCACGGCAGAGCACCGGCTGTTGCAACCGGACTTAAAAGAGCAAAGCCGGATAATGTGATTTTTACATATCAGGGCGACGGTGACCTTGCCGCTATCGGTACTGCCGAAACTGTTCATGCTGCAACAAGAGGCGAAAACATTACCGTTATTTTTGTAAACAACACAATCTACGGTATGACAGGCGGTCAGATGGCACCAACATCGCTGCCGGGTCAGGTAACGCAGACAACTCCGTATGGTCGTGACGTAAACACAGCAGGCTTCCCTGTAAGGGTTTGCGAGATGCTCTCAACTCTTGACGGTGTTGCGCTTGCTCAGCGTGTTGCTGTTGACTGCGTTAAAAACGTTAACACAGCTAAGAAGGCAATCAAAAAGGCTTTCCAGAATCAGATAGACAAAAAAGGCTTCTCAATTGTAGAGGTACTGTCAACCTGCCCGACAAACTGGGGCTTATCTCCTGTTGAGGCACTTGACTGGCTGCGTGAGAATATGATTCCGTATTATCCTCTCGGAGTATATAAGGACGAGGAAAAGGGGGCAAGAATAAAATGAGCAAAAATTATAATATGATTCTTGCCGGCTTCGGCGGACAGGGAATACTCTTTGCCGGTAAGGTAATAGCCTACGGCGGACTTCTTGACGAAAAGGAAATTTCATGGCTTCCGTCATATGGTCCTGAAATGAGAGGCGGCACAGCAAACTGCAATGTTTGCATTTCAGACAAAGCAATCGGTTCTCCGCTTGTTACATCGCCCGACACCTTTATTGCAATGAATCTTCCGTCCTTTGATAAATTCATTAATTCAGTTCAGCCGGGCGGAACAGTTGTTGTTGACAGTTTCCTTGTTGATAAAAAGGTTGAGCGTGACGATTTGAACGTATTTTATGTTCCTGCAACAAAGCTTGCAGAAGAGCAGGGCCTTAAGGGACTTGCGAACATCATTCTTGTTGGTAAGCTTTTTAAGGAAACAGGCTTTTGCAGTGAGGAATCACTCTACAAGGCTATTGAAAAGTGTGTTCCTGCACGTAAGGCAAATATGCTTGAAGCCAATAAAAAGGCTATAAAGCTTGGTATGGAGCAGTAAAATGTCAGCTCCGTCCTGTGTTTTTTGGGATTACAACGGCACGCTGATAGATGATGTTGGCACAGCTCTTGAGTCTGTCAATGATATGCTCAGAAAAAGAGGTAAGCCGATTATCAATCTTGAACAGTACAGAAGCTATATTGATGTGCCAATATCTCGGTTTTACGAGCATATTTTTGACTTGAACGAAATTTCCTTTGATACAATAGCACAAGAGTTTGCCATAGGCTATGAAAAGCACATTGGCGAAAACCCTGTTATGCAGGGCGCTGAGGAATTGCTCACTCACTTTTCTAAGCTTGGCAGCTTTCAGGCAATTATTTCCGGCTCGCAGCAGAGCGTAATAGAACGTGGGGCAAAGCGTTACGGCTTGTTCGGATATTTTGATTTAATATCGGGAGCTGATGACCACTTTGTTCAGAGCAAGGTCAAAAGAGCAGAGAATATTGCAAAAAGCCACTGTAAAAGCAGCGATGAAATACTTGTCATAGGCGACTGTGTTCAGGATTACGAGGTGTCAAAGGCTCTTGGAGCACAATGCATATTGTTAACGGCAGGACACCAGAGCCGTTATGATTTACAGCGCACAGGCACAATGGTTGTTGACAGCCTGTTAGATATTAAGGATATATTCACTTGATATAATAAATTTAATTTCAGTTTTCTTAAAGCGCCGCACGTTAATATTGTGCGGTGCTTTTTATGCGGCTCAATGCTTGAAAAAAGAACAATGTAATGGTAATATATTACAGGTGATACATATGGAGTTAAACCTTAAAAAGCATATACACACAATCAAGGATTTTTCCCTTGCATTTTTGAAATGGATATTGGTTGCTGCCCTGTGCGGCATTATTGGCGGTCTTATTGGTGCGGCATTTGACAAAAGTGTTGCATTTGTCAGCGGTTTATGGAATACGCATACATGGCTGCTCTTTCTTCTGCCGCTTGGCGGTGTTGTTATAGTCTTTCTTTACCGCATATGTAAAATGGACGAGAGTGTTGGCACTAATAATATTATAAATTCCGTGCGTACAGGCAACGGTGTTCCAATTATACTTGCGCCGCTTATTTTCGTAAGCACTGTTATAACGCACCTTTTCGGCGGTTCGGCAGGTCGAGAGGGTGCGGCGCTGCAGCTTGGCGGAACGCTCGGTGCAAAAATCGGCACTCAGTTCAAGATGAAACCAAAGGACGAAAACATAGCTATAATGTGCGGAATGAGCGCTGTTTTTTCGGCTCTGTTTGGCACACCGGTTACAGCGTCAATTATGGCTATGGAGGTTACAAGCGTCGGTGTAATGTACTACGCAGGCTTTCTTCCGTGCGTGTTTTCGTCCATTATAGCCGTTAGGCTTTCAAGCTTCCTCGGTGTTGAGCCTTTTGCCTTGAAAATTATGTCTGTGCCTGATTTCAATTTTATTCCTGCATTACAGGTGGTTGTGATTGCCGCAGTTTGTGCAGGTGTGAGCATTGTGTTCTGTTTTGTGCTGAAATCAGCTCACCGCTATGCAATGGTTTATCTGAAAAATCAGTATTTACGTGTAATAGTCGGCGGCTGTGCTATAATACTGTTAACCCTTCTGTTGAACACAAGGGACTACAACGGAATCGGTATCAGCGTTATTGAGCGTGCCGTAAACCTTGGGCAGGTAAAACCTGAGGCATTCGCATTGAAGCTTATTTTTACGGTTATAACAATAGGCAGCGGCTACAAGGGCGGCGAGATTGTGCCAACCTTTTTCATTGGTGCAACTCTTGGTGGCTTGATTGGCAGCCTGATAGGCGCCGATGTAAGCTTTGCCGCAGCTATCGGTTTGATTGCACTTTTCTGCGGCGTAACAAACTGTCCGATAGCTTCGCTTGTTCTGAGTGTTGAAATCTTTGGCTCACAGGGCATCTTGTATTTTGCAATTGCCTGCGCCGTAAGCTATATGTTGTCAGGCTACTACGGACTATACAGCAGTCAGAAGATTATGTATTCAAAGCTAAGGGCAGAGCTTATTAATATAAATACAAAATAGAAAATAGAAAGAGGATTATTACTATGAAATATCAGAATTTCGGAGGAAACTCAACTTCTGCAATAATTATGGGATGTATGCGCCTGAACCAAATAGAGAAAAACGGTGCATTTTCACTGATAGATTCAGCAATCGACAGCGGTATAAATCACTTTGACCATGCCGATATTTACGGAGACGGTGAATGTGAGAGTATATTTGGAGAGTATCTAAAGAATAATCCTTCATCAAGAGATAAACTGTTTATTCAAAGTAAATGCGGAATAAGACAGGGTTATTATGATTTTTCAAAGGAGCATATTTTAAACAGCGTTGACCAAAGTCTTAAAAGACTTAATATTGACAGCCTTGATTGCCTTTTGCTACATCGTCCCGATGCTCTTTTTGAGCCGGAGGAGATAGCGGACGCTTTTGAATTGCTCCAAATCAGCGGTAAGGTAAAAGCCTTTGGTGTAAGCAATATGAACTCAATGCAGCTTGAACTTTTAAGAAAATACGTTAAAGCTCCTATAATTGCAAACCAGCTTCAATTCGGCCCAATGTTTACAGGTATGATTGATTTCGCCTTAAATGAAAATATGACAAAACCCGAATCTGCTGACCGTGACGGAATGATTCTTGATTATTGTCGACTTAACGGCATAACAATTCAAGCATGGTCACCGTTTCAGTACGGCTTTTTTGAGGGTGCGTTTGTGGACAACGAAAAATTCCCTCAACTCAACCGGTGTTTGCAAAGAATAGCCGATAGCTACGGAGTTACAAAAAATGCAATAGTCAGCGCTTGGGTGTTGCGCCACCCTGCTAATATGCAGTTAATTGCAGGAACAACAAACAGACTCAGGCTTAATGAGATATGTCAAGGGGCAGACATAACTCTTTCAAGACAGCAATGGTATGAAATTTACAAAGCCACAGGTAAAACTCTTCCGTAAAGCAATCAGCACTTTTATAAATTTTAGTAATTTACATTTTATTTGCAGTGTGCTATAATACGACAGGTTAACAGAGATTAGTTACAGTTTATATAAATTATTTTATGGGGCGAATTTGAGATGAAAGAATTAAGAGAAAAAGAAATTACCGTTATTATTATAGCTGATGATGACAGCGTTTCTAAGCTTCCAAAAACTATTTCGTCAGTTGAAGCTTGCAGTACATCAAATTGCATCTTAACAAACATAATTGTTATTGATGCGACTACAAAGGGAGTAGCAAAGGTAGACTCTAAAGTAAAAAATCAAATAATAAAGAAGCAGCATAACGAGTTTATGGGAGCAGCTTTAAACAGAGCTGTGGATACGCTTTCAACACAGTTTGTTTCATTTTTTGGCAGTGGAGACTTTGTATCAACCGGATTTTTTGAAAAAACCGTTGCTAACATAAAAAAACACAAGGTTCGCTTTGCGTCTGTTGAATCGTTTTGCTTTGTACCCTCGCTTGACCGTGAGGAAAAGAGTGCGCTTAATAAATCCGGCAGATTTTTAAATGACGCCGCTGTATCTGTTGAAGAAAGATGCGATTTTATCCAGACTACTGCAAATGCCACTGTTTTTCTGTCATCGGTATTTAAAGAGCGTATGTTTAATGCCAATATTAAGTATGAGTATTATCAGGATTATATGATGAAGCTTTTGCTTGACAATCCGGTATATGGCGTTGTTTCAGGGGAAAAGTATAATTTCTTTAAGCCTCAGGAGGACAATGCGCTTTACCACATAAACACTATATATAAAGATTGGTATATAGATTCGCTTGCAGATTTTCTTATTCCGCTTATGGAGTGCTCTCAGCAGGAAAACGGTGAATTGCCGCTGTTTATCAGCTTCTATATTATGTATTATTTTCAGGCTCGTTTTCTTGCAAATATGAATAACAGAAACAAGCGTGTAATGACTGATAACGAGCTTAAGGCGTTCTTTGCTATGATGCGCCACGTTCTGAAAAAAACAAATGATGGTATTATTCTTAACAAAAACCGTTTTCCGGCGTTTTCTTACAGCTTAGAGTGCGCTTTGATGTTTAAAGAGATTAAAAGCGGCAGCTCTGGGCTTAACAGAGTTGTTGTTGAGGATAAAAATGACGCAATATTAAGCATTAATGAAACTGACAGTAATGTTTTTGTATCAAGGCTTTCAAGTATGCATATCGGTGTCCATGTTCTTGACTACACAGACGGCAGGCTTACTATTGACGGGTCTTTCAGAAACGTATATATCGCAGAAGAATTAAACCTCTATGCTTTGTTTAACGGCAAAAAATATACGTTGGAAAACAATGACCGCTATTCACTCACAAAATATTTTGGCATCAGCGCATATAAAAAATTCACTTTCCATCTTGAATTACCGCTTGACAGCTCAAGACAGGAGCAGAAGCTCCAATTCTTTGCAAAAGTCGGTTCAACTGTTGTGCCGCTCAACTACTCTTTCTTGCATCATTGGGCAAAGCTTGCTGTTAACCCTGAAGCAAGCTACTGGTGCTTTAACCGCTACATTGCAAAGCACAGCGCAGAGGAAAAGGCAATTATTATTGAAAAATCCAGCAGATTGAAGAAGCTCAAAAGCGAGCTTAAGTTTCTCCCGCAGCTGTTCAGAGAAAGCAAGAAATATTTTCTGTTGCGTCTTTTATATGATGTGACAATTCCGTTTTTCAAGAATAAAAAGATTTGGCTTATGTACGATAAGCTCTACAAGGGCGGAGATAGCTGTGAATATCTTTACCGTGCAACGGCCAAGAATAACGACGGAATAACAAAGTATTATATTATCGACAAAAATACTTCCGATTATAAGTCGCTTAAGGCTGACGGCTATAAGCCTGTTGCAACACGCTCAATAAAGCACCGCTTGGCGTTTTTGCACTCTGATATTGTGCTGATAACAAACTCAAATCTGTTCCCTTTTAACGGCTACAATATGGATCGTTCACGCTTTATCAGGGGCTTGTGCAACTTTGGCTCAATGTGCCTTCAGCACGGCTTGACCGTTCAGAAATGCGCTATGGCTCAGCAGAGAATCATAGATAACACCAAGATGTATTTTATTGCGTCAAAGTATGAAAAGGGCAATCTTGAACATCACGCATATAATTACAAGGGCTTTGATATAATTAAGTTAACAGGTATTGGCAGATATGACGGTCTGAAAAATAATGATCAGAAACAGATTTTGCTCTCTCCTACATGGAGAATGTATAACGCAATGCCGGTTACATCAAGTGAGGGAGTTCAGCGTGAATACAATCCTGAGTTTAAGTATACCGTGTATTATAAGATTTATAATGACCTTATCAACAATGAAAAGCTTTTGAACTGTGCTAAGAAAAACGGATATAAGATAAAATATCTGCTTCACCCTATACTCAGCGCACAGCTTAAGGATTTTAAACCCGGCGATGGAGCAGAGGTAATAGCCTCTGTCGGCGATTTAAGCTATGAAAAAATTCTCACCGAGTCAAGCCTTATGGTAACTGACTATTCAGGCGTGCAGTTTGACTTTGCATATATGAAAAAGCCGCTTGTTTATTTTCACCCGTCACAGCTTCCTGCTCACTATGATGACGGCTGTTTCTTCTATGATACAATGGGATTTGGCGAAATCTGCACAGAGAGCGAGCAGCTTGTGGATACACTATGCGCATATATGGAGAACGGCTGTAAGATGAGCCAAAAGTATATTGACAGAGTTGATGATTTCTATAATTTCCACGATCATAACAACTGCGAAAGAATATATAAGGAAATACTCAATTTCCAAAAGCAGGTTGACCGTGATAAAATGAGAACAAAATAAAATGACAAAACTCAATAAATCTGCCATACCGGTCAGTATTTTTATGTTTTTGCTCAAAAATTCTTTACCACCCACGGATAAATTTCCGTGGGTGGTTCTGTATATTAGATACCTCAGCAAAGGCAGTGGCTGTAAAGTTATTCAAAAGCATTAAATTGTAACGAAAGAATTTTTCAACATTTTTTTGTAAAATTTTATTATGTGATTGACGAAATACATAAAAAATGTTATAATATATATGATTATTATCGTATATATACAAGTTTTGGAGGTGCGATTATATGGCTAAAACAAAAAGAGCTAAGAAAATCTGTAAGGAGATTGTTGCGCTTGTTCTGAGCCTGTCAATTATGTTGTGCTGTGTTCCGTATTTATCCGCTTCAGCGAAAGAAACGGAAAAGAGTTACACACGGCTGTACGATTATGACGAGCTTGCACATCGCTATCTTTCTGAGAACGAGGAGGCAAAGTCCGAATATCCAAACGGTGCTTTTATGTTTCCGCTTTCATCGTCACAGCTCAAGCAGAACGAGCTGTACGCAGTTGAGGTGTTCAGAGAGGGCGGGACAAAAGGAGAAGCGTCCATCACGGTTAAATCAGTCGATATGACAGCTCAGTACGGTATTGACTATGAGATTTTCCTTGATAATAAGTACGGCTCCTCACCGGTTGACGGTAAAGCAAACCCGTATTACGATATGGAGGAATACAGCTTCATTGCAACGCATACTCAAAAGGAGGTTGTTTATGCGTCAAACAATGACGAAAACACTCAGCAGGTGCGTAAGGACGCAAGTGATTACAATGATTATCTTCTCAATGAAGTAATGCCAACATCAGGTGAGTTTACTCTGAATTTTGCAGACGGCGAAAATTCCAAAACCATTTATATTCAGACCCACCGCAAGGACGAGGTTACGGCAAACCTGGAGTTTACGCTGAACCTTTGTAACCCTAATGGCGGCAGCATAGGCGTGCAGACAAGCTGTGCCTTTACAATTCTTGAGGAAAGAGAAATTCCGCCAACTTACCTTGAGCTTGTCGAGGGCAGTGTGAATCCTGAAAGTGAGGAAGCTTATATTACTGTAAAAAGAAGCGGTAATATTGGAACAACAGGTACGTTTACAATAAGAACGGAGTCTGCCTCCGCAAAGGCAGGGGAAGCATATCAACCTGTTCAAATGCCGCTTGAGTTTACCCCCGGTATGTCTGAAATCAAGGTGCCTGTAACAATGCTTAAAAACGCCCAAAGCGGAACATATTTTAATGCCTGCCTTGAGGATATAACTGTTGCAGACAGCAAAAATCAGATAAAAAGAATGAATATTTCCGATAAGGCGGCGGTAGAGGGCAAGCACCAAACTACCCTTACAGCCTCTGAGGAATATATTTCCTCCGGTTCAATGGTAAACACAAATTCAGGAACGCGCGGTGTTCAGCTGATTGATGCTTCACAATTTTTTGTTTCAACTGTTACCGACAGAGGTACCGGAAGTCAGGATCACGGATATCACCATGACGGATCCGATATGAAACTTGAATATGACAATAACTGGAGCAGTTCAAACAACTGTATATCCGTAAGGTCAAATGAAAAGATTAATTTTACAGGCGTTGATTCAATTACAATCGCAATAGATAACTTCTCCGGTTCAACTGTGTCGGACGACCAGCTGTTTTATGTTGCGGACAGCGATAAATTCAAATCCGATACTTCAAATTATGACTGGGTTGACAAACTTGGCGGCTATGGTGGCTGTTGGCAAATGACAAACATCTCAAATTCTTTTATTCAGAATACAGCCTCACTTGACCAATCAAAGGTTAAGGGCAGTCATTATCTGTATCTTGCTTTGCATAAGGGTGCAGTTGTGGGTTATGCAGGCTATAAGGTTTATAACCGGGGAACCAGTCAGGTTGACCACAATCTGCGGCTTAATATGACAAAATATAACCTGACTATTATAGAGCCTAACTCCACACCGATATACGTAGACGGCAAACTTGTTAATACTCAGGTTGCAAAAAATCATCAGCTTGTAGACCCTGCTTCAATGCACGATAATGACCGAAATACAGGCACTTCATTCTCAATTTACAGAGATGAATCTACTGCAATTTCTGCAATTGTCGACTCTCAGTTTAATAATCTTGTAAAGCTTGAGGGTGTATATTTCTGCGAAAGCGGAAGAACGTCGAATCATTCAGAGCTTTATAAGCTTGGCAGCGATTCCTTCACTCTTACATCTGAAATTCTTGAAAAATATTCTTCCTATATAAACGACAAAAAGATAGTTATTCAGCCTGTATATACAGTGGCTGACTCAAATCTTAAAATTGAAAGCTTTGATAATACTAAGACTAACGGACAGAAATTTGTTGCCGACAACAACAGCTGTACAGGTAATTTTTATTATAACAATGAGCTTGTAGGAACATTAAGCTGGACAAAGTCAGAGCGTGAAAACGGCAACTATCTTGTTGCCGATACACTCAAATTTAATTTTGAATATGCTGACAATACATCGTCAAAGCTTTGGAATATGAAGCTTGACACAAGGGCGGCTTCCACCGAAAGCCTGCTTTCCTCTGCTGACATCATAACTGTTAATACAGGCACATTTTCTGCGAACATTCAGCTTTCGGATTTGTATTTTTCGGTAACTCCGAACTTTTATCTTGCAGATACTACAACAGTGCTTAATATTACAAATCCCAATTACGGTGACTTTATCGGAAAGGGCGGCAAGTACGCAAAGCAGAATTCCGACGGTTCTGTCACTCTCAAGGGCTACTCCTCTGAAGACGGCGCAACAGACACCGTATTTACAGATATGTCTGTCAACGAGATAATCACTTTTTATGCACAGCCAAATTCAGGCTATCGTGCAAAGTGGAGCTATACAGACAGTGCCTCGCACCAAACTAAAACATATTACGGAAACAGCTTTTTCTACGCTATACAAAATCCGTATTACATAGATGATAATCACATAACCCTGACGTTTGAAAAGACAGGCGGCAATTATTATTCATTCAGCTTTTACGGTCAAACCCTTTTACAGGAAGGCTCAATAATAAATCCGCCTACAAGTCAGACCGAAACATATAACCTTGTCAGCGGAGCGCAGATAACAATGGACAGTTATTCTGCCTTGTCTGATGCAAACGGAGAGTTCCATCTTGAAACAAACCCCGGAGAGGAAAACTCCGAAATTGTCAAGATTTCTGCGTCAGCAGATGAAATTCACAGAGCATTAGTTTTCTACAACAATCAGTATTACATTTGTGATATTGATATGTCGGAATACCTTTCATCGGGCAGTGTTTCAAGCATTACGGCACAGCTTAAGCTTGACTATAAAACGAACGGAGTAATGCCGACTTCAATTTATGCATTGTCATCTGACGGAACTGTTTACGGCGATACCATTACCTTAATCACGGCTAATGCTGTTCAGTTTGATATGACTATAAATACAAAAGGTCAGAGCAAGGACAAGCCGGTAAATCTTGTTCGCTGGTCTGTTGAAAATGAGGACGGCGTAAAATCATCATATGATGTTGAGCTTGACGAGGGAGAAACCGTTTCTCATTGGGCAAATACGCTTTCGGAAATTATAAAGCAGGGCGACAAGCTTTATGTGGAGTTAATGTGGAAAGGCTATGACTCTGACGCAAACGCCATTTATTCAAGCTACGGTAAATTTGATACAGGCTACAGCTTTATTGCAACATCGGTAACAGATACAATTACCTATGCCCCCGATGTCGGCGCTCCTTCTACAATGAGCCAGCCTATACCCGTGCTCGGACCTGTAAGTCCAACTATTTCCATAAAGGGCTTCACACCCATAATCAATACCGGCACAGCCGGAACAGACAATGACGGACACGAAATTCATACTATTACAATAGGCATTAGCTTTGGCAAGCTGAAAAATATTGCTGCAAAGGACAGCAAATGGTCTACTTTCGGTCCGATTGATAAGGCAAAATCTCTTGGAGATATGTTAAGCAATTTTGACGCTGCCAACAACAGTCTTTCCGGACTTCCCAAATTTGCCGGTGGAAAATCACTTGCAAATTCACTTAATATGAAAACCGCTGTTAAGCTTTCTTTCAGCGTAACCTTATGCTATCAGGGAAATTATTATGTTGATGAAGATTCGGGCGATTGGAAGTTTGTAGGCAATCTGTTTATTGCCGGCGCAGGCGGTTCAATAAGGGTAAGCATTCCGTTTGTGCTGTGTTATATACCCTGCTTTGCTTACTTTACAGCTTCGATAAATGTAAATATTTATATGGGCATTTTTGCAAATACAGACGGTGAAACCGGAGAATCGGTTGCGCTGACTCTTGATCAGCTTGCTGATGCCGAGGCTTCCACCTTCCAGGGTGTATATGAACTGAAAATAGGACTTGGCGCAGGCGTTGGAATAGGTTTTGACGGTCTGTTGTCTGCGTCGGGCGGAGTCGATTTCCAATTTGACATTCAGTTTAATGACTATATGAGAGGTTACGGAACTGTCGGTATGTCAGGAAGCATAACTCTTGAATTGCTTTTCTTAAAGGCTTCGTGGAGCGACCAGTTCTTTAAGACTGAAATGTTCAATACTCTTAATGACTCGGAGAATTTTATGAATGTACGTGCGCTTCAGTCAAAGATTGAAACTGACTTGCTTAAAAATACGACTATCGGCGATATGGTTATTTCAACAGCAGATGCGTCAAACAAACTATATTCTCAGCGAGGAATTACCGAAGAAAAGGTGATTGAAGGAACTCAGTCCCCTGTAAATCCCGAAATCATATCAATAGGCAATAACAGATACCTCATTGTAAGCACAGCAACGGATGCCTCAACATCTAAAAATAATGTTCTGCATTATTATATTTACGATGAATCTTCAGATGAGATAGTTGAGTCAGGTCCTCTTCTTAAAAAAGCAATAGAGAACGCTTTTGGTGAAGCAGCTGAAAATGAGCTGGAGAAGCTTACAGCTGATTATCAAAAAATAGATAACGATGCGGTTATGACAGACTGCGGTGATGATATTCTTATCGCTTGGAATAAGTGTGTTGTGGCAGATGACAATGACAACAGTGCATTGCTCAATTCTGTAGGCATTGCAACAATTTACTACAATAAGGCAAGCGGCAAATTCCACGACTATAAGGTAATATCAGATAAAAACAAAAAGTTTATGTATATGACACCAAAGCTTGCATATAACAGCAGCACAGATACTGCTCAGGTTTTCTATCAGGCAATGAATGTTGAGAATCTTACTCTTGATACAACACTTGAGGAGCTTCAGTCTTACCCAACGGTTCTGCTCACCTCATATCGCAGCGCAGATACAGGCAAATGGTCAGACGGAGAGCCAATATCTATCAACGGCAAGTATCTTAAATATTTTGATGCAGCACCATACGGCGATGAAATTATGCTTTCCTATGTAGCTTCTAATACATGCGGATTTACGCTTGATTCAGTTGACGAATTTGAAATAGAAAACGATTTCGATACTTCAATGTTTGATACCGGTAATTCAATGTATATTCAGCAGTTCAATGTAAACGACGGCAAGCTTACATCTACAAATCCTATGCGAATTACTAAAGACGGATATGTAACGGCAAATCCAAAGCTTATAAATGTAAGTGCAGATGGTATACAAAATACTCTTCTGTTCTATAAGTGCAACGGACTTTATGCTTATCAGAATATAACCAATATTCTGACTAACGGACTGTATACAAATTCAGACGGGCAGTTACAGATAAGCGAAGCATACGTTGAACCTAAATTTATATCAAATGAAGAGGATTACACGGTAAATGATGACTTTTCGGTTTATAGTAACACAAACGGAGATATCTATGCGCTATGGACTACAACCGAAAGCAACCAGCAGCAAATCTGGGCAAAACAGTTTGTATTTAACAGAATTGATAAGGTAACAGAGGTAGGTAAGCTTGATTCTAACGGAATGACAATATGCGATGAAAACTCAAATCCTGTTACGGAAAAGCTTGATACTCCCTTGTATTTCCTTAACGGATATTGGGGCGGAAAAACTTACCTGACCGAAGGCGGAATTTACGGAAGCGACAATACGGGACTGTATAAGGACAACTTTACGGCGCTTGTTCTTGATAACGGCGACCTGCTTACTGTTTTCAATGCATATGACAGAGAAATAACAGATAGTGGATGCAAATATGTAAACAATATGCTTGTTGTTTCAGAATATAATACAGATTCCGAATATCATACGCCTGAAAAAATTGACGCAATCGAATTTAACAACGATTACCCAACCGGCGGTGAAACAGTTAATGTTGCCTGCCACGCTGAAAATCTCGGCGTTAAATCAGGCAGAAATGTTACTGCAACATTGTATGTAAACGGAAAAGCCTATGACAGCATTACCGAAGATGTTTGGCTGTCGGCACAGGCAAAGACGTTTGATTTCTATTATACTTTGCCGCAGGGGCAAAGGGCAGACGGCGTATCAATGTACTTCACAGTAACAGAAAACGGTGAGGAAAAGCTTGTTTCAGATTCGTTTACGTTTAAGCAGGGTCCTGACATTGAGATAACAGGGCTTACACTTTCTGAAATCAACCTGATTACGGAGGATAACGATAACGCAAAATTCTTTGTTCGTGCAAAAGTTCAGAATAAGGGCAACGAAGCTTACACAGGCGGAGATTATGTTCGACTTGTTGACTTCAACGTTGAGGAAATGTGTAAGGCTATGGAGGACGGCTATAAAGCAGAAAAACCAATTTACACCTCCTTCGGCAGAGAGATGATTAACAGCATTGAAATTGGCAATACAACCGAGGTTTGCTTTATTTCAGAGGATATTCCGTCACAGGTATTTGAGAAGACGGGAACTGATACTGCATATCTTGAATGTATAGTTTCCGACAAGGATGAGGCTGATTGGGATACACGCAATTCTGAAGAAAAATTCAGCTCAAAATCGGAATTCTATCCGGGTCTTACTTCAAAGCCGGTTCCGAAAAAGGCTAAATCACTTATCGTAAACGACATTACCGTTCAGGTTGACAAACAGCAAAAGCTCACTAAGAGCGTTAATCCTGTTTCCTCTCTTGTTAACAGTAAGGTTTCTTACTCATCATCAGATGAGAGTATTGCAACAGTTGACGATTTCGGCGTTGTTACGGGACACAAGGAGGGCACAGCGGTTATTACAGCCTCTATTGACGGAATTACCGACGTTGCCGAGGTAACTGTCAGCAGCACTCCCGCTCCGACTCAGCCCACCGAGACTCAACCCACCGAGGCTCAACCCACCGACGAAAGCGGTGCAACCGACGGCACAGATGCAACTCAGCCGTCAGCTTCGGATGGCGACAATGCTATCAAAGACGGACAAGCGGGCGCAATTCAAACAGGAGGCGTTGTGTTGACAGCAATATTACTTACAATGCTTGCCTGTGCAGTTGTTGTTTACTTCCTTAGAAAGAGAAGAATAGAAAATTAAGTGAAAAGGTCTTGATTTTGCAGGTCTTATAATAAAAAATGGAGTGATATTATGAAAGTTTTTAACTGTATTTTTGGCATATTTTCTATATTTGCCGCAATCTACTGTATCTTTTTTCCGGGCTTGACGTTTTTAAACAGCGGATGGATTGTTACCGTTTTGCTCGGAGCGTGGGGTATATGTGCAATCTTTGATTATGCGTCAAATAAGAGCAGCGGAAAGTCGAAGTCAGAAGCGGCAGTAGGAACGCTTGGACTTGTAGCCGGTATTGCCGCAGCGGTTTTATCCGTAGTTTCATTGTTTATTCCCGGCATTAGGCTTCTACTTGATACGTTTATTCTCTGCATCTTTGCAGGCTGGCTTTTTGTAAGCGGAATAAACTCTATTGCAGATTCCTTCAAGGTCAAAAAAACAGGTTCAAAAAGCTGGATTCTGTCGCTTATTTTGGGAATTCTTGTGCTGCTTGCCGCAATCTACGGCATTTTCAACTTGATTTTCCTCGCACAGACCCTTGGCTTGGTTATTGGATTTATGCTTATGACATACGGCATAAGGCTTATTATGTCAGTGTTTGAGAAAACCGACGGTGACAACGGAGGTCAAGTATGAAATACGTTTTTAAAGAGCTTCTGAAGTTTAAAAAGGAGCTTGTGCTGATTGTTTTAACAGTCATCGGCACAACCCTTTGCACCTTGGGGCTGCCATCCCTGCTTATGAAGCTTATCGACAAAGCTATTCCGGAAAAGAATATGCCTCTTGTTTTTGAGGTTGGCGGAATTATGCTGCTGCTTGTTGTAATCGGCGTAATTTGCGGAATTATTACAAGCCGTGCCTCCGCAACCGTTTCAATGGCAGTCGGCAGAAATTTAAGAAGCCGGATTTTCAAAAAGGTTCAGTATTTTTCGCAGACAGAAATTGATAAATTCACAGCGTCCTCTCTTATTACAAGAACAAACAATGATATTACACAGGTGCAAACCTTTATCAATCAATGCCTTAGAATAGCTGTGCAAGCGCCTATTATGTGTATTTGCGGAGTAATTCTTGCAATTTCAAGCAGCCCAAGTCTTTCGGGCGTGCTGGTAATTTCAATTCCGCTTATGGCAGTTGTTCTTGTTTTAATTGCAAAAATCGCTGTACCGCTTTCAACAAAAATCCAGCTTAAAATCGACCGCATAAATCTTGTAATGCGTGAAAAGCTTACGGGCGTGCGTGTTATCAGAGCTTTTGGCACCTCTGAGTTTGAAAGCGACAAGTTTGACAAGATTAACAGGGATTATCAAAAGACGAATAAAAAGCTTCAAAGAACAACAAACTCTGTTCTTCCAATCCTTACTCTTATTCTTTCGTTTACTGCCGCTATGGTTATGCTTATGGCGGCAAACCAGTCGGTTAATAAGGGTATCGATTATACAATCGGTGAGGTTATGGCTATTATACAGTACATAATGCAGATTATGGTGGCCGTTATTATGCTCACGCTTGTGTTTATTTTGCTTCCCCGTGCGGCTACTGCTGCCGCAAGAGCAAAGGAGGTTCTTGATTGCGAGCCTGTAATTAAAAATAAAGAGCAGACAACCGATAATACGGAATTAAAGGGCTATCTTGCATTTAAAGACGTTTCGTTCACATATCCCGGTGCAGACTTTCCTGCAATTAAAAATTTGTCGTTTGAGGCTAAGCCCGGTGAAACTACGGCGATAATTGGTGGTACGGGAATGGGCAAGTCCACAATTGTCAATCTTATTCCTCGCCTTTACGACGTATGTGAAGGTCAGGTGCTTGTAGACGGAGTTGACGTCCGTGATTACGACACCGAGGTGCTCAGAAATAAGATAGGCTTCGTGCCTCAAAAGGCAGTGCTGTTTTCCGGCACAATAGACTCGAACATAGCCTTCGGTGATGAAAATGCAGACGAGGACAGAATTGAAGAGGCGGTCAAAATTGCTCAGTCCTATGATTTCATAATGAAGAAGGAGGACGGCTTTAATTCTCCTATTTCACAGGGAGGCACAAATGTTTCGGGCGGTCAGCGTCAAAGACTTGCAATTGCCAGAGCAATTGTACGCAAGCCTGAAATATATGTTTTTGACGACAGCTTCTCAGCCCTTGACTTCAAAACAGACAAGGCTTTGCGAACAGCGCTTGCAAAGGAAACCGATAACGCAACTGTTGTTATAGTTGCCCAGCGAATAAGCACAATAATGGACGCAGACAGAATTATTGTAATAGAAAAAGGAGAGGTTGCCGGTATAGGCACTCACAGCGAGCTGCTTAAAACCTGTGACGTTTACAAGGAGATTGTAAGCTCTCAGATGAGTAAGGAGGATATGGAGAAATGAGAAAAAATAAAATATCCCCTAAGAAGGACGGAGCTTACAAAAGACTGTTTTCTTACATTAAACCCTATCGTGGCAGGCTTATTATTGCAATTATTTTTGTTTTGCTCTCAACAATAGCATATTCCTTGGCGCCGCTGTTTATGGGCTGTGCAACAAACTCTCTTGCAGAGATTTTCACAAGCGGAAACTTCGGTGAGGCGGCAAAGGGCTTTATTACCTTCCTTGCTCTTATGGGCGGAGCATATGCGTTTAATGCTGTGTTCTCATACATAGGAACGTGGCTTATTGTAGGTGTTACGGAAAACACAATATTTGATTTAAGAAAAAGCATAGACAAAAAGCTCTCAAAGCTTCCTCTTAATTATTATGATACAAATTCCTACGGCGACATTTTAAGCCGTGTAACAAATGATGTAGATACTGTTTCAAGCTCACTTCAGCAGAGTATATATCAGGTGCTTAATGCAATTTTTACAATAGTAATTATCTTGGTAATTATGTTCAGCATAAGCGGAGTTCTGACATTTGTGGGGCTTGCCATAGTGCCTGTTGCACTGTTTATTTCCGCAAAAATTGCGAAAAAATCACAGATAAAGTTTAATGAACAGCAGGCAAAAACAGGTCAGCTTAACGGCTATGTTGAGGAGTATTACAGCGGACACAACGTAGTAACTGTATTTGGTAGGGAAGAGGATGTTATCGAAAACTTTGAGGACACAAACCAAAAGCTTTACGAAGCCTCAAAAGAGGGACAGTTCCTTGCCGGAACATTGACGCCTATTATGCAGAATATGACAAACTTCGGCTATGCACTTGTTTGCTTTGCCGGCGCAATTATGGCTATTTTGGGCGGACTTTCAATCGGTATGATTCAGTCGTTCACGCAGTATCTCAGGCAGTTTTCACAGCCGCTTACACAGGTAATGCAAATTACAAACATAATCCAGTCAACAGGCTCTGCCGCTGCAAGAATTTTTGAATTCCTTGACGAAGAAGAAGAGGTTAAGGAAGCTGAAAATCCCAAATTCCCATCTGAGCTTAAGGGTGAGGTTGAGTTTGACCATATCAGATTCGGCTATCTCCCTCACCAAACCTTAATTCACGACTTAAATATTACAATCGGCGCAGGTGAAAAGACAGCAATAGTTGGTCCTACCGGTGCAGGTAAAACAACGCTTGTTAACCTGATAATGCGTTTTTACGATGTCAGAAGCGGCGCAATCAGAATTGACGGGGTTGATATCCGTGATATGAAGAGGGAAAGACTAAGGGAAATCTTTGGAATGGTGCTTCAGGATACTTGGCTTTATAACGGAACAATCCGTGAAAATATTCGTTATGGCAAGCTTGACGCAACAGATGAGGAAGTTGAACAGGCGGCTAAAAAAGCCAGAGCCGACGCCTTTATCAGATCTTTGCCCGGAGGCTATGACTTTGTATTGCAGGAGGGCGCAGGCAACATTGCACAGGGACAAAGACAACTGTTGACAATTGCAAGAGCTATGCTAAACAATCCGCCTATACTGATTCTCGACGAGGCAACCTCATCGGTTGATACCCGTACTGAGGTGCTTATTCAGGAGGCTATGTCTGAGATGATGAGGGGCAAAACCTCATTTGTAATTGCACACAGACTTTCTACCATTAAGGACTCCGACAACATTCTATATATGCAGGACGGTGATATTCTTGAAGTAGGAAATCACGAGACCCTTATGCAGAAGGACGGCTTGTACGCAAAGCTGTATAACAGTCAGTTTGCCGACAGTAAATAACACATAAAACCGTAACACCCTCACACTGAGTTTATGTTAGTGTGAGGGTGTTTTTGACATTTGTTACTAATGTAAAGTTAACTCAATTATGAAAGTCCGTTTAAGCGTAAATAACGCTCAAGGAAAATCTGATTATATTATTTGGAATAAGGAGAATTATGTGGTACAATTTGAAATGAAAATAAATGTAAATGCGTACTGTATAAATATTGAGATGAGAGGTTGATGAAATGCCTATAAAAATAATAAGAGCTGATATAACAAAGTTGAAGGTTGACGCAATAGTAAACGCCGCAAATAATTCACTTTTGGGCGGCGGAGGAGTGGACGGAGCAATACACGCAGCGGCAGGCAGAGGACTGCTTGAGGAGTGTATAAAGCTTGATGGCTGTGCGACCGGCAAGGCTAAAATTACGGGAGCATACAAGTTGCCCTGTAAATACGTAATCCATACGGTAGGTCCGATATGGCGTGGCGGCGAATATAACGAAAAACAGCTTCTTACCGATTGCTACGAAAACTCTCTTGTGCTCGCTAAGCAGTATAAATGTGAAACCGTAGCGTTTCCTCTTATATCATCCGGTGCATACGGATATCCAAAGGCGGAAGCCTTAAAGGTAGCAACAGACGCCATCAGCGATTTTCTTTTAGAAAACGATATGCTTGTTTACATAGTTGTATTTGATAAAAAGGCATATTCTATCGGCGAAAAACTGTTCTGTGATATTCAGCAGTTCATTGACGACAAATACGCCGAGCAAAACAACGGCAATAGCCTTTGCAATATCCCTTGAATTATCTCTTGATGAAACAAAGGAGCTTCTTATGAAAGCCGGCTTTGCGCTATCGCACAGCAATAAGTTTGATATAATCATCGAGTATTTTATAATGAACGGAATCTACAATATTTTTGAAATCAACGAGGCACTCTTTGCGTTTGACCTAAGCTTGCTCGGTGTATAATTTGTTGCATTGCAGGCGACATTTCATAAATAAATTATATCGCTGATTTTGTCGCCGAGGTTTGTTACGATCTGATGTATGTGTTTTGATTTTGCCTATCTTGACACAGTGATGATGAAAGCTTATAATAAAAAAGTAAAACTGAATGTTAAATTGGAGTTCACGGTGATTGTCGGATTATAATTCCGATTTATGTAATTGTCATTTTTGCTGTTTCTTAGGAAAGCAATTGATAAGACTTCACAAATTACAAATAAACTATGTAACATAATAAAATTACAATAGTATAAATTCCTTATAAGATAGTTATAATCAAAAAAGCAGGTGAAATGTTAATTCATTACCTGCTTTCTTAATAGGATATATTCTGAAAATTGGTGCGGATTATGAAAAAGAAAAACAGGACTACATGGATAAAAGCAAGGTCGGTTTTGTGTGTATGCATAGCAAGCTTGATGACGCTTTCAGCAATTTCGGCAGGTGCAGTTAAACAGGAAACGCTTGAAACAAATAACAATGTTCAGTCAGCGGCAGAGAAAAGTACGCCTATACTCGGTGACGTAAACTCAGACGGCAATGTAACGCTTCGTGATGCCATAGAGGTTCAGAAAAATTCACTTTCGATAATTGGGATATCAGACAGCCAAAAGATTTGCGCCGACGTTGACAGAAACGGCAAGGTTAATCTTCTTGACAGTCTGTATATACAAAAATATGCTTTGCAAATACCAATAGCAATAACGGGTATCGGCAAAGCAATTTCATCTGTTGGCTCCGACACGGTTACGCTTAATAAATCCGCCCTAACGCTTGGAGTGGGTGAGAGCTATACGCTTATAAAATCCTCGCCAACCGGAACGAATCTGACAACCGCTGTTTATTCAAGCGACAATACGTCTGTTGTAACAGTAACTTTAAGAGGCGGGGTGTTGAGTGCAAAAAGTGTCGGAAAAGCCGTTGTTACAATAAAAACTGCAAATGGTGCAACAGCCTCTTGCACGGTAACTGTAAAAAAAGCGCCTACAAGCATTACTCTAAACAGAATTCTGCTGAACCTTAACCTCGGCGAAAGCTACTATCTTGACACATCTTTCCCAATTGGCGAGGGAGCAAACGTAAAATATAAAAGCAACAACACAAGTGTTGCGTCAGTTAATTCTTCGGGCGGTTTGGTAACGGCAAAGAAAGCCGGTACAGCAAAGATAACAGCAACAACATATAACGGAAAAAGTGCAACCTGCACAGTAACGGTTACAAATTTAAACCTGCCTGCGCCGATAACTGAAGATAATATCGTTAATGGTATGAAAAGAGGAACAAAAAGCTTGTCAGAGGTGCTTGGCTTTAAATTTAGCTATTACCTTAGCTGGCTTGATAATCACGATTTTGACAGCTCAAAGCCTGATTATTATATAGGAACGCCGTATGCAGGAGCTGATTGCCGTGTACCCAACGCACTGAAAGGTAAAGCTTTTGGTCACAATGATGCTGTTGGAGATTGCAAAATGAGCAATACGGGCTTTGTATGGCATACTTTGTATGCCGCCTGTACTTACGGCAAGGGTGACAATTCAGCAACAAACAGCGACGGCTATTTCGCAGGCTTACATAACTCAAAAAAATGTCAATACTATTCGCCAACCGGCGTAAAAATACCTACGCTTGATAAATCAGACGGCATAAGCTGGTATGAGATGTATTCGCAACAGCAGGTAAAGAGATATTACTATAAGTCAAAAGACGCAATGCTTCAGTCCGGTGTTCTTGAAAAAGGCGACATTATCTGGCAGTTCTCAAACAGAACATACAACGGTAAGGCAGCTGAAAATCTGTCAAGTTCCTTGCACCATGTTGGTATTTATTATCCTGCCACATATAAGGGGAAAAGCGTCAATTTCTGGCATTCAGGTCTTGACGGCGGAATTGATTCTAACGGTTGGGGAACAATGAGTAACTCAATCACACAAATTACAGGTATGACTTCAGATGATAATATAAAACTATATGTAGTTATTAAAGTTGCTCCATAATAATACTTATGCACAAGATGTTGCCTTTAAGTTAAATTAAAGTCGGTTGCTTTCATAATTTATAAGTTGAAAGCAACCGGCTTTTTTGGTATAAAATGTAACTGCAAGAGAGAAAATATCCATATCTTTCTAATTGAATATTTTGCCAATAAAAAATAGTTCTTTACAAAAGAAAATTCTACCTGTTATGCAAGTAAAAAATGAGTGAAAGCAGTCGTGATTTGTTGACATTAAGATAAAAATAGGTTAATATATTAGAGTAAACTTGGGTAACTATGTTATAAATTTTCGAACAAAAATACTAAGGAGAATGGCAATGGATGAAGTAAAAGAACAACATAGCGAAAAAGAAATAGACCTCAGATTTATATTTGAGATTATTAGGAAAAACATTATTCCGCTTGTTCTTGTTACAGTAATAGCAGGTGCAATATCGTTTTTTGGCTCAATGATTTTCATACCAAAGCAGTATGAAGCTGATGCTATGCTGATTGTTAATAACAAGAAAAATGATACACAGGCGGTAAACTCTGCTGAAATTGTAGCGGCTCAGAACCTTGCCGAGGTGTATTCAATCATAATCAAATCTGACACCGTTTTACAGCAAGTAATTGATGACCTAAAGCTCAGCATGACATATGAGCAGCTTTATAAAGCAATTTCTGTTTCCTGTATTGATCAAACGCAGGTTATCAGCATAAAAATGCGCAGTACTGACGCTGAGTTTGCAAAGGAAGTTATTGCCGATGTTGTTAAGGTGGCTCCGCCGATAATTCAAGATAAGGTTGACGCAGGCTCCGTTAAAGTAATAAGCGAAGCAAGAATTTCAAACAACGGAAACCCTGTAAGCCCAAGTTTGAAAAAGAACGCTATAATTGGCGCACTTATTGGTCTTGTGATTACGCTTGCTTTTGTGTTTATTAAGACATTCTTCAGAAACACGTTTAAGACAGAAAACGATATTACAAATACATTGGGAGTTCCTTTGCTCGGAATCATTCCTGAGATTGACGAAAAGGAGTTTGCAAGATGAGCATATTTAAGCACAAGGAAAAGCCAATTGTAAAAAAGTTTTACAGTGTGGCAAATAAAAATGCACCGTTTCAGTTTGTCGAGGCATATAAGATGCTCAGCACAAACCTTGAATTCATAACAGTAGCTGAAAAGTGCAAGAACATTATGATAACCTCCTCCCTTGCAAATGAGGGCAAAACAAACGCAGCCTTGAACCTTGCCCTGACGTTGGCAGGTTACGGAAAAAAGGTCTGCTTTGTTGAGTGTGACCTTCGCCGCCCGACAATTCACCGCTATTTTGATGCTCAAAGAAAGACAAGCGGACTTACAAATATCCTTACCGGACAGGTTGAGCTTCACGACGTAATCAGAAAGGTTCGTGACAGAGATTTGGGTATAATCTTTGCCGGTGCAACACCGCCGAATCCGTCTGAGCTTTTGGCGAGCCCAAAGATGAAGGAGGTTGTAGATGAGCTGGAGAAGGAATATGACTATATAATCTACGATACACCGCCTGTTTTTGTTGTTACAGATGCTGCGGCTCTTGGCAGATATATGGACGGCGCAGTGCTTGTTGTAAAGCACAATGCAACTGATAAAAATGTTGTATTAAAGGCGAAGAAAAACCTTGAAAATGCAGGTGTAAAGATTTTCGGCGCAATTTACAGCGAATTCAGCGAGAAAACCGGCTCGTATCCCGGCTATAACTATAACTATTATTATTATGATAGTCAGCGGGGCGACAACGGTGACGTTCACAAAAGCAGCGAGGGTAAATAAAAATGGTTGATTTGCATTGTCACATTCTGCCCGGCATAGATGACGGTGCACAGACGGTTGAGGAATCAATCGAGCTGTTAAGTGCGCACCGCAAGCAGAGAATACGTTCAGTGGTGTTCACTCCGCATTTCAACTTTGAACGCACAGATATTAAAACCTTCTGTAACCGCCGTGAAAAGAGTCTTGAGCTTTTGAGTGCCTCGCAGGAATTTATTGACTTGGATATACAAGTAAAATCAGGCGCAGAGGTTTACTTCTCTGTAAGACTCAACGAAGAGGAGTTAGACCCACTGTGCATTGAGGGAACAAATTATATACTTATTGAATTACCTGTAACAGCACGACCCTACGGACTTACGCATACATTAAGAGCACTTTTGAACAGAGGGTATATTCCGATTTTAGCGCATGTTGAGCGTTATCCTTATTTGGCGGAGGATCCGACGGTTCTGTATGAGTTAGTTATGCAGGGGTGTCTTGCGCAGGTTAACACAGGTGCAATACTCAAGGATAATGAGCGCACTGCAATGGCGATGAAGTATCTCAGATGGGAGCTTGCACAGCTTATTTCAAGCGATACACATTCTATGACAAAGCGTCCTCCGAACATAAAACAGGCTATGAGTGTTGTCGAAAACAAGCTTGGCGGTCAATATATACGATGGCTTGATAAAAATAGCGAGGATGTGTTTAACGGCAGATATATAGATTTGCCGGTTGTGAAAAAGCCGAAGAAATTTTTCGGGGTATGGAGATAAGGAGACAACAGCGAAATGAAAGGTATTATTTTAGCCGGAGGCTCCGGAACAAGATTATATCCTTTGACAAAGGTAACGTCAAAGCAATTGCTGCCGGTTTATGACAAACCGATGATTTATTATCCGTTGTCCACATTAATGCTTGCCGGCATCAGAGATATTTTAATTATCTCAACACCGGATGATACCTCAAGATTTGAACAGCTTTTGGGTGACGGACATCAGTTCGGTATAAATCTTGCTTATGCAGTTCAGCCGTCACCGGATGGTTTGGCACAGGCATTTATCATTGGTGAGGAGTTTATAGGGGACGAGCCTTGTGCCCTTATTCTCGGTGACAATATTTTTTACGGCAACGGATTGGGTAAAAAATTAAAATGTGCCGTAAAACACGCAGAAGAAGGCAGAGCAACTGTTTTTGGCTTTTATATAGAAGACCCTCACAGCTTTGGTGTTGTTGAGTTTGACAGGAACAATAAGGTTCTTTCCCTTGAGGAGAAACCATCACAACCGAAAAGTAATTACGCTGTAACAGGCTTATATTTTTATCCGTCAGGCGTGAGCGAGATGGCTAAGCAGGTAAAGCCGTCGGCAAGAGGCGAGCTTGAAATTACTACTCTAAATAAAATGTACCTTGAAAAAGATGAGCTTGACTGCGATGTTCTGGGCAGAGGGTTCTCATGGCTTGATACTGGAACTATGGATAATTTAATGGAAGCAGCAAGCTTTATTCAGATGCTTCAGAATATGCAGGGCGTTGTTGTGTCAGCACCTGAGGAGGTCGCTTACAGGTTGCATATGATAAGCAAGGAGCAGCTTCTTGATGCAGCGGCAATGTATGGAAAATCAAATTACGGTAAGCATTTAATGGCTGTTGCAAGTGGCAGAATGCCTAAATAAGTTTTTCAGTACAAAAATAGTAAGCATTGTTAGTAGATGATGTTTTATACACGCACTGGGGTGTGGAGGAAAGATTATGACAATTATCGTAACCGGTGGAGCCGGATTTATTGGGAGTAATTTTGTGTTTCATATGCTTAGCAAGTATCCGGATTACCGTATCGTCTGTCTTGATAAGCTGACCTATGCAGGAAATCTTAGCACACTTGCCCCTGTTATGGATAATCCGAACTTCAGATTTGTAAGGGCTGATATTTGCGACAGACAGGCTGTTTATAAGCTATTTGAAGAAGAGCATCCTGATATTGTAGTGAATTTTGCGGCTGAATCTCATGTTGACCGCTCAATTGAAGATCCCGGCATCTTCCTTCAGACTAATATAATGGGAACGGCAACTTTGATGGACGCTTGCAGAAAGTACGGAATCACAAGATACCATCAGGTAAGCACAGATGAGGTGTATGGCGATTTACCTCTGGATAGACCTGATATGTTCTTTACTGAAGAAACTCCAATACACACAAGCTCTCCGTACAGCAGCTCAAAGGCTGCGGCTGATTTGCTTGTTTTGGCTTATCACAGAACATACGGCATTCCTGTTTCCATAAGCCGTTGTTCCAATAACTACGGCCCGTATCATTTTCCGGAGAAGCTTATTCCGCTTATGATTGCGAACTGTCTTAACGATAAGCCGCTGCCTGTTTACGGAGAGGGTTTAAATGTTCGTGACTGGCTGTATGTTGAAGACCATTGCAAGGCTATTGACCTTGTAATACACAAAGGCAGAATCGGCGAGGTGTATAACATCGGCGGACACAATGAAATGAAGAATATCGACATTGTTAAATTAATTTGCAAAGCATTAGATAAGCCGGAAAGCCTGATTACACACGTAACAGACCGTAAAGGCCACGATATGAGATATGCCATTGACCCGACAAAGATTCATAATGAGCTTGGCTGGTTGCCTGAAACTAAGTTTGCAGACGGTATAAAAAAGACAATTCAGTGGTATCTTGACAACCGTGAGTGGTGGGAAACAATCATCAGTGGCGAGTATCAGAACTACTATGAGCAGATGTATGGCTCAAGAGAATCACTGTAAACAAGCTGATTAATTATCCATAATTTCTTCAGGGGTGAACTGTGTGAGAGGTAAATTAATTGTAATAGAAGGCTTGGACGGCAGCGGTAAGGCTACTCAGGCTCAGCTGCTGTGCAAATGCTTGGAGGAGCAGGGGATAAAAGTCAGAAAGGTATCATTTCCGAATTATGATTCTGACTCATCCGCACTTGTAAAAATGTATTTGAACGGTGAATTCGGAAAAGACCCTAATGATGTAAATGCTTATGCAGCATCGTCATTTTACGCAGTTGACAGATACGCTTCATATAAGAAGGATTGGGGAAAATTTTATGAAGACGGCGGCGTTATTGTAGCTGACCGTTATACAACATCAAATGCTATTCATCAATGCAGTAAGCTTTGTAAGGAAGCTTGGGACGGATTTCTTGAATGGCTTTTTATATTTGAGTATGAAACCCTCGGAATCCCTGCGCCTGATACTGTAATTTATCTCAAGGTTGACACAGAAGTAAGCCAAATGCTGATGACCGGAAGATATAAAGGTGATGAGAGTAAAAAGGATATTCACGAAGGAAATCTCGATTATTTGAATCGCAGCAGAAAGGCTGCCGCTTATTGTAGTAAAAAGCTTGGCTGGAAAGAAATTGAGTGCTGCTGCGGTAACGGTATGAGAAGTATAGAAGAAATACACAAAGATGTTTTAAGTAAAATTTGAGGAGAGAGCTTATGTACACAGTAGAAGAAACAGCTTTGCCGGAAGTTTTAATTCTTACTCCAAAAACTTTTGAAGATAACAGGGGAGCATTTTTTGAAGCTTTCAGTTGGAAATCCTTAAAGGAAGTTGGAATTGAGCTTGATGTGAAGCAGGAAAATCACATTATCAACCTCAAAAAAGGCGTTGTCAGAGGCTTACATTTTCAGAATGAACCTCACGCCCAGGCTAAGCTTGTAAAATGCATCAGCGGCATAGTCGATGATGTTGCAGTGGATTTGAGAAAAGGCTCTCCTACATATCTGAAATGGGTAATGGTTGAGCTGTCGGCAGAGAATAAGAAACAGCTTTATCTGCCAAAAGGTTTTGCTCACGGAGTAATTTCAAGAACAGAATACAGTGAGATACAGTATTATGTTGACGCACCGTATGCACCTGAATCAGACAGGAACATCAGGTTTGACGAACCCGCAATCGGAGTTGACTGGAAAGAGGACAATCCAGTGCTTTCACCAAAGGATCAGAACGCTCCTTCCTTAGCGGAAAGCGACTGCAATTTCAATTACTAAAATTAATTAGCATATAAATTCAACAGTGCAGAGGAGATAAATTTAATGAGCAGAATCAATGTTACTAAATCATCTATGCCGCCTTTTGAAGAGTATATAGAAGCTCTACGTCCTGTTTGGGAAAGCCGCTGGCTGTCCAACAGAGGAACCGCTTCTGTAGAATTTGAAGAAAATCTTAAGAAATATCTGGGTTGTGATAATGTTTGGCTTTTTGCTAACGGTCATGTTGCAATGGAGGTCGCTTTGCAGAGCCTTGATTTAAATAAGACTATGCCGAATGGTGTTAAGGGCGAGGTTATCACAACAGCGTACACACATATATCCACAACAGAAGCTATTGTACGCAACGGTCTTGAGCCTGTTTTTGTAGATGTTAAAGAAGATAACTACACAATCAATCCGGAATTGATTGAATCAGCCATAACTGATAAAACTGTTGCAATTGTAGCAACACATGTTTACGGTTTCCTCTGTGATGTCAGGGCGATTGATGAGATTGCAAAAAAGCATAACCTTAAGGTTGTTTATGACGCTGCTCATGCCTTTGGTGTAACCTTGAATGGTGTAAGCTCAGCAAACTTTGGTGATGCAGCAATGTTCAGTACACACGCCACTAAGGTGTTCCATACTATTGAAGGCGGACTTGTTACATATAAAGACCCTGAGCTATTCAAGGCAATGCAATATATTGTTAACTTCGGTTTCACCGGTCAGGAAACTGCTGATTATGTAGGTACCAATGCACGTATGAATGAGTTTGAAGCAGTTATGGGTATCTGCAATCTTCGTCATATAGACGAGGAAATCGCAAAGCGTAAAATCATTGGTGACCGTTTCACAGAGCGTTTGGATGGTGTTAAGGGCATTAAGTTAATAAAGCCTGAAGAGGGTCTTGTTTGGAATTATGCATATTATCCGGTTATTTTCGACGGTTACAATGAGAACCGTGACGAAATCAAAGCTAAGCTTGAAGCGGAAAACATTTTTCCAAGAAAGTATTTCTATCCGATAACAAATAAATTTGCTTGCTTTGCTGAGAAATACGGCAACGCTGATGTTCCTGTATCAGCTCACGCTGCTGATTGTGTTTTAACCTTGCCAATGTACGCTGATTTAACTCTTGAAGAAGCAGACAAAATCTGCGATGTAATTTTGAGGTAAGATGTATGCACGGCATTGAAAAGAAAAGACAGATTAAATCATACAACGCATTTAGAGGAATATGTGCGCTTGGAATTTTGTTTTCACATATGTCCTATTTGTCCGATGCAAGTAATCCGTTCTGGGCGACGTTTTATGACCACTTTATGAAATACGGTTCACGCTGTACATCGTTTTTCTTCATAATGTCCGGTTTTTTGCTTGCCTACACGTGGAAAGAGCTTCCTTTTAATAAGTATATAAAAGGAAAGCTTAAAAGGATATATCCGTTGACTTTATTTGTATTTATTCTCGCTGTTGGTTGTTCTTTTATCCTGAACGATACGGTTAATGAAGGAGTAGCAATCGGCAGTACGCAATGGATAATAAATGCTGTACTGAATATAACAATGCTTAAAGCTTTTGTTCCTGTTGAGAGTGTGTTCTATTCATTCCACGGTCCGTCATGGTATATTTCTGTTCTTTTTATATTCTATATTGTTGGCTATTTCATAGTTAAAAGCCTGAAAAATAAAAACAGTAATATATGTGATAAAAGAAATAGCAATAGAAAAGCTTTGCTTTTTATTTCAGTAGTTTGCGCAATAGCTTATCTAATTCAGCTTGCGGTATGTCTTGTTGTTGATATAAACGCTTTATCTGACTGTCAACTTTACCTTACGTATATAAATCCGTATTTCCGTATCTTCGGAGAAGGTTTACTTGGAATTTTGCTTTGCGAATATATGCCTGCAATTCGAGAAAAAATCAGCAACCTTAACAAAAGCATATTGGAGATAGTTGCTTTTCTTGCTTTTATTGGCTTCTTTTTGGTAAATAATTTTATCCACAGTTCAGTTTGGAGCGCTTGGATTTGGTTTGTTCCTGTATCGCTCATTATAATTGCGTATAATGAAGATGCCGGAATAGTATCTAAAATTGCAAAGGGACGTTTTTGGCAGTTCCTTGGCAATGTTTCATTCGAGCTTTATATGACACACGCTTTTGTCTATGAGGGACTTCCTGTTATTGCAGGAGTAGTAAGCACTGAGCTTAAAGGCTGGCTGATTTATCACGCAGGAACAAGATTCTTGATTACGCTGGTTGCAAGCGTTATTTTTGCGTGGGTTGTACATTTGATTTTAAATATCGGAAAATTGAAAAAGAAACAGAGGGTAAATTGAGATGAAAAAATTATTGCTGCTTGGCGGTGGCCGTTATTTGCTTCCTGTGATAAAGGCGGCTCACAAGCTTGGTGTATATGTTATTACAGCAGATTATCTTCCGGATAATATTGCACACAAACATTCTGATGAATATCACAATATCAGTGTTATAGATAAAGAAGCGGTTTTAGAATGTGCTAAAGAATTAAATATTGACGGTATTATGTCGTTTGCCTGTGATCCGGGTGTAGTAACGGCGGCTTATGTAGCTGAGAAAATGGGCTTGCCGTTTCAGGGATCTTATGAAGCTGTTTCAATTTTGCAGGATAAAGGACTTTTCAGACAATTCTTGACAGATAACGGTTTTAATACTCCTCATGCCAAGAGATATATAGATGCTGATAAGCCTTTTGAAGATATTGATTTCTTTACATGGCCGGTGATTGTAAAGCCTGTTGATTCTGCAGGAAGTAAGGGTGTTACACGAGTTGATACTCCGGAAATGTTGCGTCCGGCAATTAATATAGCAATGGAAGAATCTATGGGCGGTTCTTTCATTATTGAAGATTTCTTGACTTTTGACGGTTACCATTCCAGCACAGATCCATTTTCTGTTAATGGTGAACTTAAGTATTGCACTTATTCTGATCAATTATTTGATAAAGATGCTGATAATCCATATACACCTTCAATGATTATTTGGCCTTCGACTATGAAGAATGAGAATCAGAGATACCTGACCAAAGAAATTCAGCGTCTTATTAAGATTCTTGGTATGACTACAGGAATATATAATATAGAAACTTGTGTAGGAGCAAACGGTAAACCTTATATTATGGAGGTTTCTACACGAGGCGGTGGTTGTAAAATTGCAGAGCTACAGAGAGAAGCCTATGGCATTGATTTAATTGAAAACGAAGTTAGAAAAGCGGTAGGAATTCCTGTAACAGAAATTAAGCAGACACAATGCGATGGTCATTGGTGTGAAATGGTTATTCACGCAAGACCCGGACAGAGTGGTGTATTAAAAGAAATCAGAATTGATCAGGAAATTCAAGATAAATATGTAAAGATGGTTGAACTATCTGCTAAAATAGGCGATTTTGTCAAACCGTTTACCGGAGCAAATATGGCTTTGGGCGATATGTTCCTTAGATTTGATTCACGAGAAGAACTTGATGAAGTTATGTCACGAGCACAAGAATGGCTTCATATAGACTTAGCGTAATAGAATTTCAGTTTAATTAACCGAAGAAACAGAAAAGGACTATTTTATATGAAAGAAATAGGCGGATTTATCGAGTTGGATCACTATGCCGGAAAAATGCTGCATGAAGAGGCAATCGCATTGAATTGCGGAAGAAATGCACTGGCGTATCTGATTCAGGCAAGAAAAATAAATAAAATGGCGCTTCCTTATTTTATGTGTGACTCGGTATTCAATCTCTGCAAACAGCAGAATGTTGAAATCCGTTACTATCATATTGACGAGCATTTCCTACCTGAAGAAATCGACCTGATGGAAGATGAATGGCTCTATCTTGCTGATATTTACGGTCAGCTTGTTAAGGAAGACATACGCCGCATTTGCAATAAATATCAAAGAGTAATCGTTGATTATGCACAGGCATATTTTGAAATACCATTAGACGGAGTAGATTCTCTCTATACGTGCCGCAAATTCTTCGGCGTGCCGGACGGAGCGTTTCTCTATACGGACGCAAGGCTCGAAAAGCCGCTGCAGCAGGATGAATCTTTTGAGCGAATGCGCTTTTTACTCGGTCGCTTTGAGCGCACAGCGTCGGAATTTTACAGTGAATATGTAGAGAATAACAAGCTGTTTGACACCGCTCCGATAATGAGAATGTCAAAGCTGACAGAGAATCTGTTGCATGCAGTTGATTACGAGCAGGTAAAAAATATTCGCACAGCGAATTTTGATTATCTTAAAAAGCATCTTTGTGAGATAAATTTACTGAACCTTAACAGTGCTGACGGTGCTTTTGCTTATCCGCTTTTTCTTGAAAATGGTGCACAGGTTCGTAAAAAACTGATTGCTCAGAAGATATATGTGCCAACCCTATGGCCGAATGTGTTAGAGGAGCTTCCCGAAACATATTATGAGCATCAGCTGGCAAAAAATATTTTGCCTTTGCCGTGCGACCAGAGATATGACGAAGCGGACATGGAGTATATATGCAGCAATATTTTAAAAATTGCAGCGTCTATTAATTGACAGGAGTAGGATTTATGTACAAATTGGGGAAAATTACGCTTGATAAACAAATAATTCCCTTATGCATATTACTTATCACGGCTAGCCTGAAATGGTTGTTTGAAGGGGTTTTGAGTAGCCCCTTTTATGAAGTGATTTTTTTGGTAGTTGGATTACTCTTTTTTATTAATAAAGGAAAAATCAGTTTTAATACATCTGCTGCAGTTTGGTTATTGTATATATCCAACCTGTTTTTTAGCGTTTTATTCCATAATCCGTCTGTTGGGCGAATAGGTCGAGTTTTGGTAATGATATTGATAACCAGCTATGTTTTCTTTGTCGATTATGCAATCGAGAAATATTATGATGTATATCGATTCTTGATAAAGCTAACCGTTATATACGCTGTTTTTGTTTTTTTGCAATATTTTTTAAAGGATACCTTCAACAATATTTACTTTTCGTTGTTAAATGATTCATATTCATATGTTGCAAACCACTACTATAACCAAGGCTATTATTTTGGACTGATTTTTAATCCACACGAAATAGCGGCTTTGCTTTCTATTACTATTGTTGCGCTGCTGCTTTGGCAAATAATCAATCGAAAAAAGAATGTGTTTGTAATATGCTTGATTATCGTATTGCTTATACCCTTATTGCTCTCACAAAAAAAGGCGGTTATATTCTTATCGTTTATTGCTTTTTTCTTGGTAGTTTGTGTTATGTTTGCTTCGAAAAAACAGTGGATAAGACTCGGTGTTTTTCTTGTGGTTGTTGTATTAGGTTATTATATTCTGACTTACTATATATCTAACAACCCCGACAGCGACTTGTTTTATAGATTAGCGCAATTTCTCGACAACGTAAACAGCGGCGAAAGTTACGATTCAGGCAGAAGCGTTTTGTATGACTATGCGTGGGCAGAGTTTGAGAAGCATAAGCTTTTCGGCATAGGCTGGAAATCATTTAATTCCTTAACTACAACAGTTTTTGGCTATGCTTCCGGACACGAAGTAAATATGGACTATTTGCAGTGGCTGTGTGAAACCGGTATTGTCGGATTTACAATGAATATGATACCTGTGCTTGTTACGTTGTATAGGACGATTTATATCTGCGTGAAGTATGTAAAAAACATGACAAACAATAAAGCAAAATGTGCCGTTATGGTAGCGATTTTCTCTCAATTTTTCACAGTGATGTATGCCTTTTTTGAGATTCCGTTTTATGATATCGTTCTGTTTACGCTGTATATTCTGTCTTGTATTGTTATAAACAGCGCATATAAAGAAGCAAGACGAAGGTATTCACACCAATCACATATACTGAGAGCAGGATATTAAATGTTAGAAATAGGAGTGCCGGAATGAGTATGGAAATATCTGCGTTTCTGAGCGAAAAGGTTGAAAAGATTAATCGGTTATCTGATGCCGATATAAATCAGCTTAGATTGCTTTTATTAGATTTTTTTGCGGCAGCATTTGCGGGGTATAAACAAAATACCGAATTTAATAAATGTGTGCGGAATACGGTCTTTGCACAGGGCGGCACGGAAGAGTCGTCGGTTCTGATGTCAAACCGAAAAATTCCGGCACGAGCTGCGGCTTTTATGAATTCGCTTTACGGTCACGGTGCCGAACTTGATGATGGTAATAAAAAAGCTATGGGGCATGTTGGCGTTCACATAATACCTGCAGTGTTGGCTTTAGCTGAGTCTGAGAAAAAAAAGCAGGATGAAATTCTGACTGCAATAGCTGCCGGATATGAGGTGTATATTCGTATTTCCTCAGCAGCACAGCCCGGTATGGTGGACAGATCCTTCCATTCAACAGGTATGGCGGGAGCTCCGGCTTGTGCGGCGGCTTGCGCTAAGCTTATTGGATTAGACGCAAAAGGAATAGAAAGTGCTATGGCATTAGCTTGCACGATGTCAAGTGGACTTTTGACATATAGCGAATCAAGACAAATGATAAAGCCGATTAATCCGGCAAAGGCGGCAGAAACAGGTGTATTTGCGGCTCGTCTTGCCAAGGAAGGCGTAAAAGGACCGCTGAATTGCTTAGAAGGACCTCACGGATGGTTTAAGGCTGTGACTGAAAAGATAGATGAAACAATGATTACTGACGATAACTCAGGAAAATTATTGATTCATGACTGCTATTTTAAGCTTTATCCGTCTTGCAGACACACACACTGCGGAATAGAGGCGGCAATTAACCTTCATCGAAGGGTTTCTTCCGATAAAATTAAAAAAGTTCAAGTGAATATATATCCTAATGCTATAAAGCTGGCAGGACAGATTCGTTTTCCAAAGGATGCAGACGAAACAAAATTCTCAATTCACTATACCTTAGCATGTGCGCTTTTGTACGGTGAGTATGGAGTTGACTATATGAATCCGCCTAAAATGGTGGATGAGGTTATATCAATGATTCAAATAATCAATTTGATACCTGATGAAACTATGGAAAACCGAAGCAAAGGAATTCGAGGTACAAAGGTAACTGTCTTTCTTGAAGATGACTCGTATATAAGTGAAACTGTTTCAGTGCCAAAAGGCGACCCTGAAAAGCCTTTACAAAAAGAGGACATTATCGAGAAATTAAAGACCTGTGCCAAAGGGCTTGTTGATGATGAATCATTGGAGCATTTGATTAGCTGTCTTACAAGCTTTGGACAGCATACAGAGATTGATTCGAAGACATTATTTTTCAAGGAGTGATGTACTGTGGGTGTACAAAATTTCATACTCGGCACGATGACATTCGGAGAATCCGTGTTCGGCGATGATGTTGTTCAAATGATAAAAACCTTTATTGATTACGGATTTTCTGAGCTTGATACAGCCTATGTGTATAACGAGGGTCAAAGTGAGCAGCTTATAGGAGCTGCTTTAAAAGAGCTTGGCAGCGATAACGTTAAAATTTCTACCAAGGTTAATCCACGTATCACTGGCAAGCTGGACGGAGCTGCGGCATATGCACAGCTTAACGAATCTCTGAGCAGATTGGGTGTGGATTGCGTTGACACGTTCTATCTGCATTTTCCTGATTCAAAAACACCAATTGAGTCGGTGCTTGAAGCGTGTGCCGATTTGCATCAGCAAGGAAAATTTTCCGAACTTGGACTTAGTAACTTTCCGGCATGGCTGGTAGCTGATGTTTATCATAAATGTAAAAGCAACGGTTGGGTTCTTCCTACGGTATATGAGGGCATTTATAATCCGCTGACAAGAAAAGCTGAAACAGAACTTGATGATGCACTTAATTATTTTGGTATAAGATTTTGTGCGTATAATCCTATGGCAGGCGGTCTGCTTACGGGCAGATACAGTAATTTTGAAGATGCTCCGACTGACGGCAGATTTACTCACCGACCAAACTACCAGAAGCGTTATTGGAAAGAGAGTTTCTTTAAAGCGGTAAATGAGCTGAAATCAGTATGCGAAAATAGCGATATCAGCATTATTGAAGCAACCTATCGCTGGATGGCGTTTCATTCTATGCTAAAGAGCGAAAGAGGCGATGCAATTATCATAGGTGCATCAAAGCTTAATCACCTTAAGCAAAATATGGAAACGATAAAGCAGGGACCGCTTCCGGACGAGTTAGTAGACGCATTTAAGTCTGCGTGGAAGTTATGCAAAGCAGACAGTCCGGAGTATTTTAGGTTTTACGGCGATGCAATGAATTAGGAGGAAACATGTTAAATCAAGAACGATTTTGTGGTGAGCTTAATAAGAACGGTGTGTCTTTCTTTACGGGAGTGCCGGATTCTTACTTGAATGGATTTTGCAATTATATTTTAAAAAATGTGCCGAATGACAGAAACATAATTGCGGCTAATGAAGGAAATGCAATCGGAATAGCGTCCGGTCATTATTTTGCAACTGAAGAGATTCCGCTTGTATATATGCAGAATTCCGGTATAGGCAACACAGTTAATCCGATAGCTTCGCTTGTGGATGAAAACGTGTATGCTGTCCCGATGCTGCTGTTAATTGGATGGAGAGGTCAGCCCGGCACAGGGGATTGGGCGCAGCACGAGCTTCAGGGAGAAATTACTACAAAGCTGCTTGAGGTAATGCACATTCCTTATGCTGTTCTTGAAGATGATGACGACGCAGCAGCATTAGCTGTTCGTAAGGCTGTTGAGGAGGCTCGCAAGAGCCGCAAACCTTATGGTCTGATTGCGCCGAAAGGCGTTATGGCAGGCGAAAAAGGAAACAACAAGGATGACATATATCCAATGAGCAGAGAGCAGGCAATAGAGGTTATTCTTGACCATATGCCGAAGGATACAATTTACTCTGCTACAACAGGACGGGCAACAAGAGAGTTGTTTTTTCTCAGAGAACGCAGAGGTGAGGGAAAAGAGTGTGATTTCCTGAACGTAGGTTCTATGGGACATGCTTCATCGGTAGCTTTGGGCATAGCAATTTCAAAGCCGGAACGTAAGGTTGTATGTTTGGATGGCGACTCTGCTGCTATGATGCATATGGGTGCTATGACTATGGTCAGTAAGATAAAGGCTCCGAATTTTATCCACGTTGTGCTGAATAACGGAGCTCACGAATCTGTTGGCGGTCAGCCTTCAGCAGGACATCTGATAGATTTTACTTCTATTGCAGCAGCCTGCGGCTATGCTACCGTCGGCAAGGCTGCAGAAAACGAGTATGAGCTGATTGATGCATTGAAACAGCTTCAATATTCAGACAAGGCTGGATTTATTGATGTCAGAATTCACAAGGGTTTAAGCGGAAAATTGCCGCCGCTTGACTTTTCTCATAGAGAGGCTATTGATAATTTGATAAACGAACTGAACCGTAAGGAGGATAAATAAATGAACAGTATGGAACAAACAAGAGCGTTTCTGAAATCTATTAACCTGCCGGAGGGTGACGCTTACAATCTTCCAATGTCGGAAAAACGTTTTTCGGACGGCGGACAGTACCGTTTTGAAGTGCCCGGTATTCAGGGTCCTAAGGTTATGAAAGCTTTGCTTGATGCAATGGACAGCTACGGCATTGCTCTACATCGTGTAACGCAGACTCAAGGAATTATGCGCCTGACAGATAACGAGATTGCCAAGATGGTGGAATATGCTGCAGATTACGGTACTGACCTGATTCTTGCAATAGGACCCAGAGCAACTACTGATACAAGTGCGTCTGTCAATACACCTGAGGGAGTTAGAATGGGATACAGACTTCGTGGTCAGGAGCAGATTGTAAGAGCAGTTGAAGATGTAAAGAGAGCGGCAAAATTAGGCTGCCGAGGCTTCCTTGTTTATGACGAGGGTTGTTTGTGGCTGCTCAACGAGATGCGTAAAGCAGGAGAGATTCCGGCAGACTGCCATTTTAAAATTTCTGCACATGCCGGTCACGGCAATCCGTGTTCCGCAAAGCTTTTGGAAACAATCGGGGCAGATTCAATCAATCCTGTGCGAGATATTCAGCTGCAGATGCTCGCTGCAATGCGTCAGGCAGTAGATTGCCCGATTGATATACATACAGAAAACCCGAAATCAACAGGCGGCTTCATTCGTCACTATGAGGTGCCCGAAATGATTCGTATTGCTGCTCCAATATATTTAAAGACAGGCGGCTCTGTTGCACAGACTCACAGTTGGGACTCAACAGAGGACGATGCAAGAAAACGTGCTAAGCAGGTTAGTCTTGTAAAGCGTATGATTGATGAGTATTATCCGGAGGCTGTTCAGTCACCTAAGGGAAGTATTAAATAAAGAATTTTATAATGAATTAAAAATGAGAGGGATATTAGAGGAATATGAGACATCATCTTTATAATTCGGATTTCAGCTTTGTTGTTGAGCCGGAGAATTTTGATAAGTATACTGAGCGTGAATTGCTTCAATATTGCCTTGGTGCAACCATGTATATGCCAGGCACAAAGGATTTCGCTCCTAAGATTTTGTCGGGAGCAATGCCGGGGTTAACTACTATTGTGTTATGCTTTGAAGACGCTTGTCCCGAGGAGCGGGTTCCGGAAGCCGAGGAGAATGTACATAAATTGCTTGATACGGTTACATCAGCTGTTGAGAACGGAGCATTATCCCCACAGAGAGTCCCGTTGATTTTTGTGCGTGTACGCAATTTGGAGCAATTCAAACATTTCGGAGAAAACTTGACAAAGCATCAGGTTAAATCCCTCTGCGGAATCAATTTCCCAAAGTTCAATGCAGAAAACGGATATGAATATTACGCATATCTTAAAGACTTAAATGAGCGCTTCGGAGAGATTCTATATGGAATGCCAATCATTGAGGATCCTGAAGTGGCTTATAAAGAAACAAGAATGCAGGAGCTTGTAGGAATTAAAAAAATTCTTGATAAATACCATGACCTCGTTCTTCAGGTTCGTGTTGGCGGAACTGATTTTTCCTCAGTGTTTGGTGTGCGCAGAGGCGTAGACTATTCAATTTATGATATTATGACTGTTCGTGAATGTTTATCGGATATCATTAATGTTTGCGGAAGAAATAACGATTATGTTATATCCGGTCCGGTTTGGGAGTATTTCCGTGCTCCGAAAAGATTGATGTTTGAGGAATTGCCGAAGCATAATTTTGAAGATTATTTAATGAAGCGTCTTCCAATCGTTAATAACGAGGTTGACGGCTTGCTTCGTGAGGTAATTCTTGATAAGGCCAACGGCTTTGTAGGTAGAACAGTTATTCACCCAACTCATATAAAATTTGTTAATGCTCTGATGGCTGTTACAAAAGAGGAATACGATGATGCTTGTATGATACTCGGAAATCAGCAGGGTGGAGTTGTAAAGGGTTCCGGTTTAAATAAGATGAATGAGATTAAGCCGCATACAAACTGGGCAACAAAAATTTATATGCGTGCGAGAGCTTACGGTGTAATCGAAAACGAGGCTGCATACATTAAATTGTTTGCGGTAAACGAGTGAGGATATAGCTATGGAAATCTGCACACCAATTACTGACGAAGTAATACAGAGCCTGAATGTTGGAGATATGATTTACATTTCAGGCAATATTTTTTGTGGTCGTGATGCTGTACTGCCCAGAATTGTATGTGGGGAATCCAATGTAGATTTACAGGGGAGTGTTATCTTTCACACCGCTGTCAGCCCGGCAGGCGTTGGTCCAACGTCCAGCAATAAACTGGAGATTGAATCGAGTATTGGGCCTTTGTCTAAGATGGGGGTAAGGCTTCATCTCGGAAAGGGAGCAATTCATACTGAAACGGTTAGAGCTTTAGAGAAATATAATTCGGTTTACGCAGTTATCCCACCGGTTACAGCGCTTTTGGGTGAAAAAACTTTAGAGCAGGAATTGGTTGCTTTTCCTGAATTGGGAATGGAAGCGTTATATCGGTTAAAGGTTGACCGTTACCCTGCAATTATAGCCGCAGCGCATGGAAGGAGTATTTACTGATGGATAATGAACGTATCATAGAGTTGGTAAAAAATACCCTTGTTGCTGCCGGTTCTACCTTTAAACAGGATAAGAAAGATGCCTATTGCCGTGCAATAGCGGCAGAAACAAATGAAAAAGCAAAGTGGGTTATGGAGACAATTCTTGAAAATGCAGAGGCTGCTGAGAAGAACCATAGCCCTTTGTGCGACGATTCAGGTATTCCGCATTTAGTGCTGGAGGTCGGTCCGAATTCTGCTGTTACAGGCAATATGCTTGATGCAATCAAAAAAGGCGTACAGGAAGGCTTGCGGAAGCTACCGGGTCGCCCTATGGGCATTATGGGTGATGACAGTCACCGTATAGATCAGTCAGGCGGACTTAATCCCGATTCAGCAGGGGTGGAGCCTTCTCCGATTTTAGTAAGAAGAACAGAAGAAGATGTTATCCGCCTTCATATTATGATGTTTGGCGGTGGACCTGCAATAAGAGCAAAAACATACAGAGTTTTTCACAAACATAATACACAGGTTGTTATTGATGAAATTGTATCGTGGTCAAAAGAAGCGGTTGCTCAGCTTGGTTGTTCTCCATGCACGCTTGCAGTGGGGATAGGCAGATCTCATTTTGAGGCTTCATCTATGATGATGCAGGCATTAGTTGACGGGACATACGATTATCAGAGCGAAATGGAGAAAGAGATAACCCGCAGAGTAAATGAGTCTGATGTTGGACCGCTTGGTTTACATGGAAATACAAGTGTTCTTGCAACATTTTTGAAGGTTGGACCTCAAAGAGCAAGCGGAGTAAGGATTGTTTGTGTAAGACCGTGCTGTTGCTTTGAGCCGAGAATAGCAAGCGTAGACTTAATTAATAACGAGGAATCATTATGATATTCTGTTCATTTATAGATGAAAGGAAACAGTATCAATGAAATGGGAAGATTTGACAACTGAACAGCGGAGAAAATTAGCTGAAAATTTAGCAGAAGAAAGATTACCTGAGATCAACCTGCATTGCGCAGAAATTGTACCCAGTAGTACTTTCTATGCCCGTTATGTTAAAAGAATAATAGATATATTATTCTCAGCTCTTGTACTTATAATTACATTACCTATTAATTTTGTAATCGGAATTATTACGTTTTTTGATGTTGGATCTCCTATCTTTTTTAAGCAACAGCGCATCGGAAAAAATGAAAAGGTGTTTACAATCGTAAAGTTCAGAAATATGCGCAATGACAGGGATGAAAACGGAGATTTACTTCCTGCCTCTCAGCGTGTAACAAAATTCGGAACATTTGTCAGAAAAACTTCTCTGGATGAGTTGCTCAATTTTTGGAGTATCTTAAAAGGAGATATGAGCCTGATTGGTCCAAGACCACTGCTTCCTCAATATCTTATTCGTTTTAATAAGCACCATAGGTGTAGATTTATGGTTAGGCCGGGTTTGGAATGTCCTCCAAGGAAGCTTACAAACACGGCGTGGACTTGGCAGGAACGCTTTGACAATGATGTGTGGTATGTTGAAAACTTGAGCTTCATTGTGGATTGCAAAATGGTTTTTAATCTGTTTAGATATGCACTTGACCCCAAAATGTCAAGTATGCGGGCAAACGCAAAAATCGGCACATTTATGGGATACAGCAGCGATGGACGTGCGATTACGCATGACGATATTGAACAAGAATATTTTGACGCATTTGTGAATGAGTCCGAGCATAGCAGAATGGAGACAAAAGTATGAGTTCACTTAAGGGAAAAAAATTGTTGGTTCTTGGCGGAAAAGCTATAATGAAGGATATTGTTGTCAGGGCAAAAGAGTTGGGTGTATACACCATCGTTATAGATAACAGATCTTATGAGGTTTCGCCTGCAAAGCAGATTGCAAATAAATATTACAACATCAGTTTCTCAGATATTGATAAAGTGCTGGAATTGATTAATCAGGAGCATATTGACGGAGTTTTGACAGGCTTTACAGATTCATATCTTGAATACTATAAAGAAATATGCGAAAAAGGTGGACTACCGTGCTACGGTGGCAGCCATCAATTTAAAATTGCCACAGATAAATCCGCTTTCAAAAAAGCCTGTGTTGACGCAGGTGTTCCGGTTATACCCGGCAGAGAAGTTACTACTTTGGAGGAAGCAAAAAAAGAAGCGGAAAAGCATGGCTATCCGGTGATTTTAAAGCCTGCAGATAACAGCGGCTCAAGAGGCGTTGTCAAGTGTATTGATGAAAAGAACATTGATGATGCATTTTCATACGCTATGTCTTTTTCTTCCATTGGCGTTGTTATCGTAGAAAAGTTTATGGACTGTGAAAATATAGCAACGTCCTATTTTGCGGCAAACGGAGATGTCAGGCTTACCACTACCTGCGAAAGAAAATTACATATTTCAGAAGATACCGGTTCATCCATTACTTCGTATACTTTATACCCTTCAAAATATACAGATAGATATATTAATGAGGTAAATGATGCAGTAATAGGTATGCTGCAAAAAAATGGTTTCAATAACGGTATGATAGCTTTTCAGACTTTTGTAGATAATAAATCATTCTATTTCTGTGAAATGTGTTTCAGACCGAGCGGAGGTCATCATTATATTTTAATCCAGGATCAGAATAAGGTAGATGAAATGGCGTTGCTTATCGAATTTGCAGTTAGCGGAAATTGCAGAGATTCTTGGAAATTAGATAAAGAAACACCGTATTTTGAAAATGACTGCGCAATGGTTAAAGTAATTGGAACAACAGGAAAAGTTGTACATAGATTTGACGGTGTTGATAAGGTTAGCGAAAGAGAAGAAGTTATTAAAATAATTCCTATGTGTAACATCGGGGATACAGTGGGCGCAGACGGAACAACAGCACAGGTACTTGCAACAATTTGGTACAGATGCAAAGACGGAACAAATCCGGAAGAGCTTGCAGAAGATATTGCAAGTGACTTAATAATTGAAGACGAACAGGGCGAGTCAATAGCAAGAATATCTATAATGTGATTTCTGCAATTTCAAGAAATAACGGAGGGATTGAACAACTATGAGCAGAGAAGGGGCATTGGCGAAGAATACTGCAATTTTAGCTATAGGAACTTTCTTTCCGAAATTTGCAATTTTTATTACACTACCTATCTTAACAGCTTTTTTAACGAAGAATGAGTACGGAACCTACGATTTGGTATTGACCCTTGTATCGTTAATTCTGCCAACGGCAACTCTTCAGATTCAGTCGGCTGCGTTTCGTTACCTGATTGACGTTCGACACGATGAGAAAGAAAAGAAAGCCATAATTACTAACATATACGGGTTTATCATTCCGGTTTCAGCAGTTGCATTGATTATTATGTGGTTTTTTATGTATAACCTTGATTTGCCGGTTAAGCTCATAATAACCGCATATTTCTTCTGCGACATTATTTCAAATGCTAATAAACAGATAATAAGAGGTTTATCTGATAATACCGCATACGCCATTGGCTCTATAATAAGCGCATTAGGTCAGATAATTCTTGTTTTGGTTCTTGTTCTTTGGTTAAAAGAGGGGCTGTTTGGCGGAATTGCTGCAATGTGTGTTGCCGAATTGCTATCATCAGCTTACTTGCTGGTAAAAGGGCATATATTTAGATACATTAGCATACGTGAATTAAGCTTTCATAGGCTTAAGAGACTGCTGTCTTACTCTTGGCCGATGGTACCAAATTCATTGTCACAGTGGATAATGCACGTTTCCGATAGGATTATAATTACCTTTTCTATGGGTCTGGCGGCAAATGCGGTTTATGCCGTAGCTTATAAAATACCGTCCATATTATCATTTGCTCAGACTACATTTAATATGGCTTGGCAGGAGAATGCAACATTGGTATCAAAAGATGATGATGTGGAAAGATATTATTCCTCAATGTTTGCAACTCTTTTCAATATTGTAGCAGGTTGTATGGCATTCTTGATAGGTATTACTCCACTTTTGTTTAAGCTACTGATAAACGGAGATTATGCAGAGGCTTATAACCAAATTCCGATTCTGTATATGGGCATATTCTTTTATTGCCTTTCAGCTTTTTGGGGCGGAATTTATGTGGCATACAAAAAGACAAAGATTGTTGCAACAACTACTATTGCGGCTGCGTTAATGAATTTGGTAATAGATATCGTAGCTATAAATTGGATAGGCTTGTATGCGGCTTCTATATCAACTTTAGTCAGCTATATTTTTCTGTGCATTTTTCGTTTGATAAGCGTTCAGAAGTTCTTAAAGCTAAAATACGATTTCAAATATATTTTTGTAGTTTTAGGAATTTTAACGGTAGAGTGTATTTTAAGCTTTCAACAGCAATTTGTTTTGAATATAGTGAATTTTGTTTTCGGAACTGCTGCATTTTTGTTCTTGAATCGTAAATTGATAAGTGTAGTGTTAAATAAAGTAAAAAAGATTTTAGATAAAAAATAAAAAGAATTTTCTGAAATTAAATAAATAAAAACAGTGCTGCCGCAGATGAATATAGTCATTTGCAACAGCACTGTTTTGTCTAATAGTTCTATGTTGAGTAAAAACGATATTATGTTGCGGCTGTCGGAATAAAAGTCAATCGACCTCCGAAATTTCTGCCACGGGTGCCACCGCCGTAATGGCAAGCCCATGAGCAAGCCCCGGCAATACGGTCATAATACCAGCCGCCGCCAATTCGTGCAATATTGTATCCGTTCAGGTTTTCAGTTGCATAGCAGTAGTCGCCAACCGGAAGTGAAGAATTTCCTCCTGTTTCAGAAGGCATCAACAGCCAATCGTATTCTTCCTTTCCATAGCCCATTGCATTGATATATCCGCTTTCACTTGGAATAGTAAAACCGGCAGCTTTGTAATTGTCGCTGTGAGTAGACTCTGCAAAATTCAAGTCGTCGGCAATAAAAGGTTGACCGCCATCCATATTGCCGTCACCCCAGATGTTAATACCGTTAACACACTTCCAGATATTGCCCCAAGGATTCTCTATGCCACGATAGGATACTGACACCTTGCCGGATTCAGTATATATGCTGCCACTACCGTTGATTGTATTCATCGTCTGAATAGCCTGACCGGTTGTGTTACCTAATAAACTTGTTGCGCCGGTAATAGAAGAGCAGTTGTATGCTGTATCGTCTGTAATATTAACAACACCGGGACCAATAGCCGATTGCATGTTCATTGTTCCAAGCTCAATCATCATTAATAATTGATTTGCAGATACGGATTTAATAGTATCACAGTGCCAGCCTGTGCCTCTGTTTGCCGAAAGAGTTTCAAAATTTGCTCTGGTAAGATTTTTATATAAGCCTGAAATCGGTTTAATTCCTGATATGGAACAGATTAGGTCTGAACTTAAATCTATATCTGTTGATGTATCTGAATCGTCGGTAATGTATTTATTGGTAGAGGCTTCATACATACTTCCTTCATAGGCAGAATATAAGATATAATCAACTTCATTTCCGTCAGCGTCAAAAAATGCAGGATGAAGCTTAAACCCATCGTGCGGCCTTGATGTAACATAATAATTCGCTTTGCGCATATGATAGCCAATTCCTGTCGATTTGTTTTTCTCGTAAATCACAGGAACAACCTTGTAGTAAAAGGCAGGCTGATAAACCATAACCTGACCGTTAGAGCCATCTTCAGCATAATTTTCATCACCGTAATATGCGGTGATTATACCATCATCATCAACATTACAACGCCTTCTGCCGCCATACATTTTAAATTTATCAAAATCTGTACCGGCTGATAAATCAATAGCTCCGGCTAATCGCATGAACTTCCTGTTTTCAAAATCCACTTGAAGTCCGACAACTTCATCGCCCAACCCGATGTTAGCCTTTATGTCTGATATTTCCTTTAATGCTGTCGCAGCTTTGTTCTCAAGGTCAGTTATTCTTGTATTAAACGCTGTGTCTGTGTTAGTGTGTGTTTCAATATCTTCGCTAATTCTCATAACACTCTCTTGAACGTCTGAAATATCATTTTCAGCAACAGTCAACCTTTCACTGTTGTCGTTGACAGTGGATTTTACAGCTTCAAAAGCCTGTTTATCAGCCAAAACATCGGAAGTAATAGATGCAATATCCCTCTGAATGTTTTCAACAGCTGACTTAACCTCCGCAACATTGTCGCTGTTCTTCTTGATTTCAGTAGAGTGTGTCAAGAGTGTTTGGCTCATTTTGTTTACTTCAGTCTGTAAATTATCAATAGCAGCTGTGTGATTTTCAAGCTTGCCTTCTGCAACCGTAATCCTGAAGCTGTTTGATGTTATGTCGGCTTTTATCTCGCTCAATAAGTCACGTTCCTCACTATCGCTTACATAGGCGCACACACTTTGAATCATCAATTTGGGTGCGCTGCCGTCAGATGGAGCAGGAATGTAAACACCTAAGCCGTTAAATTCAGTTTTATCACCGCCAAGCTTAAATGTCTGACCTGTGTCGCCAAGAAGTGTCCAAAGTGTTACCCATTCGCCTGTGGATATAGTTTGACAGGATGAATTTGCCCCGACATATTCGGTTATGTTTGAATGTATAATGTTGCTGTCGCACAAATAGTTGTAGTAGTCTAAATATCGTCCGCCGATAGGGAAGACCTTTAAATCGCTCTCAACGGCTTTAAGCCTCATTGATACGAGAATTTGTTTACTACTGCCACGCATAATTTGAATTGGTTTATCAAACATTGCGTAAACACTGCCCGGATTCCCCGTTGTTCCTTGAGCAACTACGCATCCGTCCTCAGCAGTAAGCGTTAAACCGTTTGTTTGAAAGTGCTCTGAGCCGATATTATCCGCCGTAAACCCGACCGATTGCTTCACGCAATTTTTGGCGTTTAAAAAACGCTGAGCAGTTAAAGCGGACTTTTCTATCGCATTAATTCTGTCACCAAGAAGCTTGTAGCCGCCTCTTGAATCCTTAACCTCGCTTTCTCCGACTTCGGGGTTGTTAAGCGTTGCTTCTATTCTTGAGGTCAATGCGTTGAGCGCTGAAAATTCAGGTGTGTTTGCCGCTGTTCCGTCACCGATAGATTCAGAAACGTAGATGTAAATTATCGGACTTGATACTACTGCACCTGTGTTATCAAATAGTGTGAGCTGAAGCTTGTGGTTCCCCGTATGAGCAAGCATAGCACTTGTAAGCGGCGCAATAACTCGGTTGTCAAGAATCTCACATTCACCTATGTCAACTGTTTCATTATTATAACTGCATTTCAGCTGAGCTGAGCAATCTGAAATGTCAGCCTCGGAACCGTCGGATGTTAGCGTTACAACCAGTCGCCTGCCGGCTGTGTCACCCTGAACAGCAAACGACGGAATGCAATTCGGCTTTTTTAAGTCGACGGTAATAGGATAATCAATTTGTAATGCCATTAAATCACCTCAAATAAAAATATTACGGCGATACTGAATAGAGCAGTACCGCCAAATTTCTCCGCCTAATATAATTATAGAACAAATGTTCTATAAAATAAATAGCTTATCTAAAATTTGTGTCAAAGAAAACAGTGCTGTTTTGTTTTTAGGACAGCGCAAAAAATTAAGCAAAAAAAGCTTGACAATAATTTATTCTGTTAATAGTTTCCAAATTACGCCAATAAAACAAAAACATTTGACATTTTATGTTTTTTATTAGATAATTAAATTATAGATATATTACAAAGGAGATTTACAATGAAAATTCTTGTGCTCGGCGGAGCAGGATATATCGGCTCACACACAGTTTATAGCCTTGTTGAAAAAGGAAATGATGTTGTAATATTTGATAATTTTGAAACAGGCTATATTGAGGCGGCTCATCCCGATGCTAAGGTTTATAAGGGTGACCTGCGTAATCGTGCGGATATAAATAGCGTTCTTGATAAGGAAACGGGTATAAACGCCGTGATACACTTTGCCGCAAATTCACTTGTCGGTGAAAGTATGACAAATCCGCTTAAATACTACGATAATAACCTGTGCGGTACAAAGGTTTTACTTGAGTCATTGGTAGCACACGGAATAAAAAATATAGTATTTTCATCAACAGCGGCAACCTATGGCGAGCCGATACATACTCCTATTCTTGAAAATGACCCGACCAACCCAACTAACTGCTACGGCGAAACTAAAAGAGCTATGGAGAGAATGTTCTATTGGACAGAACAAGCTCACGGCTTAAAATACGTTTCTCTGCGCTACTTCAATGCCTGCGGAGCGCATATAAGCGGTAAAATAGGCGAGGCTCACAACCCTGAAACACACCTTATCCCAATTATTTTGCAGGCGACAAACGGGACGAGAGATCACGTAAGCATATTCGGAACGGACTATAACACTCCCGACGGAACCTGTATTCGTGACTATATTCATGTGACCGACCTTGCACAGGCTCATATTTTAGCTGTTGAGTATCTTTTAAACGGTGGTGAAAGCGATATTTTTAACCTTGGCAATGGCGTTGGCTTCTCTGTTAGGGAAGTGATTGAAACAGCTAAGAAGGTTACAGGGAAGAAGATAAAGGTGATTGAGGAGGAACGCCGTGCAGGTGACCCTGCAATACTTATTGCTTCAAGCGAAAAGGCGAAGAAAGTTCTTGGCTGGAAACCTGAATTTGACGACCTCTCAACGATAATTGAAACTGCGTGGAAATGGCACAGCACACATCCAAACGGCTACAATACTAATTAATAAAGGTTTGGGATAAAGTCTTATTGACGACTTTCCTGAAAAAGGAGGACAATATGAAGACTTTAAGAAAAATTACTGCGATATTATTATCAGCTGCTTGCGCAGCAGCTTTCTGCTCCTGTGCTCAGCAATACCCAGCGGCAAGCGATTTCAGCGCAAATGAAATTGAGAATTCATATAACAATACCTTGAGCGGCGCAAGAATGGGATATCATAACAATACGCTTTATTGTCCCAAATATACCAACGGAAGTTCGTTTAATGGTGTTTATGCAGTAAACAATGATGGGGTTGAAGAAATCGTCGAAGGCAATGCACCTAACCGTCCACGAAAGTGTGACGGTTTTTTCTTGCCCACTTGACACAGTGGAGTGTTTGCGATATACTATATTGTACTATAATCAATAGAACAATCCGGTGCAATCTCTAAGGTTCTACAAAATATTCTTTTAAAAAGGATTCGTTCTTATATATATAAATCGTCAAAAAGTAACATTGAAATTGTGTGGCTTTTTCGTGCATTACCTTGCTGAATATTTGATAAAGATAATTTTGATATATTTTCAAGGCTTTGCGGTAAAAAGCCTTGACTATCAAAGCAAAAAAACATACAATATAATGAAGAATAATGAAGAAACTTGTGGTTTATTGGCTTTTTCAAGGTTTTGCAAAATAACTGCAAATATAACAGAGGTATTTTATGAATATATCAGTATTGGATTGGCTTAACTGCACAGCAGAAAAATATCCCAACAAAACTGCTTTTTCCGATTCTGAAAAGAGCATATCTTTTTCTGAATACAACCGCTACACCAAATCAATAGGTTCTTACCTTGCTGAATTTGTGACAGCGGGGAGTCCTGTTGTTGTTATGACAGGCAGACATATTTTTACTCCGGCTTGCTTTCTCGGAATTGTAAGGGCAGGCTGTTTTTATGCACCTATTGATGCGACTATGCCGCAGGCAAGGTTGAATCAAATCATAAATGTTATTAAAGCAGAATATATGATTGTTGACAGAGAGCATCTTGAAATTGCAAGTGCACTCGATTTCAGCGGCAGAATAATTGTTATGGAGGATATTCTTGACTATCCCTGCAACGAAAGTCTGCTTGCTCAGGCTGTTTCATTTTTAAATGAGCAGGCGCCGCTTTATGTTATTTTTACTTCAGGTTCAACAGGAGTGCCAAAAGGCGTAATTACCTCTCATCATTCGCTTATGTGTTATATTGACGCTGTAAGCGAGGTGCTTAAGGTAGATGATAACGATGTATTCGGCAGCCAGTCGCCTCTTGACTATATTGCGGCAGTACGTGATATCTACCTGCCGATAAAAACAGGAGCCTCAACGGTAATAATTCCTAAAAGTGAGTTTTCAATGCCGACTCAGCTTTTTGATACGCTCAATAAGAATAAGGTAACCGCTCTGTGCTGGAGTGTTGCCGGAGTTGAGCTTCCTGCAAAGCTTGGAGCTTTTGATGTGTTAAAGCCTGAATATCTTAAAAAGGTTTGTTTTTCAGGCTCAGTAATGCCGGGTAAATACCTTAGAATATGGCAGCAGGCTTTGCCTGATGTTATGTATGTTAACCAGTACGGACCTACCGAGGCAACCGCATCCTGCACATATTATGTTGTTGATAAAGAGGTTACAGACGATACCGTTTTGCCGATTGGCGTTCCATACAAGAACTACTCTATTATGTTGCTCAACGAAGACGGAACAGCAACACAGCAGGGCGAAATTGGCGAAATTTGTGTAAAAGGCCCGATTCTTGCGCTCGGCTATTACGGCAATCCGGAAAAAACTGACGAATCCTTTATTCAGAATCCTCTGAATAAAAACTACCGTGAGCTTATTTACAAAACAGGTGACCTCGGCAGCTGGAACGAGGACGGGCTTCTTGAGTTTCACGGAAGAATGGACCGTCAGATTAAGCATATGGGACACAGAATTGAGCTTGGTGAAATAGAAGCAACAGCAAAACAGCTTGATAATATTTCAGACTGCTGTGCTTTGTATAATAAAGAAAAGGAGCATTTGTACCTGTTCTATACAGGCATTGCTTCGTCAAAAGAAATTGTTCTGCATTTCAGAAGAATTCTGCCGGCGTTTATGGTGCCGAGAAAGCTTGTAAATTTAGATGCACTTCCAGTGCTTCCAAACGGCAAAACTGATATGCAGGCATTAAAGACTTATTTCAAATAATTACAATTACAAGAGAACATAATAAACAATTAAAATTACAGAAAGAGGTAAATAAAATGGAAGAATTAATGGAAATATTAGGCGAATTAAGACCTGACGTAGATTTTGAAAACGAAACAGCGCTTATCACAGACGGCATACTTGACTCTTTTGACATAGTTGCGCTTGTTGGCGAGCTTAATGATGCGTTTGACATTGAAATCAAGCCAAACAACCTTGTTCCGGATAACTTTAATTCCGCTAAGGCAATGATGGCTCTCATTGAGCAACTTCAGGATGAATAATAAAGAGGTTTTCTATGAACGAAACACTTTTAAGGCAGCTTCTTGCTGACGTTAAAACACCGTCATATATTTTTAATCAGGATGAATTCTTAAATCGTGCTAATCTTGTAAGAAAAGCGTTTGGTGAGAAAACAGGTCTGTGTTTTTCAATTAAAGCTAATCCGTTTTTGCTCGGTTGCCTTCCTGATACGTTTAATAAAATAGAGGTGTGCAGTCCGGGTGAGCTTACAATCTGCATAAAAACCGGAATTGACAGCTCGAAAATCATTTTTTCAGGAGTCAACAAAACCGCAGCAGATGTTGAGCGTGCTATGGAATACGGTGCCGGTACCTTTACAGCAGAAAGCTTTCTCCACGTATCCCTTATTAACAACAGTGCAATTAATAGAGGCATAACAGTGCCTGTTCTTGTCCGTGTTACGGGCGGAAGTCAATTTGGAATGGACGAGAATGACGTTATCTCTCTTATTAACAACCGGCACAAATATAAGGGCGTTGAGTTTGTAGGTCTGCATTACTTCACAGGAACTCAAAAACGCAAGCCTGCCGCAATCGAAAAGGAGCTTGACTACATTTCGCACTTCGCTGAAAGACTGAAAGCCGAAACAGGATTTGAAACTAAGCGAATTGAATACGGCACGGGTCTTGCAGTTGACTATTTCAAGGACAACGCTGACGAGCTTGAGCAGGAACGCCTTGAGGCTATATCTGCCAAGGTAAGGCAAATTTCAAATAGGTATGAGCTGACAGTCGAGATGGGCAGATTTTTTGCCGCCTCCTGCGGTTATTACCTGACAAGGGTAATGGACGTTAAAACTAATTGCGGAGTAAACTATGCAATTTGTGACGGAGGACTTAACCAGCTTAAGTATGACGGTCAGATACAGGGAATGCAGATTCCGAAAATCATACATATTAAGAATAATGAAGCAGCAGAATCTAAGCTTCAGAAGTGGACTCTTTGCGGAAGCCTTTGCACAACAGCGGATATTCTTGCAAGAGATGCTCAGTTTGACTCGCTTGAAATAGGAGATACGCTTGTGTTTTGCCGCACGGGAGCATATTCTGCTATGGAGGGAATGGCTGTTTTTCTTAGCAGAGAAATGCCTGTTATATCTCTTTATTCTAAGGCACAGGGACTAAAAATTTTGCGCAATCTTATTTATACCGATATTTTTAACACACCATAAATTGTATTAGAGGAAGATATTTTGAGCTATACATCATTTAACTTTTTAATTTTTGTATTGGCTGCAATGCTGTTGTATTTTCTATTTCCTTTAAAAAAGCAAAAATGGGTTGTGCTACTCGTTGCAAGCTATGTATTTTATCTTTTCGCAGGATATAAGTATGTAGCTTTTATATTGTTTACAACCCTCAGTACATATCTTATAGCTTTATGGATTGAGAAAATTTCAACTGCATCAAAGGCAATAATAAAACAGAATAAAAACGAATGGAGCAGGGAGAAGAAGAAGGAATATAAGGACAAAATCAAGACAAGAAAACGCCTTGTAATGGCACTTGCGCTTGTACTGAATTTTGGTATTCTTGCTTTTCTTAAGTATTATAACTTTTTTGCAGGAAGTTTGAATGATATTTTCACATCCTTTGGAATGGATTTTTCTGCTCCAACCCTCAGCCTCTTCCTGCCGCTTGGCATTTCGTTCTACACGTTCCAGTCAATGGGATATGTAGTAGACGTATATAGGGAAAAGACCCCTGCCGAGCGAAATCCGTTTAAGTTTGCTTTGTTTGTTTCGTTTTTTCCGCAGATTATTCAAGGTCCTATCAGCATTTACGACCAACTTGCTCATCAGCTTTACGAGCCGCACAGCTTTGATTTTACACGCTTTAAGCATGGCTTACAGTTGATTTTGTGGGGACTTGTAAAGAAAATGATATTTGCCGACCGAGCTGTTATTGCAATCAATACGGTAACTGCTAATTACGGCGACTACAACGGAACGACGCTTATGTTTACTATTTTGCTTTATGCTTTCCAGCTTTATGCAGATTTTTCCGGTGGTATCGACATTTCGAGAGGCGTTGCTCAGATATTCGGTATAGATATGATGGAAAATTTCAAGCGTCCGTATTTCTCTAAGGATATCAACGAGTATTGGCGCAGATGGCATATGTCGCTTGGTAATTGGTTTAAAAATTACCTGTTCTATCCGCTTGCAATGTCATCGCTTTTTATAAACATAAGCAAGAAGATGAAGTCCACAAAATTTGGTTCAACCGTTGCCGGAGCGCACATTGCTAAGGTGCTTCCGACAAGTATAGCGTCCTTTATTGTGTTCTTTATGGTCGGCGTATGGCACGGTGCAAATTGGAAGTATATTGGGTTCGGCGTATGGAACGGCGGTATTATAATGCTGTCTGTTCTTATGAAGCCGACTTTTGAATGGATTCATAAAAAGCTTCATATCAACGCCCGGTCTTTCCCGTACACCGTATTCCAAATTTTCAGGACGTTTATTGTTGTTCTTGTCGGCTATGTTTTTGATGTTGCACCTTCATTTTCTGAGGCTATAAATACCTTTGGGCTGTTCTTTACAGACCAAAATCTCTCAGTAGGGTACTTGCAGATTAGTACGCTCGGACTCGGCAAAAAAGAATACCTGTTGCTTTTGGTGGGAGTCATTCTTATATTCATTGTCAGTCTTATACAGGAGCGCAACGAAAAGACAACTATACGGAGTATGCTTGACAAAAAGCCGTTTATTATCCGCTGGGCAGTTGTGTTTATAGCGGTAATGTCGCTTGTCATTTTTGGCGTTTATGGCTCAGGCTTTAATGCCGCCGACTTTGTATATATGCAGTTTTAGAGGTTCATATGAAAAAGAAAAAATATATTATCCGAGCTGTAAAGGTTCTTTCACTTCTGACAGCGATTGTATTGCTGACTGCATTTTTGCAGGAATTTGTACTTTGCCATGCTGACCATAACAGAGAGCGTATCAAGGGCTTTTATCTTGAGGATAAGGATTCAATTGATGTTGTGTTAATTGGAGCAAGCGAAATTTATTCAAGCTATGCACCGGGATACGCCTATGAAAAATTCGGCTTCACAAGCTATCCTATTGCAACGCAGTCAAATATTATATCGAGTTACAAAAACCAAATAAAGGCAGCAATAGAGCAGCAGCACCCGAAGCTTATCGTTGTTGAAATAAACGGTGCGCTTTACGGCAATGACAAACAACTTGAAAAGGAAGCTAATTTCAGAAATTATGCTGACAATATTCCTTTAGACAGTAATAAAATTGAGCTTGTTCAGGGCTTTGCACCTGACAATCAGATTGAGCATTATGTGCCTATTATAAAATACCATTCTGTATGGAATGACTGGCCTGCCGGCTTGAAATGGAATCTTTCTATTATGCAGGACAGGCTGAGGGGTTATAACCTGCTTAAGGGTATTAAGAGTAAATCTCAAATATTCAAGCCGAGGGAAAAGGTCTATAATGACACCCTGAAAAACAATAATCAAAAAAAGGCGCTCACCCAAAAATCTGAAGCATATCTTCGTGAGCTTCTTGAGTACTGTAAATCCGAGAATCTTACTAATGTTGTTTTTACAAGATTTCCTCACGTAGTAACTAAAAAATCTCTTTCAAGATTTATGCGAACTAACACCGCAGCTGATATAGTAGCTGAATATGGCTATGATTTTCTTAACTTTGAGAAAAACTTTGAAGATACCGGTCTTGAAGCTCCTGATGATTTCTATAATCTTGACCATCTTAATATTTACGGTCAAAAAAAGTTTACTGAATACTTAGGCAATATACTTTGCAGTAAGTACGGTGTTTCCGAAAGCATACTTACCGACTCCCAAAAGGCAGAGTGGGATACCTGTGCTGAATACTACAATGCCTATTACAAGTACACCGAGGATTTAATTAATAAAGGAAAGGTCGACGAGATCGGCGAAGAGTGTTTTGATATGGAGAAAATAAAAAAGTTTCTTTAGGCATTGAAAAACTAAAAAATAAATCCCTTGAATAGCTCGTTTGAACTGTGAACTGCCCCAAGTTATGCAGACAGTACAAAAAAGCCTACTTGATGTAGTTAAAATTAAAATTTAAGCAACAAACTGATTTCGTTTTTCTAGCGGAGTCAGTTTTGTTTTTGTTTGAATACGATA